>JBDTVC010000013.1:0-38623 GCA_040007475.1 Burkholderiales bacterium
CCGCGCTTCGCGCGGCGCCGGGGCTGCGCCCCCCATTTCCCTATCGCCGCCTGGGGGCGGCTGCTCCGCTGGCGCTGCGCCACGGGAAACGGCTCCCCCCGCCCGAATCGTTCGCGCTGGGGGCGCGAGCCGATTCGGGGGCTGCGGCTGAACGCCTTGCCCCATCAATGCGGCGTTGCCGCATTGATGGCTCCTGACGCTGGCGTGCACTGAGGGGATCAACGCTTTCATGTTTCCCTCGATTGGCTCGTGCCGGCCTGGTCGCTGCTACGGCAATGCCCACCTGAGTAAGCCGTCGAACCGCAATTTGGCAATGGCCCGACTGCGCTCGCCGCCATGCGCGTATCGGCGATGGCCGATTCCAGAATCTGGACATCGATAGCGGCGAACATCAAGTCGAGAAGTTCTACCTGTCCATCGCTATGAGCCAAGCATCGAACGGTCATGTCACCGAAACCGACTCCGAGGTCAACGTCGATCACTCTGCAGAGCAGTGCGCGGCCCGGCGCGTTTTCCAGCGACGTGTCAACCGGCAAAGGGGAGCGATGTCGATTCTTCATTCGACCTCCTGGGTCAAAGTGGAAAGGACGGCTGGAGCGGTGCCGCAGTTTCGGAACTGCCGCTTCTTAGAGTTCAGCTCAACGATGTGGGGACTGACGGCATAGGCCTTTACCAGCTTTCTCGCCTGTAGCGGCGACAGATCCAGATTTCCGTAGGCAAGACGGACGCTGTTCGGCAATCGTCCGATCTCGGCCAAGAGACTTGTCTCACCCACACTCATCGATAGCTCCTGGGCAGCAGTGCGCAGACTGCGGAACAGCCCTGCGCGCAGTGCGCAATTCAGCGCCCTGCCCAAGCGCCATGGCCGCCACCTGGCATGGCCGCGATACTCGAATACAAACTGCCGCAGGGCGTCCACTTCCGACAGTCGCTCGATCATGGCCAGCACTGGCAATCCAAGCTCAAGACAAGCCCGATGTCGCGCGTACCCGAACACCAACTCGAAGCCGTCGGGCTCCGCGTCTGCTTCGGCGTAGAGGACCATGGTGATGTGCGGCGTCGGCCGCACCTTCACTGGCTGCAAGTTTCCAACGCAGCCACCGATCAAACTCTTCAGATGCTGGAATCGATCGTTGCCGAATTCGCATTCGTCAGGTTGGCCCCATGCCGACAGCTTGATCAATTGCGGGTCCAGCAAGGCGAGGCTGCATTCGCCTCGTAAGGCAGGTCGAGTGAATGAGTTCATGCTGATAACGCTCCTGTGATTGCGTGGCCTTGTCGCAGTAGCGCTGCGGACAGAACTACGTTATGCAGCACGGAGTCATCAAAGAAAAGGCCGCCGACGCAGGCACGATGCGTCAAACGAGTTGACTGCAGTTGACTCGGTTTGATCGGTAATTCACTGGGTCGAGCGGGTTCGACAAAGTAGGCGGCAAAGAAAGTCTGCGACTGATGCCTCGATGCAACGAAACGGGAATTTCCAAGCCTTCGACGTTCAGTTTTTGGGCCTGCATCGACCACGAACCTGTCGGCCTCAAGACTTGCTGCGCCACGTCGAGCCATGTCTCGCATGACAGGTGAAACCAGAGGCGCCTGCGGCATACATCTGCGTTACATTTGCGGCACACCCCTGTCCGCGAGGCTGCCGCCATGGACCGCAAGACTGAAACGCTCAACCTTCGCGTCACGCCCGAGCTGAAAGACCTCTTGCGGCTGGCCTCGACGCGCGAGCATCGAACGCTCAGCAACATGGTCGAGTACCTGGTGCGCGAGCATTGCGAACGGCACCAGATCGCCACGCCACCGCAGCGCACTTCCACCGGCCGCAAGGCAGTTCGCTGATCGGTTCAGGCCCGCAGCATCCCCCGCCCAGAACCGAACCCACCGCACACCGACTCATGCTTCTTCCTTACGCACCCGGTTCCCGGGTGGTCATCCGCGACGAAGAGTGGCTTATACGCCGGGCCGATCCATCGACGGACGGCGGATGGCTGCTCACCTGCGACGGCGTGTCAGACCTGGTGCGCGGTACGACTGCGCTGTTTCTGTCCGCCTTGGAGGACCACATCGAGGTACTCGACCCGGCCAAGACTGAACTCGTGCCCGACGCCAGCCCGACCTTCAACGCATCGCTGCTGTACCTGGAGAGCCTGCGCCGCCGCAATGTGGCCAACGACGAGAGGATCCATCTTGGCCACCGCGGTGTGATGAACTTGGTGCCGTATCAGCTCGACCCTGCGCTGCAGGCGCTGCGGCAACCTCGCTCGCGCATCCTCATCGCCGACGCCGTCGGCCTGGGCAAGACGCTGGAAGCCGGTGTGCTGACCACCGAGCTGATTCAACGAGGCAGGGGCAAGCGCATCCTCGTGGTCACGCAGAAGGCCATGCTCACCCAGTTCCAGAAGGAGTGGTGGAGCCGCTTCTCGATCCCGTTGGTGCGCTTGGACTCTGTCGGCTTGGCTCGGGTACGCAATCGCATCCCGGCCAACCACAACCCGTTCAACTACTTCGATCGCAGCATCATCTCGATCGATACCCTCAAGAGCAATCTGGAGTACCGCAACTATCTGGAAAACGCGTGGTGGGATGTCATCGTCATCGACGAGTGCCACAACGTCGCCGCTCGGGCCGGTGAGACCGGCCTGTCACGGCGTGCACGCCTGGCCAAGTTATTGGCCACCCGTTCCGACACGCTGATCCTGTTGTCGGCCACACCCCATGACGGCTCGGCGCGCAGCTTCGCGTCGCTGATGAGCTTGTTGGACCCTACGGCGATTTCCGATCCCGACGACTACACGCCGGAGGACTTTCGCAGCAAGGGCCTGGTCATCCGGCGCTTCAAGAAGGACATACGCGATCAGGTCGTGGGCGAGTTCCGGGAACGCAAGACAACATGCCTGCACCAATCGGCGTCGGCCATGGAGGAGGCGGCCTACCGCGCCTTGCTCGAAGTGGAATTCACGCAGGGTGGCCAGCACAAGGCTGGCCGCCAGCAGGAGCTTCAACGCATCGGCCTGCAGAAGGGCTTGTTTTCCAGCCCGGCCGCTGCGCTGGAGTCGACGGTAAAGCGCATTCAGCTGCTGTCCGCGAAGAGCGGCCAGTCCGGCGACGAGCGCACTGAGGTGTCTGGCCTGCAGGTGCTTCAAGAGGCACTGCAAGCGCTGGTGAATGACCCCGGTGCCAAAAGCTTTAGCAAGTACCAGCGGCTGCTAACCCAGTTGAGGGCCGCAGATTTTGGCTGGCAGGTTGACGAAGCTTCCGACCGTCTGGTGATCTTCTCCGAGCGAATCGAAACGCTGAACTGGCTGGCTCAGCAGCTCGGCGCTGACTTGAAGTTGAAGAAGGGCCAGCTTGAGGTCCTGCACGGCGGCATGTCAGATACGCAGCAGCAGGATCTGGTCGAGCGCTTCGGTCGCCTCGACGATCCGCTGCGCGTGCTGCTCTGCTCCGACGTGGCCAGCGAAGGCTTGAACCTGCACTACTTCTGCCACCGGCTGGTGCACTTCGATCTGCCCTGGTCGCTGATGGTCTTCCAGCAGCGCAATGGGCGAGTAGATCGCTATGGCCAGAAGCACCAACCGCACATCGTCTACCTCTTCACCGAGACGGTGAACGAGCGCATCAAGGGCGACTTGCGCATTCTTGAAATCCTGGAGAAGAAGGACGAGCAGGCCAACTTCAACTTGGGTGACCCATCGGCCTTTCTGAACGTCTACGACCCCGACAAGGAAGCTGAGAAGGTCACCGGTTTCATGGCCGACGGCTTGAGCCCCGAGCAGGTTGAAGCCACTTTGGACAAGGCCGCCGCGAGCACCAGCGACAACGAAGCCGACTTCCTGATGCAGCTGTTTGGCGGCACAGTGGGCGACACCACGGCAGCCCCTCAACCTGCGCCAGTCAGCAGCACTTCGCAGATTGACGAACCCGCGTCGCTGTTCAGTGGTGATTTCCACTACGCCAAGACCGCGCTGACCCAACTGAACCAGGGCCAGTCGCTGTGCCAATGGGTGGCACACGATGCCGACAGCATCATCGCCTTGACTGCGCCGCGTGACCTGCAAGAGCGCTTGCGTCAGCTCCCGCGTGAGGTGCAGGCCGACAACGACTTCTACTCGCTGTGCGCCGACGCCAACCGCATGGCCACCGCCATCGAAGCCGCCCGCCAGGCTCGCGCAGAAGAAGACACGTGGCCGCAACTGCACTACCTGTGGCCCCAGCATCCCATCATGGATTGGCTGGGCGACCGCGTGCTCACGCACTTCGGTCGTCACCGGGCGCCGCTGCTGCAAAGCCCAAAGCTGCAACCGGGTGAGCAGGCCTTCATCCTGATGAGTCTGGTGCCCAACCGCAAGGGCCAGCCCTTGCTGGTGGAGTGGCAGGTGGCACACCGCCTCGTCGGCGCCGCTGGCGCCGGTGCATTTGCGCTGGAACCTTTCGATGGCTTTGCAAAGCGCGCCGGCCTTCAGGCCGGCAAGCTGCCCAACCGCGGCCACAGTGCCGAACTGGTGTTGGCAACCCAGGCCATGCAATCTGCTCTACCGCAGGCGGTGACAACGATGCACGACTTCATGCTGAAGCAGCAGTCGGTGTTCGCCACCCGACTGGAAGAACGGCTTCAAGGCACGCTGGACGAGCTGCAGCGCTTGCAGGCCAGCCAGTTGAAGCAACTGACCCGAGACCTGGAGCGGCAGCTGGAAACCGTCAAGCGGGGCCGCTACGAGCAGCGCAGCCAGCAGATCGCTCGTGTCTTCGACGACTACCGACAGTGGGTGCACGACACCCTGACCACCGAGCCCCAGCCATGGATCCAGGTGCTGGCCGCTGTGTGCCATCCCGTTGCGTCCAACCCCGGCGCCGGCGCCACAGGAGCCTGACATGCCCGTCCTTGACGCCGTTCAAACCTTCGCTGGCATCGCCAACGAAAACGAGTTCTACAGCCACCACTACTTGGCCGAAGTCTTCAAGGGCGACATCAAGGTGCGGCTTGACGCCTGGGAAGCGGCCGAGGCCGAATATCCGGGCGACGAAGCGCACCGCGCTTCCCATAAGCGACTTCAGGCCTGGGCGCAGAAGTGGTTTGGCCTGCGCGGTCAGGTGCAGCGCAGCCGAGCTGCTTCCGATGGCGATGCCGAACGCTGGCAGCTCTTCACGCAAATCCAGACCGGCCTGATGCAGGCGCTGGGCTACGACGCGCCGGCCAAGCAACCTGCGCAGCACGAGTGGGTGCCCGGTCAGCCCATTCCGGTGTGGCAAGTGCAAGGCGCCAAGCTGGCGGTGATTCCCGCCTACCAGCCGGGCGCCGAAAACGAAGACCTGCTCGACCACAAGCTGCAGGCTTTGCACTACGGTGGCGAGCCCGTCCCAAGCCCACTTCACAACGAAGCCTGGGCCGACATGCTGTCCGGCGCCGTCTTCGGCGCCGAGGCTCCACCGCGCTACGTGCTGGTGGCGGGCCTGGACCACTGGCTGCTGTTGGACCGGTACAAGTGGCCCAACAACCGAGCGCTGCGTTTCGACTGGGCCGACATCCTTGACCGCAAAGACGCTGACACCCTGAAGGCCTGCGCCGCGTTGCTGCACAAGGATTGCCTCGCGCCGGGCGAAGGCAACAGCCTGCTGCAACGCCTGGACGAAAACGCGCACAAGCACGCCTTCGGCGTCAGCGAAGACCTGAAGTTCGCGCTGCGCAAGGCCATTGAGTTGCTGGGCAACGAGGCCGCTCGCCAGCTCGACGAGCAGGCCAGCGGCAGCAAGAAGAGCGTGTACTCCGGCCAGTACAAGCTGGACCCGGCCGAACTCAGTCTGGAATGCCTGCGCATGGTGTACCGGCTGCTGTTCATGTTCTACATCGAGGCACGGCCTGAACTGGGTTACGTGCCCATCGCCAAGAGTGAGGTCTACCTCAAGGGCTACAGCCTGGAGAGCCTGCGCGACCTGGAGATGCAGCCGCTGAACACGCCGCACGCGCGCGACGGCTTCTACTTCGACGCCACGCTGCGCCGCCTGTTCAAGCTGGTGTCCCAGGGCTGCGGTCTGGGTGCGCCCGTGCAAACCCAGTTGGGCAGCACCGGTTTGGCCACGGTCTCCGGCGCCAAGGACACCTTTGCGATGGCGCCATTGGACAGCCGGCTGTTCGACGACAGTACGTTGCCACTATTGGCCAAAGTGCGCTTCCCCAACCATGTGTGGCAAGACATCGTCCGCCTGATGTCGCTGACCCGAGGGCAGGGCAAGGGCCGCCGCAGTGGGCGCGTCAGCTACCAGCTGCTCTCCATCAATCAGTTGGGCGCGGTGTATGAGGCGCTGCTCAGCTACCGCGGCTTCTTCGCGGCCGAAGACTTGTACGAGGTGAAACCAGCGCCCAAGAAGGGCCGTGGCGGCAACACCGATGCCCGCAGTGACGACGACAGCGACGATGACGACGCCGATGATGTGGCTGCCGACGAGCCCACCAGCCGCCGCGGCCGAGCCTCGGGCGACTCGGAAGCCGACAAACTGGAAAACGCCTGGTTCGTGCCAGCCACTCGCCTGAGCGAGTACCACGAAGACGAGCGCGTCTTCGATGTTAGCGACGCTGGCCACCGCGAGCTGCGCAAGCACGTCAAGGGCAGCTTCATCTACCGCCTGGCAGGCCGCGACCGGCAGAAGAGCGCCAGCTACTACACGCCGCAGGTGCTCACCCAATGTCTGGTGAAGTACGCGTTGAAGGAGCTGTTGAACAGCGACCGGGTCAAGAAGGCCGACGACATCCTCACCATCACCGTGTGTGAGCCCGCCATGGGCAGCGCGGCGTTCTTGAACGAAGCCGTTAACCAGCTGGCCGATGCGTACCTCGAACGTAAGCAGGCCGAGCTGGGCAAGCGCATCCCGCATGACGAGTACCCGCAGGAACTGCAAAAGGTGCGCATGGTGCTGGCCGACCGCAACGTGTTCGGCGTCGACTTGAACCCGGTGGCGGTGGAACTGGCCGAGGTGTCGTTGTGGCTGAACGCAATCTATGGCGAGGCCGATGGCCAGGGCCGCCCGTTGCCGGCGCGTGTGCCCTGGTTCGGCTACCAGCTGTTTGCCGGCAACAGCCTTATCGGTGCGCGTGCCCAGGTCTTCCCGCCGGGTAAGCTGCTCAAGGGTGCCAAGCCCGCCTGGCATGAAGAGCCACCCCGCCCTGTCACCCGCGCCGAGCCGCGGAAGGCCGACGAGATCTGGCACTTCCTGCTGCCCGATCCCGGTATGGCCGACTATGCCGACAAGGACGCCAAGAAGCTCTACCCCGAAGACTTCGAGCGCCTGAAAAAGTGGCGCAAGGCCTTCAATGCGCCTCTTGCGCATCACGAGGTGGCCCGTCTTCAGCAGCTCAGCACTAAGGTGCAGGAGCTGTGGGACGAGCACACCAGGGCCCTGGTGCGCGACCGCGCCCGAACCGAAGACCCGATCGATGTGTGGCCGCACCGCAAAGCCTCTCGCGATGCCCCGCCTGATGCGGCGCAAGTTGTCGTCAGCCGTGCCGAGAAGGAGGCCATCCGCCGCCAGGGCTTGCTGAACGAAGACGGCGATCTGGCCACGCCCTTTCGCCGGTTGAAGCTCGTGATGGACTACTGGTGTGCGCTGTGGTTCTGGCCCATCACGCAGAGCAACACGCTGCCCAGCCGCGAAGCCTGGTGGATGGAGGTGGGCGCCATCCTGGAAGGCAATGTGGTGGACATTGCCCTGCAGCCCGAGCTGGACTTGCAGCTTACAGCGCCGCCGGCGCCGCAGGTGCTGGTGCCTGAGGTGCAGCCCACGCTCGATGGTTTTGAGACCCAGTTGCCGCTTTCCCAGGCGGCTGAGCTGCCCAACCTTCACGACAAGTTCGGCCAGTTGCGCATCAGCCGGCTGCGTGAGCACTTTCCGCGTGTGCCGCTGGCGGAGTCCTTGGCCATGAAGCAGCGCTTCATGCACTGGCAACTCTGCTTTGCCGACGTTCTGTTGCAGCGCGGTGGCTTTGACCTCGTCGTGGGCAATCCGCCGTGGCTGAAAGTTGAGTGGTACGAGTCCGGCGTCTTGGGCGAGTTCAATCCGCAGTTTGCAGTGCGCGACTTTAGCGCCACGGAGCTGACTCAGCGCAGGGCAGAAGCTTTCGCCCAGCATGTGGGTTTGCAAGCTGCATGGACCGCAGAACTCGAAGATGCAGATGGCACGCAGAACTTCCTCAATGCCGTGCAGAACTACCCGCTGCTCAAGGGCGTGCAGACCAATTTGTACAAGTGCTTTATGCCTACCGCATGGGCCTTGATTGGGCCAAAGGGCGTAGCCGGGCTGCTGCATCCTGAGGGGCCATATGACGACCCTAAAGGTGGCGCTCTTCGTGAGGCGTTGTATCGGCGACTGCGAGCGCACTTTCAGTTCGTCAACGAACTGGCATTGTTCGCTGACGTTCACCACCTGACCAAGTACAGCGTCAACATATATGGCCCAGGTCGCGATGCACCAGGCTTTGACCAGTTGGCCAACCTCTTTGCGCCTGCCACTGTGGATGCGTGTTACCAGCACGATGGTGCTGGACCAGTTGACGGATACAAGAACGACGCCGGTCAGTGGAACCTCGCCGGGCACGCCCAGCGAATCGTTCGAGTTAACGACGACGCACTGGCTGTCTTCGCGCAGCTATACGATGAGCCGGGAACCTCACCTCGGCGAGCACGTCTGCCGGCGCTGCACGCGCAGGCTCTTAGCGCTGTTCTTGCAACATTGGCAACAAGCTCGAAAACGTTGAAGAACTGCGGGTCAGCGTATTTCACTTCGCCTTCAACCTACTGGCATGAGGTAGGGGCCCAGAAGGACGGCACTATCGTGCCGCGTGACATGAAGCTGAACGAATTCTCAAGCGATGCCTCGGAGCTAGTAATTTCTGGTCCGCACATCTCTGTTGCGAACCCATTCAACAAGACGCCCCGGCGAGTTTGCACGGCAAACAGTCACTACGACACGATCGACTTGGTGGCACTGCCAAACGACTATCTACCAAGGGCGAACTACCTGCCGACCTCGGACAAGAGCCTCTACGCTTCGCGAACACCACGAGTCAGCTGGTCCCACCTTGAAGGTCATCGGCCCGTTCCGATGGCTGAACTTTTCCGCCTCGCAATGCGCAAGATGATCCCTCCCGCCGGCGAGCGAACTCTGACTCCAGCGATCATTCCGCCGGGATATGCACACACGGATGGAGCGTTTTCCGTTGCGCTAGAAAGTACGGATCAACTAGTAGCGCTTGCGGCCTCTTGGAGTTCAATCGTCGCCGACTTCATGGTGAAGAGTACTGGCAAGTCAAACTTTCGTGGAGACACGGCCGAAGCGCTCTTCGTTCTACGGCCGTCTGATATTCAACCTGCACTCCCGCGAGTCCTGGCTCTCAATTGCCTGACAACTCACTTTGCACCGCTGTGGGAACGCGTCTGTCAGCCCGCCTTCGCTGACCAGTCCTGGAGTCAACCCAACAACCCACGTCTACGTCAAGACTTCTGGCAGACACTGACCAGTACCTGGACACGCGACTGTGCTTTGCGCAGCGACTACGGGCGTCGAATGGCGTTGGTTGAGATTGACGTGATAGTCGCCCAAGCGTTGGGCCTAAAGCTTGATGAGTTGCTGCTGGTCTACCGCGTGCAGTTCCCAGTGATGCAGGGCTACGAGCGAGATACCTGGTACGACATCAATGGCCGTATCGCGTTCACCAATAGCAAGGGCCTCGTCGGTGTCGGATTGCCGCGCAAGGGCGCAACCAAGACACCCAAATCTCGCATTCACACTCCGGAAGGGATGGTGCGCGAAGGCAACTTGGGCTGGGAAGACCTCTATAAGGACGGCCAGTGGCTGGTGCCGGACGGCACCGTCGTCACCCAGTGGGTGACCGACGACACGCTGCCCGGCGGTGTCCGCACCGTGGAACGCCGCTACGTCGCCCCGTTCGCCCGTGCCAACCGCGAAGAGGACTACCGCATCGCGTGGGCGTTCTTCGAAGCGGAGTCGGCATGACACCGAGCTTCCGGCACCTGGCACGCGAATCTGTGGGTCGCGCTCGTGCAGAACTCGCCAGCGGCGACAGGGCACGCTTGAAGTTTGCTGCGCTTGAGCTTCGCATGGCCATCGAGTCGGTGACCTACGAGCGAGCGCAGTCCTACCGTGACGAGATTCCGCAGGCTGAGTACCGCACCTGGCAGCCCAAGAAGGTGATGCAACTGCTCATCGACATCGAGCCGCACGCCGATAAGGGGTCAAGCATCGCCTATGGCATCGAAGAGGTGCCAGGTGTCGCCGCAAAGGAGATGACTTCACTTGGCGCCGAACAGGTATTTGGCCTGCGTGCGATCAAGGCCCACTATGACGCGCTGGGGTCGTACCTTCACATGCCCACGTTGAAGCAGCTGGAAGAAGTGGGCGAGCCGGATTTGGCCAAGCTGTACGAGCGATGCTTGACGATCATCGAGTTGCTCGACGGCGTGCTGTCCTCACCAGTCTTCAATATCAACTTCGGCACGTTCTGTTCCATCGAGTGCATGAACTCCGACTGCGGGAAAACCGTGCGACGGCGCATTCCAACAGGGCAGAGCGCGCTGTCGGCGGCTTGTCTGGATTGCGGGATGGACTACGACCTGTCAGTGGACGCCGATGGGCAGTGCGTGTGGCGTCCGGTTCTCGAAGAGGTCCCGTGCCCTGGGCCGTCATGCGAAGTGGTGTTCAAGGTTTCGCCGGGCGAACTCAAGGCCGGTAGGCGCCTGGTGTGCCACGCCTGCGGCGGCCGATTCCAGATCGGTTTGGCCCTGTTCTCTGACGAGGCGTCGGCAGGGGCCGACCCGGCGAAACCGCTCCAAGGCACACCATGAGCGGAAGCGAGTTTGGCTCGGAGAGCATCGCAAGAGTCAACTTGACTTCGACAAAGCGCCGACGGTGCGGCGGATGCGTTTGATGCGCGCGCTTCGCCTGGCCAGAGACTTGTTGCGGACTCCATGGTCCGTCCGCACGGTTGCGCTCCGCGACGAGGCCGCGTGGTTCGCGCAGAACAACTGCAGGCGCCGTCTGGCGCTGTCCAAGTTGGAGCGGGATCTGCTCTTCGCTGGCGAGCACCCTTTGCGGCTTGCTTTCTCGCTGCTGGCTTTGCAGATCGCGCTGCTGGTGTTGGCGGCAGTGCTTCCACAGGCCTGGTTCGCCCCCGCCTGGCTCAAGTGGGAGGCCGCAGAACATCTGACGCATTTCTCTACCGTGTGGACCATCCAGGCGACGCTGGCTGCGCTGGTCTACCCGATCGTGATCTCGTTCGTAGCCGTCTACCTGCAACGCAGGCCGGCGGCGGAGGCCTTCATTCACCTCTACATGCTCGACTCGGGCGGGCTTGCAGCGGGCCTGTCCTCGCTAGGCTTGGTCGTCGTGATGGGCGTCCAGTACCTGATGTTGAGTACATGGGGAACGGCATGGCTGCCAGGCTGGGCGGTAATCGACACTGCTTGGTTCGTCCTCAATGCCGCACTGACGGCGTTCTTCCTGTTTCGAACGGTGGAGTTTCTTCGGCCCGAGGTGCAGGCCAGGGTCATCCAGCGCTACACGGTCAACGTGGCGCTGCCCAGAGACGTGCAGCGCCTGAACTCATTTCAAGTGTTGGCCGGCGGCATTGCGAAGGGCTGGTTTCCGGTGCCGTCCTATGCGGACGACAAAGCCCCGGAAGGGCCGCGCATGCTGATTGGCAGGGGGTTCCGCGAGGGTGATGTCCAGGGGGAACTGCGCCTACGGGCGCAGGCTCGATTGGTGGACGTTCGCATCTGGGTTGTCAGGCTGGTTGTCGAATCCTGGTACCGCCGGGCACTGGCTTCCCCTCGGCCGGAAAATCCGAAAGCTTTTGGTGTCAACAAGTCTTGGCCATTGCTCACGTTGCCGATGAGTCCCGGCACGGCCTACGAAAGCGAGTTGCCTCTCGCCATGGTGGCGGACGGCCCGGGGCTTCTGCCTTGGCATCGGTGGTTACTGCGCTGGTCGGTGGTACTGCAGCCGACATCGCGAGAGCGGTATGGCATCCGGGTTGAAGCCATCCTCGGTGAGTTGGCCGCCGATGCGCGAAACATGGCAGCCAAGCCCGACAACGAGGGATTTGAGCGCGCCTATAGCGCGCTGATCGACCTGCACGGACTGCTGCTGGCGGCCTGCTTGGACAAGACGGAGGCCGGCGAGCAAGGCAGCTGGGCGCTCCTGCCGGATTCGCAAAGCATCTTCGATCGAACCCTGCACAAGAACTGGAGCAACGTCTATCGCGGCATCTTCGAGGCTGCGATTGAGGGCATGGTCCGAGACACCCGGCCACTGCGTCGCTTGTGCCACCTTCTGCAGCATCTTGACGACGACGAGCTTCGCGCATCGCCCGTCGAGATCCGGGAACACCTGATGCAGATGCCGCCGCTGATGATGTTTCAGCTCAGCAACTGGTGGGCCTTCCGGGTCGAAGAGCAAGGGATCATCGAGCACAGTCACAAGCAGATGGTGCTGCTGAGGCCGCCGCTCAATCGTGTCTATGACGAGGTGCTCTCCACCTTTGTTGCGGGATGGGAGAACGGGCGGCCCGACAAGCCTCGGCGAAATCGCGACGCGCATGCGGTGGACTGGGCATCGTTACCTACCTTGGCACGCCTGAACGTCAAGCACATCGAAGAGACGGCTCGGATGCTGCTCGCGGCCGTGCTGCGCGGTGATCAGGCCGCCGCGGAATGGTTGGCTGACGTGCTCAGCAAGTGGTGGGGCACGTTGGCCTTCGATCACGAGCCGTACCAGCTCTACGACAAGACGGCGTTCATCACCATTGACGATCTCGGGCTGGCTTGGCCTGCGTTCTGCACGAGGTTGGGCCTGGAGGCAGATGATGCTGCTTCACAGGAGCGATTGAGGCCAGTACTGCAGCAGGGCGCCTTCCAGGCCGCCCTGCGAAACTATTGGACAGATGTGCGCTTGCTGACCATCGAGCTGATGCTCGACTGGGTCCGAGCCGTGCCTGCAGCATCCGCCAGCAGTTCGTTGGCATTCGAGATCGCCGCCGGACTTTTGTCCGGTAAGCAGTGGAAGAGCGGCGGTCAGGCTGACGACTCGCTCAGCACCTTGTCGCCGCCCGAGTACCTGGTCGCAAAGGCTCGCCAGTTCGCTGCATCCGGCGAATGGCGTGGCGGCTATGTGGGGCGCTTGGACGGGTTCGTAGAGCGCGTGAAAGACATGCACAGGCCCAACATGGTCAGCTCGCGTGTGTACTCCTTTGGGGGTGCCGATGATGTGGAGTCGCTCCAGGAGTCTCAGCTGGAGCTGTTTGCTGTTCTGGCCACTGGAGCCTGGAGCTTGCCTCGCTCGCTGGAGCGGCAACTGGATGTCTGGTTCGATGCCCGCTTTGATCACTACAGCAGCATTGACATTCTTCGCGGCCGACTGAGGAGCTGGCTTGAACGGTTGGACGCGCAGCCCGGCTTGTCGGTCGAGCATATCGACCTCATGAAGGCGCGTGTCAAGCCCAGAGTGCCAGCGCTGACGGCCATCGACCATGTGAAGGCCGGCCTTCTTGCGGCCCAGCAGGCGTTGGAGGATCGGCGTGAAGAGACGTTGGCCGCTCAGCCGATTGACTCCGATCGACTTCTGGAGATCGGGCGATATGCGTCTACCGAAGCGTTCAGCAAGGAGAAGGGGCGCTTCCCGATCCACCTGTTTCCGATCGGAAGCACGGCCGAGAACTTGGAGGACTTCACGCTCACCTTCACGCAGGTGCGTCGCGGCGAGCTAACACAGCTGCAGATGGATCAGCGGGCCGTGAACGAGGCGGAGTACTTCGCCGATGCCATGGCCCAGCAGGTTGCCATCGTCGTACTGAACGATGTCATGCACCGATCAGACATCATGGAGATCGCGGTCCAGGACGGCGATGCCTACTGGAAAGCGTTGCAGGCGCAGGCCGGCCTCATCGTGGCGAACGGAGGGACGCCAATCCTCCTGCTGGACAACGCCACCCGCCCCGACTGGGTGTGGGACTGGCAGCACGCGGATTTCGATGCCACGCACAAGCGGCCCGACGATCTCCAGGTCAGGCGCCGTGAAGGGCAATGCGCCGGGTACCAGTGTGACTTCAATGAGATCGAGGTCTATGTCGCGCCGCTGCCGATTGGTCAGTCGATCTTGCTGTCGAGTGAGGTGTTCCGCGCCCTGACGTTCACCGACTACGGTGAAGGTCGGCTTGTACGGGTTGAGGTGGTTGAGCTCGAAGGCGTCAAGAACTTGGTTGACCTCAAACTCACATTCGCGCGACGAGTAGAGATCGGTGAGCCAAGGGCAGTCAGGCTGGCTTATGCGCAAAGCAAGTGAGTGGCGTCGTAGCGGATTTCGTGTGGCAGCGATGGCGGGCTGCCCCGGGATGCATGTTGTGACGACCGACGGTTTGATCAGGGAGGTTCGAGCGTGAGCGGCAGCTATTTCGATCCGGACTGGGCGGCAAAGGTCACCGTACCCGTCAAGCGTGTGGGCGAGCGTTGGGAGTTCTTCTACGGTGGCGATGTGCCCGTGAAGGATGGCACCCTGGGCGAGTTGACGCTCAGCGCCGAGCAGATCACCGACGAGCGATTTCGTCTTCGCGTAACGCAGGAACTCACGGTCAAGATCCTCGATGAAGAAACTCCGCTGCTGGTGGCGCTTAGCGACCGCAGCACCAACGGGCGGTTGGTCGGCGACTGGCCGAAGCCGTACCCGCTGAAGGTGCCGGTGGGCACCACGCGGTTCGAGCGCATACGCCTCGGGCCGCTGAAGAAGAAGGTGCCCGAGGACCAGACGCTGGATCCACAGCTCACGCGGGGTGGGCTGTTCCTCAAGCTCATGGGCCTGGAGCGATGTGAGCTGCATGGCAGCACGGTGTTGATGCCCGAAGGGTTCTCGCAACCCACGGCCACTAGCCTGAACCACGCGTTCACGCTGCTGTCGCAAGCGCACGAAAAGCACCGCATCTCGAACACGGGCAACGTGTACACCCGCGTCTTCTACGAAGATCGCGACAAGCGCTGGTACCCACTCGATGATTTGCGCATGGGTGTGCAGGCCGTTGGCGAGCGCCATTTGCTGCATGGGCTTTGGGCGGAAGTCGAGCAGAAGCTTGGATGGCGGCCGACACCCGTGGCCGACCGTCCGCGTCGGCGGAAATAGAAGAACGAACGGAGCAGCATCAGCATGAGTTCGGAAACCGAAAAGCCACGGCTGACCTTGATGGTGTCATCCACCGTCTACGGCATCGAAGAGTTGCTTGAGAAGATCTACGCAATGCTCACGGCCTTTGGCTATGAGGTGTGGATGTCGCACAAGGGCACGCTGCCTGTCAGTTCCACGCGCACGGCGTTCGAGAACTGCCTTCATGGGGTGGAGCAATGCGACCTGTTTCTCAGCCTGATCACACCGCAGTACGGCTCTGGCGTGCCGGGCAAGGGTGAGATGTCCATCACCCACCAGGAACTGATCAGGGCCATCGAGCTGAACAAGCCGCGATGGATATTGGCGCATAGCGATGTGGTGTTTGCGCGTACGTTGCTGATGAACTTGGGCCATGACACGGCTGAGAAACGCGCCGCGTTGGGGCTAAAGAAGAACAAGGTCATCGACGACTTGCGCGTCATCGACATGTACGAGGCAGCGATCCGCCACGACGTTCAGATGCCCGACCGCAAGGGCAACTGGGTGCAGAAGGTGGTGAACCCCGACGACGCGCTGCTGTATGCGTCGTCCCAGTTCTTCCGGGACCAAGAGGCGGAGAGTTTTGTGGCCGAGCACCTGCGTGATCCACAAACCGTGGCCCGCAAGCTCAAGGAAAGGAAGCACCCATGATCAGCGACGTGTTGCTGCAGCAGATTGCCCAGGGCGAGGGGCTGCACTCCGAGTTCCGGCGTGGGCTGGACAACCTCGAGTCATTGGCCGCAGTGGTGTGCTCCTTTCTGAATACGCAGGGCGGCACGATCTTCTGCGGCGTTGGCGACGATGGCCAGGTGATCGGGCTGTCGCCGGCCGAGCAAGACCCGCAGCGCGTTCGTGGCGTGCATCAGGCATTGGCCGACAGGTTGACGCCATCGGCCTTGTTCACGGTGAGCCTGGACGACCTTGACGGCAAATCGGTGCTGACCATCGAGGTGCCGGAAGGCAAAGACAGGCCCTACATCTGCACCGACCGTGTCTTTCTGCGCCGAGGCGGGAACACCGAGGCGGCGGACGCACGGTCGCTGCGCGAGATGGTGCAGATCAAGGCAGTGAGCGCTGAACGCTGGGAGCGGCGGCCCTCCATGGCGATGGAAGACGGTGACGTCGACCACGAGGAAGTGCAAGCCATGGTGAGTGGGGCCGGCAAGGCTGAGCGACATCGCTTTGCAACGCCCCAAGACGACGAAGCCGTGTTGGCCGAACTGGGGCTGGCGGGCGCCCGTGGTTACACGCAAGGTGCCGACGTGCTGTTTGCGCGCAACCCGGCTTTGCGCCATCCGCAGACCCGCGTTCGACTGATTCGCTACGCCGCCGGAAAAACGGCGAGCGAGTATCTTGACGACCGGCAGTTGCAGGGGCCGTTGGTCCGGCTGCTTAATCAGACGTTCGACTGGCTTCGCGGGCAACTACCGATGGAGCAGCGCTTCGAGGCTGACCCCAAGGCGCCCTTGGTTCGCCAGGCGCGAATGGCGTACCCCGAAGCTGCCGTGCGCGAGGGCCTGGTGAACGCGTTCGCTCACCGTGACTACGCTGGCTTCTCTGGCGGGCTGACGGTGAGCGTGCATGCCGACCGCATCGAAATCTGGAACGCAGGGCGCCTGCCCGACGGATTGAGCCCGGCCGCTCTGCGGCGCAACCACCCGTCGTTGCCCGCCAATCCGGACATGGCCCAGGTGCTCTACCTGCGTGGGCTGATGGAACGCATTGGCCGTGGCACGCAGAAGATCATCCAGGCCTGTGTGGACCAGGGGCTTCGCCCGCCGCAATGGGAAGATCGCGAGACGGGGGTGACGCTCACGCTGTGGGGGCCGGGCGGTGCGCCAGCCGGGTTGGCGGCGCTCAACGCCCGCCAGCAGGAGTTGCTAGACGCGATGAAGGTGGATGAACGCATTCGGCCGGCGGAGTACCGCGAGCGGTTTGCGGCCGAGGTGTCTGAACGCCAGGCTCGGCGCGATCTGGTGGCGATGGAGGAACTGGGCCTGTTGCGGGTGGACGGCGCCGGTGCTTCGACTTCCTACGTGCGGACAAACCGGACATGAGGACCGCCGAACCGGACGCGATCCGGACATCGCTTGCCTCCCCCTCGGCGCATCCCGCGGGCGTCGAAGCGGCTAAGTTGTTGATTCGCTTTGGCCTCGCTCGGCAACTGCAGGCAGCATCATGGGCCTGACCTCTTCGAACCGGACATCCACCGGACATTGGCCGCTTCAGCGCTGACACCCGCCCACCATGTTGCCTTCCCTTCTTGCGCGTGACATTCAGCAGGGCCTGAAGCAGTTTCTCGTGTCTGGCTTCGAGCCGGCCGACGCCTTCATGCACGGGCTGATGAGCCGGTTCGTGGAGGAAGAGTCGGCGTGGCTGAAGGGGCCGTATGTGCAGGTGGGCCTGCCGTTCGTGACGGGCTCGGCCGGGCGCAAATTCTTCCAGACCTTCGAGACAGAGCACCCCGGTTACGGCCATCAAGAGCAAGCGTGGAAGCGACTTTCCAGCCAGCACCTGGCGGCGAGCACGCTGGTGGCCACGGGCACGGGCAGCGGCAAGACCGAGTGCTTCCTGTTCCCGGTGATGGACCACTGCGCGCGTGAACGCGCAGTGGGCAAGGCCGGCATCAAGGCCCTGGTCATCTACCCCATGAACGCGCTGGCCACCGATCAGGCCCGTCGTATGGCCGCCCTGGTGGCACAGGTGCCGGCCTTCAACGGCCTGCGCGTCGGCCTGTACGTGGGTGGCACGGCCGGCAAGCCGGGCGAGGGCATGGTGATGACGCCCACCGGTGTGATCACCGACCGAGACACGTTGCGCAAGCACCCGCCCGACATCTTGCTGACCAACTACAAGATGTTGGACTACCTGATGCTGCGGCCCAGGGACCGGCAACTCTGGGCGCACAACACCCCAACCACGCTGCGCTACGTGGTGGTGGACGAGTTGCACACCTTCGACGGTGCCCAGGGCACGGACCTGGCCTTGCTGCTGCGCCGCCTGCGTGCCCGCCTGAAGGCGGACAAGGACCATCTGATCTGCACGGGTACCTCGGCCACGCTGGGTGGCTCGTCCGACACGGCGCCGTTGCGTGAGTACGCGAGGCAGATATTCGGTGTGTCGTTCGCGGCGGACTCCGTGGTCACCGAAAACCGGCTGACGGTGGACGCCTTTCTGGGCGACGCGACGGTCGACCACATGTTCATCTGGCAGCCGGAGCTGGACGCAGCGCTGGCACCGGCGCCCTACGCCACACCGCATGCCGCGGTGCGCGCATGGTTCGCGGTGTTCTTTCCAGGGCTGAAGCAGCCTGCCGACGAGGCAGAAGTGGTCACGCAGGCCTGGCGCCTGGCGCTGTCGGAACAGCTGAAGCGCCATCAACTGTTCGTGAACTTGCTTCGGCTGATGAAGAGCGGCGTGGTGGGCTACGACGCCTTGACCGAGGCCTTCGCGCGCAACATGCCTGCCGCCAGTCGGCCACAGGTGGCCCGGGTGCTGGATGCGCTGTTGGTGCTGGTGGCCTGGGCGCTGCGGGATGGCAAACAGCCTCTGGTGACGCTGCGCGTGCAACTGTGGGTGCGCGAGCTGCGGCGCATGGTGGGCAAGCTGGCTTGCGACCCGAAGGACGTTTGCCTTCGCAGTGAGCGTGACCTGCCTGGCGAGCGCGATGGCGTGTACCTGCCCATGGTGCAGTGCAGCCAGTGCCGCACGACTGGGTGGTTGTCTCGGCTGGTGCAGGGCAGCAACAAGCTCTCCACCCAGCTGGACGAGATCTACAACACCTGGTTCTCGCGCCGGCCCGAAGCGGCGCGGCTGTACGCCGCGCAAAGCGTCGGACGACCGCACGTGGATGGGGTGAATCAGCACGTGTGCGTGGCCTGCGGCAACGTGCAGCACTCTGGCTCCGAAAGCGGGGCAGCGTGTCTGGCCTGCGCGCACCAAGAGCTGTTGCCGGTGTTCCGCGTCACGGCGCAACGCACCGTGGTAGTGGGCAATGCCCAGTACACGCGCCATGACGACACCTGCCCGAGTTGCGGCGAGCGCGACGAGCTGCTGCTGCTGGGTGCACGCAATGCCACCTTGGGTTCGCAGATCGTTGAAGCCAGTTGGGCCAGCGTCTTCAACGACGACAAGAAGCTCATCGCATTCTCGGACTCCGTTCAGGACGCCGCGCATCGGGCCGGCTTCTTCGGCGCCCGCACCTGGCTGAACAACGTGCGCACCGCGTGGGCCCATGTTCTGGACGAATTGAACGTCACCCAGATGCCGTGGCCGCAACTCTTGGCGCTGGCTGAGAAGCGGTTCGACGAGCCGGCATCGCTGCTGCACTTGCCGCCCGAGAAGCTGGTGTCGGAATTTCTGGCGCCCAACATGACCTGGCAGCACGACTGGTCGGTGGAGTTGATGCAGCACGGGCAGCTGCCGGCCACCACCCGCTTGCCGGCCAAGGTGAAGAAGCGCCTTCTGTGGCAGCTGTTCAGTGACCTGACCTACCAGAGTCAGCGTGGCCGGACCCTGGAGCGCATCGGCAAGGTGACGCTCTCGGTGCCATGGGCGCGGGTGCAGGAAGTGGCCGAGGCCTTGCTCCCGCAGTTCCGCGAGCAGTTCGGTGCCCAGGGCCTGGACCTGACGGTGCTGACCCAGTGGCTGTGGGGCACGCTCGCTCACATGCGCCGCCGGGGTGGTGTGATGCATGCCGAGACAGCCGCCTACGCCGCCGATGGCAATGTGTGGCTGCTAGCCAAGGGTGGCGGTCGGGCCGAGTGGATGCCGAAGATGGGCGAGTACACGCCGAGGCCGGTTCTGCTGACCTTGGGAAAGCATCGCGACTTCGACAAGCTGGCGGGCAACTCACGACCCACTTGGTACGACCGCTGGGCCGCTGCAGCACTCGGGCGCCAGATGCTGCTGGCCAAGGGCATGGCCCCGGACCTGTACCACGCCGCCTTCGATGCGCTCGTCACCGCAGGCGTGCTGGTGCGGACCGTGCATCACCTGGGCGATACGCTGGCGCTGCATCCTGATGCATTGCAGGTGGATACCGAAGTGGCTTTCGTGGCCACGGCAGGGAACAAGCGGCGCCTGGCGGTACCACGGCGGGATGCCGAGCACCTTCTGGACATGCCGTGCTTGGACGCCGTGGAATCCGAGTACGAGCAGCTGATCCCGGAGGCTGCCGATTGGTGGTCGCGCCGCTTCAGTCATGGCGACCTGCGCCGCGTCATCGCGGCCGAGCACACCGGCCTGTTGGATCGCCAGGAGCGCGAGGCGCTGGAACTGCGCTTCAAGAACAAGCTGCCGAAGCCATGGTTCGAAAACCTGCTGTCCGCCACGCCCACGTTGGAAATGGGCGTAGACATCGGCGACTTGTCATCGGTGCTCTTGTGCTCGGTGCCGCCTAACCAGGCCAGCTTCCTTCAACGGATGGGCCGAGCGGGCCGCCGCGACGGCAACGCCATGACGACGACGCTGGCGGATGGCAACAGCCCGCATGACCTGTACTTCTTCGCCGAGACCGAGGAAATGATCTCGGGCGAGGTGGCGCCGCCCGGCGTGTTCTTGCAGGCGGCCGAAGTGCTGCGGCGGCAGTTGTTCGCGTTCTGCATGGACGACTGGGTGTCCAACCTGACCAGCGCGACGGCTTTGCCGGAGAAAACATCGCAAGCACTGGATGCGATGGAGCAGGCCAAGCTGGATCGCTTTCCGTACATCTTGGCCGACCATGTGCTGAAGCACGAGCAGCGCCTGTTCGACGGGTTCATGGCACTGCTGGACAAGGACGTGGACGAGGTGGTGCGCGGGCGGCTGTGGGACTACATGCAAGGCCAGGGCGAGGTCGATGGCCTGCGCACCCGCCTGATGAAGGCGCTGGAAGAATTGGTCGAGGAACGCCGCACCTACAAGAAGCGCAAGGACGAACTCGACAAGGCCAAAGCCAAGGCGCAGCTGAAGCCGCAGGACGAGGCGACCAAAGACGAGATCGACAACTTGCTGCGCGAGCGCGACAAGATGCTGGAGCTGATCAAGGAGATCAACGCCCGCGACCTGTTGAACACGCTGACGGATGCGGGCTTGATCCCGAACTACGCCTTCCCGGAGTCAGGCATCCAGCTCAAGTCGGTGCTGTGGCGCAAGCGCGGAGCCGACGAACCCGGGCAGGGCGCGTACGTGACGCTGGCCACCCAGAAGTACGAACGGCCGGCACAGTCAGCGTTGTCAGAGTTCGCGCCCGAGAACCGCTTCTACGCCAACCAGCGGCGGGTGGAGGTGGACCAGATCAACATGAATCTGGCGAAGACCGAAGACTGGCGCTTCTGCCCGAGCTGCCATCACATGCAGAACCTGGCGATCGAGCCGGACGTGCACCCGACTTGCCCGAACTGCGGCGACCCGATGTGGTCAGACGGCGGCCAACGCCACACGCTGCTGCGCTTCCGCCAGGCCATTGCCAACAGCAACGACACCGACGTTCGCATCGACGACAGCTCGGAAGACCGCGAGCCTAAATACTACGTGCGGCAACTGATGGCGGACTTCCAACCGGCGAGCATCCGCGAGGCTTGGCAGATTCCGACCGGAGGCACGCCGTTCGGCTTCGAGTTCATCGCGCGCGTCACCTTCCGCGATGTGAACTTCGGCGAGTTGGCCAAGCCAGGCGATGCTTTCAAGGTGGCCGACAAGGAGTCGCAGCGCCCGGGCTTCAGCCTGTGCCGCCACTGCGGCAAGGTGCAGAAGCCACCGCGTCGCGGCGGGGCAGTTGCAGAGCAGAACCACAGCTTCGACTGTGCCAAGCACGGCAGCGACGACCCGACGAACCTGCTGGATTGTTTGTACCTCTATCGTGAGTTCGAGTCAGAGGCGCTGCGCATTCTGGTGCCGTACACCAAGAACGGCGTGGATGAAGCGGTTGTCCAGTCCTTCATGGCTGCGGTGCAACTGGGTTTGAAGCGGGTCTACGGTGGAAAGGTCGACCACCTGCGCATGGTGCTGCAGGACGAGCCCGGCAAGGACGGTGGGCCGCGCAAGCACTACGTGATGCTGTACGACTCTGTGCCTGGCGGCACGGGCTACCTCCATCAGTTGCTTGCGCAAGACGCCAAGACGCTGGCCGACGTACTTCGGAAGGCGCTCGACGCGTTGACCGCGTGCTCCTGCAATCAGGACCCGGAAAAGGATGGCTGCTACCGCTGCCTCTACCAGTACCGCCTGGGCCGCAGTATGGAGCTGGTGTCGCGCGACAACGCCAAGGCAGTGCTGACCGACCTGGTAGGGTCCCTGGGCGCCCTGGAGCGCGTGAAAACCATTTCCGACATCTACATCAACCCGAACTTCGATTCGGTGCTGGAGGCGCGGTTCATCGAGAGCCTGAAGAAGCTCAGCGGCGTGGGTGGTTTGCCTGCCGTGAAGTTGGTTCAGGATGTGGTGAATGGAAAGTCAGGCTACTTGCTGGAGGTGGGCGCCCAGCGCTACCGCGTGGAGCCGCAGGTCGAACTGAATGGCGACCAGGGCGTGGCGGTGCCGAGCAAGCCCGACTTCGTCATCTGGCCTTGGGCCTCCGGATCAAAGCGCCGGCCTGTGGCTGTTTTCTGCGATGGCTGGGCGTACCACAAGGACTCTATGCGCGACGATGCACTGAAGCGCAGTGCCATCGTGGCCAGCGGTGGGTACTGGGTGTGGTCGGTGACCCATCAGGATGTTGCGGCTGCGTTGGCTGTGAACTTGGATACCGACTTGGAATCGCCGTTGGTGGCCATGTCCAGGCACGAAGGTGCGAAGGCTCCGGACACGGTGCCACGGGCGCAGGAGAAAGCGTTCACACACCATGGCGTCGCGCGGCTGCTGCAGTGGTTGGCCCTTGGGTCGGACGGCGGCGACACAGATCCCGCCGTAGAGACCATGCAACGTAATGCGGCGTGGCTTGAGTTCTTGATGATTCCGAACACGCCAGACGACAAGGCCGCTTGCGATGGTCAGCGGGCGCACTGGCTGCCACGGCTGCCGCTGTACATACGCGAGCCCGGCGCCGGCTATGCGCCGGTGATGTCCCGTGCCAACGGGCCGGCAACGATCATCGGCTGGTGGGCCATGGCGCTGGCGAAGGGGCTTCCGATTCCAGGCGCGTGGTTGTCGCCCGGCGCCGTCGTGCTTGATGAGGCAGCGGCGCCTGACGAGGAGGCCCTTCACCGTGGTTGGAGGCGGTGGCTGCAGCTCTACAACACGGCGCAGTTCATGCCGGGCGTGCTGATGGCGACGGCATCAGGCCTGGATGCCCACGACTACGAATGTCTTGGAGACATGGGCGGTGGAGCGCAGGCGCCTGGCAAGCCGCAAGGGCATGCTGGGCTCAGCGCCACCTGGCAGGCCGTGGTGGAGCAGTCGCTTTCGGAACTGGCGGGAGGCCTGAAGTCTCTGGCCGTCGCGGGAGCCTCACCACCCGAAGTGGGTACGGAGCTGGCAGATGAAAAAGACAAGGTACTCGCCGATGCCGAGATGACGTGGGTGGACCACAAGCTGGCCGTGCTGCGGGCCGATCAGGCGGACTTGGCCGATGCGTGGCAGGCGGCGGGATGGACTGCAATGGTTTTGGACGACAAGCTGGCCGCCATTCAGGGGCAACCCTGGTTGGTGGTCGTGGCGGAGGCGCTTGGCCTGACGCTGAAGAACGAAGGGGAGTGATGCTGTGAGCCTCAAACCAAAAGTTGCGTTGTCGCAGGACTTCTTGCTGCAGCTCGCCAAGTTGCCCTCTGGCATCCAATCGAAGGTCATGAAGTGGGCGATCCAGTTCCAGTCGGACCCGACGAGTCCGGGGATCAACTACGAGAACATCAACGCGGCGCGTGACTCGAACTTGAAGTCAGTTCGCCTGGATCGCGACTGGCGGGGCATCGTATTTAAGCCGAGCAGCGGGGATGTCTACGTGCTGCTGTACGTGGATCACCACGACGAAGCCTATCGCTGGGCGGAGAAGCGCAGGCTGGCCATCAATCCGGTGACCGGCGCGATGCAGATGGTGGTGCTTGAAAGCGTGTCTGAGGCAGCGCCTGTCGTGCCTGCAAAGGCCAGCGGAGAGGCACCTCCTACGCTGGAAGTGACTTCCAAGCCGCTGTTTGAAGAGTTGAGCGACCGAGACCTGTTGAGTCTGGGCGTACCCGAAGACGCTCTTGCCGGGGTTCGGAGTTTGGCGTCGGACAGCCAGCTTGACGGTATGCAGGCGTTGCTGCCCGTGGAAGCCTATGAGGGGCTGTTCCTGGTCGCGGCCGGGGACACAGTGAGCCAGGTGCTTGCGTCCAGAGAGATGCGCGCGGATCGCCCAGTCGACACCGCAGACTTTGCGACCGCACTGGCCACGCCGGAATCGCAATCGCGGTTCGTCATCGTGGACAACGACGAGGCGATGCTGGCCATCATGAACGCGCCGCTGGCGCAGTGGCGCGTCTTCCTCCATCCGACACAGCGAAAGCTTTCCACGGATGACCGCAGCGGGCCTGTGCGGGTGCTCGGTGGCGCCGGCACCGGCAAGACCGTCCTGGCGATGCATCGCGCCAAGTGGCTGGCCGAGAACCGGACGCCTGAAGGGAAGAAGGTGCTGTTCACGACGTTCACGCGCAACCTGGCCAGTGACATCGAGCAGAACCTCAAGACGTTGTGTGGCGCAAGCACCCTGACGAAGCTGGAGGTCCGAAACCTCGATGCGTGGGTGCACGGATTCATGCGCACGCAGAAGCTCGAACACCGCATCGTGTACGACCGCAAGCAGGACGCCGCCTTGCAGGCCTGGCAAGCGGCCATGGCGGTCAAGGACACGAAGCTGGTGCTGCCAGATGACTTCTACGAACAGGAATTGGAGCAAGTCATTTTGGCGCAAGGCATCACGACGTTGGAGGAGTACCGCGTAGCACGCCGGATCGGACGATCGGGTGTGCTGAGCCGTCCCAAGCGCGATGCCGTGTGGCCGGTGTTCGAGGAGTACCGTGGCCAGCTCGCTTCGCGCAAGCTGAAAGAGGTCGACGACGCCTATCGCGAGGTGGCCACCATGCTTCATGCCGCGCAAGCGAAGGCAGGGGACTACAGCGCCGTGGTCGTCGATGAGACGCAAGACTTCGGGCAACAGGCGTTGAAGCTGCTGCGGGCGCTGATCCCGCCCGGGCCGAATGATCTGTTCTTCGTCGGAGATGGGCATCAACGCATCTACAGCCGGCATCGCGCCGCGATGAGCAAGTGCGGCATCGACATCCGCGGGCGTTCCCGGAAGCTATACCTGAACTACCGGACCACCGACGAGATCCGGCGGCAGGCAGTTGCGCTTCTGGAAGGCTGCGAGGTTGACGACCTTGACGACGGCAACGACGAGACCAAGCGCTACAAGTCGCTTTCACGCGGGCCGGCACCGGTCGTCGTTCAGGCAGAGGGTCTGGAAGCGGCTGCTGCGCAGACCATCGGCTTCATCAAGGCGCTGCGGGCAGATGCTGCTGATGGACACGCGCCAACGATCTGCGTCATCGCATCGAGCGACAAGACCCGCGAGGCCATGGCCAAGCAATTGCTGGCAGCCGGGTTGGCCGGCGTGACCATCACGGCGCAGAGCAATCACGGCGACGCGCGCGACAAGGTGCACTTCGCGACGATGCACCGAGCCAAGGGCCTGGAGTTCGACGCGGTCGTTGTCGTCGCGCCCCAAAGCTACTTCGGCGAAGTGGAACAGACCGTGAACCAGCGGAAGCTGATGTACGTCGCGCTGACGCGCGCGAAGCGGGCGGCGATGTTGATCAGTGTTGGCTAGTCTGAGTCGCCGGACATTCGCGGGAGGAGACTAAACTGCACCAACGGCGACACGAATAGGCTCTTCAGCGATGTAGACGCCCAATGTCAGCGCGTCGTAGCCGTTGTAGAACGTCTCGAAAGAGAACCGGTGGCTGATGCCGTTGTCGTCCGTGAGAATCAGCTCAGCTTGACCCAGGATGCCTCCGCGTTGCGCACCGCAATATCGCCGAACCGCCGAAAAGAGATCAACCTCGCTTAGCCTACCGAAGCGACCTTGAAAGGCAAGTGACTGAATGAAGTGCTTGCACGGTTTGGCCGGATCATGATTGGAGGGTTGACGAGTCACGTGTGGGTGGCATGACATCAGTCCAACCACCGGCTGAGTGTCGCCGACACTCTCTACAAACCGCCACAGAGTCGACGCCAGCGTGTTGCCGTAGGTCTTGTGCAACTGTTTCACCGTGCCGATTTCCGGCGCGGATGATCTGGCTTCTTCAACAAAGCGGTTGCGTAGAAACAGTAGGCGCCCCCCAGCGAAGTTCGCTTCGGCCTCTATGTGCTCAATGCAGCTTTTGGACAGCGTGTGTTCGTTGTCACCATGCATCATCTCTTCGTGCCAGGGCAGCAGACTATGGCCCACCTCGTGCGCCTGGCTCCACCGGTGCTTGAGCTTGGGCTCGTCGCTGTCGAGCATGATGCGCTTGCGATCCGGCAAGTACAGCGCCTTCAGCGAGAACTTCCGGATCGCGTCGATGATCAGCGTTGGCCGCTTGAAGACCTGGATCGTCGCGACGCGGATGCGGCTGATTGCCTCGCGCGCGATGCCGGGGTCCGCTGCGGTGTAGTAGGCCAAGTCCAACTTCAGCAACTCACGTACGTCGTCCAGGCGCAGCGGAGGCTCGGGATTCCCGAGCCCCCGAAGGACACGGTCTACGCGCTCGTCAATGTCGACCATCGTGGCCGGCAGCAGCATGATGTTCTTGGCCAAGACCGCTAGTCTCCTATTTTCGTTCGCTCAGAACCAACACGAATGCCTCTAACGCGGCACGTTCAACCTCGTTGAGTTCCTCCACCGATTCTGAGCGCGCAGCAAAGCGGATCGCTTCCTGGACCAGCCTAACGTCCTTTGGCGCACTCAAGCCTGCCAGCTGCATCATCTTTGGCATCGGAACGTCGAAGTGCTTGGCGAGTTGGAAAACGGTGCGCGGGTCTGGCTTGTGGCGAGAGTCTTCCTCGATTTCGACCAGCTCCGTGATCTCCACGCGAGCGTCATCGGCTAGTTTCTCCAGTGTCAGGTGTTGATTGCGACGCATGAGCCGCACGAAGCGGCCAAAGGCGATGTTCGGGTCCAGCTCATAGCCGGACACTTCTTCCGCGCGGACCATCGTTGGCTCGGCCGCATCAGGTGCGGCGCCGATCTCCATATCGGCGCTCGCATCCGATTCCAACCGAGCCATTCGAAGGCACCACTCCTTGGTGAATTCGATCTTCATGGCATGTTTCCTTTGGCGATGAAGGCATCGGCCACGTCGGGCGTCATCTCGAAATAGCGCAGGTTCTGGTAACCCGCGTCCGCTCCCAGATCGGCCATTCCGCACACGTTGGCGTACCAGCCGTTGGATTGCGGCAGGGAGTGCAGACCGACGCGGCCCTTGAAGCCTTCTTCTCGACTGAATTCGATGGCCGCTCGCAACAGGATGCTGCCGACGGCCTGATAGCGAGGGAGTTCTGTAACTAACCCTCGGCGATTCCACGGCGCCACTTCGAGGTACTCGATGTACACGATAGGCCTTCCCACTTGCTCTGCAATGCGGGCGCTACGCAAGGTGTCCAGAATCATCATTCCCTGCGTCATACCCTGGCACATCAAGCAGAAGCTCGGGTTTGCTAGCGATCCGCTGAACGCCTCCGCTTTGCGCCGCCAGTCCCAGTGCCTGCTTTGCGGCCAGTGGCTGCGATCGATGCCAGCAGCCTTCAGGCGCTGTACCGCATCGTCCAACGCAGGCTTCCACGCATCTTCCCAATCGACGAGTTGCTGCTCGGTGATGGCGTCCCACAGGTCGCCCGGCACCGCTTGTGCAGTGGCCACCTCGAACAAGAAGGCCGGAGAGATGTCGATGCTCACAGCATCATCACCTCGGCCTTTTCCTTGGTTTGTTCGTCCTCGAAGAAGAGCTTTGCTCCCCGCTCGACTCTTGTCTCGACAGCTTGGTAGAGACGCAGGGCTTGCCGAAGCACAGCGGTCTTGCTGAGGTCCTTCTTCACGCACAGATCCTCTAGCGCTCCCATTTCGGCATCTGTCAGATTGAGGGTCATCGTCTTCTTCACGGCTGCCATGCGCATCTCCTGGGTTGGTGGGTTGATCGGATGTTGTGGAGTTTATAGGTAACGCTTGGCTACGTCAAAGCTATTGACTAGCTAAAAAATAGCTATAGAATCCGGTCATGCGGTCAAAATCCACGACCGCGGCAACCTTGAAAGGATCAGACATGAGCGATCACTTGAACCCCGACGATGTTCAGCAGGCCCTGGCGGCCGGCCGCCCGGTACGTGAGCATGGCCCCTATCGAGTTCAGATTGGTGACGAGCAGCTGGCCTACCGGCCGGCCGTGATTCAAGACCCGGTGCCGACTGGCCGCCAAGTCTTGGAGGCGGCGGGTGCTCACCCCGTTGTGGAGTACAGCGTCTTCCAAGTGCTGCAGAACGGACAGTTGGAAGGGCTCCGGCTGGACGAAACCACCGACTTGCGGACTCGGGGCGTTGAGAAGTTCCTGATCTTCCACAGCGACCGATCGTTCCGCCTCGATGTCGACGGCGTCGTCTTCGAGTGGGGCACGACCCGAATCTGCGGGCGAGTACTCAAAGTCTTGGCCAAGGTCGACCTCACCACCTATGGGGTCTGGCAGGAAATTCCGGGCAAGGACGATCTGGCGATCGGGGACGAGCAGTTCGCTGACCTGACCACGAACGGTGTCGAGCGCTTCTTCACCGGCATCGTCAAGACCACAGAAGGCTGATCATGGCTGTCCTGCCGATCAAAGACCGGCGCTACCTGACCCATCGTGGCATCACGTTCGAAGAGATCGATGAGCCGCAAAAGGCAGTGGTGCTGAAGGGCTTCGAGCTGCCGCCAGATCGTTTCGATGCGGCGAACGCCGACATCTTGATTTTGCTGCCAGCGTCGTATCCCGACTGCTCGCCAGACATGTTCTACGCCTTACCTTGGCTGCGGCTCGCGGGCTCAAACAACTACCCCCGCGCTGCAGATGCTTCACTCGGCTTTCAAGGCCAGAACTGGCAGCGCTGGTCTCGCCATAACGACGCCTGGCGCCCCGGGGTCGATGGAATCTGGACGATGGTGAAGCGGCTGGAAACTGCACTGGAGGTGGCCGCATGACGCTCCTTGACGTAACGATGCAAGAGCGACATCTTTCGCGCTTGCGTGAGTTGGTACTGCCCGCGGGCGGCTCGGAAGGCGCGGCTTATGTCCTGTTCGGCCAGGCCCTTGTAGGCGAAGACCCGTGGGAGCGGAGTAGCCGCCGACGCTTCCTGTCTTATGACGTGGTGCCCGTGCCTCCGAACGAGATCATCTCAGCGGCTCCCGACCACATCACATGGTCGACCGCTTCCTTCGTGCGCCTGCTCAAACAGGCGAAGGACGACGGACTGGTCGCCGGCATCGTCCACTCCCATCCGCACGGGCCGGCATCGTTCTCGGATCAGGATCGTCGAAACGAGGCTGAACTGGCACGCCTGGCGCGTAACCGCAATGGTGCCGAAGCGCCGCTGCTCAGCATCCTCCTTACCGGCGACGGCGCTGTACGTGCCCAGGCATGGCTTGGTGGCTCTGAGGCCGAGCCCGCCAGTGTTGTGCGGATCGTTGGTCGACAACTGGCGCTGCATGGTGAGGTTACGCGTGGCGGTCGGAGCGAGGTATTTGCTAGGCAGGCTCTGGCTTTCGGCGAACCGATGAACGAGCAGCTACACGCGCTGCGTATAGGGGTGGTCGGATGCGGTGGGACAGGCAGCGCAACTGCAATGCTGCTGGCAAGGCTTGGCGTGGGGCAGATTGCACTCTTCGACGAGGATATCGTCGAGGTCACCAATCTCAATCGCTTGCATGGTGCGCGTCAGGCCGATGCTGATGCGATGCGAGCCAAGGTTGAGGTCCTTGCGCGCGAGATCTCGGAACTGGGTCTGGGCACACGCGTCATCCCGATCCGGCGCTGGATCGGCGACCCAGCGTGCCGTGATGCGCTGAAGTCCTGCGACGTGATCTTTGGCTGCACTGACGACCACGACGGCCGGCTGCTCTTGAACCGTTTGGCCTACTTCTACTTGATCCCAGTCATCGATATGGGCTTGGCGATCGACCCGAAACCGAACAGTGGAGGGGTGCGCGAGCTGAGCGGCCGTTCTACGGTGCTCGCGCCGGGCGGATCGTGCCTCTTGTGCCGCCAGATAGTTGATCCGGTGCTCGCTCGCGAAGAAGACCTGAAGCGGCGCAACCCACAGGAATATGAGCGGCGCAAACGCGAGGCGTATGTGCGCGGTGGAGGCAATCCCGCGCCGGCCGTCGTGACATTCACAACCGCGACCGCCTGCATGGCGATCGATGAGCTGCTACAGGGTTTGACGAACTTTCGCGGCGGCGACGGTTGGGCGTGGCAGCGAGTGCGACGCTTTGACTTGGTGCGTGATCGCTCGCCCGGAGCGTTGGCGAACGAGGACTGCCCGATCTGCGTCGATACGGCGTATTGGGGTCTCGGCGACGTAGAGCCGTTTCTAGATCGAATTGGCTGACAGATGTGGCGCGACTTCTTGCGAAAGCTGCTCGTAAGAGCCGGCAGCATTGAGCGGCCGGCTCTCACGATTCGATTCGTCGACAGGCACCCTGCACCCGATGAGATTCCCGATGGAGTCATCGTTGTAGTCCGTGGTGAGAGTCATGAAAAGTGGGCCTGCTTTCGATGTCCTGGCGGCTGCGGAAACCGATTCCAACTACCTTTGAACCCTGCTCGGCGTCCGCGTTGGGTGATCACGCGGGACTGGCTCAACCGGGCGAGCATGACGCCATCTGTTCTTCAGACGACTGCATGTCGGGCACATTTCTGGGTGCAGCGTGGTGGTATCAACTGGTGCCCAGACACTGGTTGCCACCGATCGAGTTGATTGAAGGCGGCTGCCATGATGAAGTTGGCCATCATGGCGATTCCCTTGGCAGGGCGGCGTCAATCTCAGCAATTCGGGCCAACAGACGAATGCGTTCCGATTGAAGGCGGGCAGTCTCATTTGCAGATGTTGCTGGCTTGATGATCGACACATCCACTCCGGTCGGGACTTCCGACACGGCCAACGCACGTGGTACGCCGGTCATGCGCACAACGCTACCTTCGCCGACGATGGTGCGCCAGCCCTTGTAGTCGCCTCGGCTGAACGCCTTACCCTCGACGAAGACGACACCCTCGCCAAGGCGTGCGGTTGTATCGCGGCCGCGGGCGCGAGCCACGACGCGGCCGAAGATCGTTACCGGGCCCTCGTTCTCTGATCGGGCTTGGCGGAACGTGAACTGAACGTCAACGAGATCTGGAGGAACGGTCCCATCAGTCCCAAACCACTTGTGGCATAGGGCGCGTACCAGGTCTTCGTGCTGGGTTGAGAACGACCAGACCTTTTCGTCTGGAAGCCACTTGCCAGCGAGCCTCTTTGCACCAAGGACGAACCTCGTGTTGTACGGGCATTGCACGAGAATCGTCTTGGCGATGACGATGGTCACCTCGGTGGCGTTGGAGTTCAGATCAGATTCCGGCTTCGTATCGCTCATCCCAGTTTCCTTGCAAGTGTCTCGGGCTGCAGGTGGGTGTAGCGGCGCAGCATGGTCAATGTCTTGTGGCCCGTGATGGAAGCGACCTCCATCGGATTCAGCCCCTTCTCGAACAGCCGCGACGCCGCCTCGTGGCGCAAGTCGTGCCATCGCAGCCCGTCAATGCCGAGCCGTTTCAAGGTCTTTTTCCAGACGCACACGATGGCGTTCTGAGTGGTCGGGAAGACGCGACCGTCAGTCGACCTCGGAAGCGACCGCAGGACGGCGACGGCCTTCAGAGAAAGCGGAAGGGCCGCAGGCACGCCCTTGTTAGCGTGCCGGCGAGACGCGGCCGGTATCCAGATCACTTGCCTAGCCAGGTCGATCCAGTCCCATCGCAGGGCGACGAGCATGCCCTGGCGCAGCGAAGTCTCGATCGCGAGATCGAATGCCGGCCGAACCCACGGGTTGTCCGACTTCGAAAGCGCTTCGGCCAGTTGGTCGTACTCGCCATCCCGCAGGCGGCGATCACGTTCGTTGCTGCCTGAAGGCTTTCGGATGTTCTTGAGGGGGTTCATGAGGCCCTCCATGCCCCATTCCTTCCGTGCGATCTCGAACAGGTGGCCCACCAATGCCAGCTCCAGCCGCACAGTGTTGGCGGCCCTGCCAAGGGCGAGGCGGTCGTCCCTGTACTTGGCGAAGTCCACGCCTCGGAGGTTGGCGAGGAAGTAGTGCGCCAGACCCTGGCGAAGCCAGTGGCGGATTCGCTGGTAGTCCTGCTGCGGGTGCGCTTTATTCACCGAGATTTCGCGTTCGTAGCGCTTGAGCGCGTCCGCGAGGGTGGTCTTCTCCGATTCGACACGCGAGACGAAGCTGCCTCGATCCATCTCGGACTCGAGGGCACGTGACCACGCCTCTGCCTCTGAACGGCTGTCGAAGGTGCGGTACTGCGGTGGGTAGCCCCGCCTGACGATCTGTGCGCGCCAGTAGCGACCGCGTTTTGTGATGCTTGCCAAAGTGACCGATCTCCGGGTTGGAGCGAGGTCACCAGTCTTCAGCTGTGGCAGATTTGTGGCAAAGACCTGGAATTCCGCGGTTTCGCCAAGAAAAAAGGCCTGCACTCTCGTGCAAGCCTTTGATCTTCTTCGGTTTTCTTTGGCTCCCCGACCTGGGCTCGAACCAGGGACCTACGGATTAACAGTCCGGCGCTCTACCAACTGAGCTATCGAGGAACAGCCCGCAATTATAGCCCGGCTTTTCTACCCGCTAGAGATCGACCTGCACCGACAGGCGCAGCGTGCGTGGCGCCAATGGGTATAGGTACGCGTGGCTGAACTGGTACGGCGACTCGCGCCAGGCGCGCTTGTCGAACAGGTTGTCGATGCCGGCACGCCACGTCCACTGCGTGCCCGCTGCCTTCGCCTCGTAGCGCAACGCGGCGCCCACCACGGTGTAGCTTGGGATCGTGGCGCTGTTGTCGGGCAGCACCATGCGGCGGCTCTCGTTCTGCAGAGTGGCCTGCAGGTTCAGGCCGGGCAGGGCGCTCACGTCATAGGCGGCCTGCAGTTTGAGCGTGCGGGCCGGCACGTTGGTCGGTTCCTTGCCGTCGATCGCAGTGAGCTGGCTGCCCTCGATGCGCGCGTGCAGCCATTGGGCACCGCCGCGCAGCGTCCACGCGCCTCGGTGCCAGCCGGCGCTGGCCTCGACGCCGCGGTGGTGGGCGGTGCCATCGGGCAGTGTCGTGCAGGTGCCATCGGCGTCGCAGCTGCCGAAGTCGTTCGTCTGGGGACGCCGGATGTCGAAGGCGGCAACGTTCCAGTCGAGCGCCTCGCTCGCACCCTTCAGGCCGATCTCGATCTGCCGGCTGCTCGACGTGAAGATCTCGTTGGCGTTGGTGTAGCGCGGGCGGTTGGGCACGACGCTGGATTCGACGCCGCGGCCCCAGCTGGCATAGACGAGTCGATCGGGTGCGAAGGCGTAACCGAGCGCCAACCACGGCGTGCTGAACGATTGCGCGAAGGTCGTGGGGCGCGAGCCGTCGGTGCGGACGCTCTCACGATCCAGGCGCGTGTGGCGCAGCCCCAGCCACGCGGTCAGTCGCTCGGTGATGGCGACGGCGTCGCGCAGGTAGAGCTCGGTCGAGCGCTCGTCGCGGTTCGTGTTCTCGTCCGTGAGGCTGGGATCGGGCGCCGTGAACAGGGTGCCATCGACATTGCCGGTGCCGACGTAGTTGTAGGCCTGCTGCTGGAAGCGGTTGTGCACACGGCTTTGCAGCACGCCGGCTGTCAGCGTGTGGCCCACGTTGCCGGTGCGCAGCTTGCCCTGCAGCGACAGGTCGAGCGTGTCGATGCGACGGCGCTCGTCCTCGCTGCGGAAGTCGTAGAGGTCGTAGGTGCCATCGGGGCAGTAGCGATCGGGGTAGTAGGTGCCGTCGGTCGCGGTGCAGCCGAACGGAAACGCGAGCCGGTCGTCGGTGCGCAGGTGTTGCGTGGCCGCGTGGGCGATGAACTTCCAGTCGTTGCCGAGCTTCTGCTGCCAGCGCAGCGACGCGGTGGTGGCGTCGAACACGACGGGCAGCGACCACGGCTGGTTGTTCAGGCTCAGGCGCGGATCACCCGGCGCGGGCACGCTGTTGCCGAGCATGCTGAACGCGGGCTGGCTGGGCTGCGAGCGATGGCTCCATTCGACCTCGGCCTCGAGCAGCGAGTCCGCGCTCACGCGCCAGTCGGCGGCGAGTGCGGCGAGCTGGCGCTCGCCCTTGGCGTTGTGCAGCCTCGGGTCGAGGTGCGCCGCCGCGGCGTTCAGGCGCACACCGAAGGCCTGGTCGGTGCCGAAGCGCTGGCTGAGGTCGACCGCGCCGATCACGGTACCGGGTTGCCGCCATTCGAGCTGAGCCGAGCGCAGCGGGGTGTCGAGCGGCCGCTTGACGACGTAGTTCACCAGCCCGCCCGGCGCGCTCGTTCCGGCCTGCATGCCGCTCGTGCCCTTGAGGATCTCGATGCGCGACTTGTTGTCGAGCGGGATCGAGGTCTCGGCGTTGATCGGCAGGCCGTCGCGGCGGTAGTTGAATCGGTTGTCGAGCACGTACCCGCGCACGGTCAGAAAGTCCCAGTAGCCCTCGCTGTTGTATGAGTCGCTCACGCCGGCGTCGACGCCGACGAGATCGGCCAGCCGTTGCGCGCCGATGTCGCGCAGTTGCTCCGCGCCGAAGACGCTCGCCTGCAGCGGCGTCTTCGCGATGGGGATGTCGCCCCACCCGCTGACCGACGCGGCGGGCGTTGCGCGGCCGGTCACCGTGACGGCGTCGAGCTGGGTGGGCGGGGCGGCGGTCTGCGCCCACGTGGGGGTGATCGCGAGCCATGCGGCGGCGGCGATCGAACTGTGTTGGATGTTCAGGTAGCGTGCCATCGTGGTTCCGGGTTGCGATGGCAGGTCGGCGGGCCACTGCGCCGCGAGAGAGCTGCGGCTGGTGGCCATGCTTCCCTGCGCGAGGATTACCTCAATCAGGTTCAAAGGGACTATCTCAGTCGAGCCTCTGGCGAAGCCCAACACCCCTAGCGATGTGCTGTGCGGCAAGCCGCGCAGCGGAACGGATTATGACTCAGGCGGCGTGTTCGGCGGCAGGCCGAGCGCGCGGTGCAGGCGAGGGCTCGTGGTGGTGTACTCCAAATGCACGGGCTCGCCCGGTCGCAGGTACCCGGCCGCGCCGAAGGCGGCGAGCGCGGCCTCGTGGAAGCCGCACAGGATCAGCTTCTTCTTGCCCGGATAGGTGTTCACGTCGCCGACCGCGAAGATGCCCGGCGTGCTGGTCTCGAAGCTCGCGGTGTTCACGACCAGTTGCTTGCGCTCGAGCGCCAGGCCCCAGTCGGCGATCGGGCCGAGCTTGGGGCTCAGGCCGGTGAGGACGAACAGCGCATCGAGCGGCAGCGACGAGGTCGTGCCGTCCGCCGCGGTGACCCGCAGTGCGCTGAGCCGGCCGTTGGTCTGCTCCATGTCGGTGGCCTGGGCCGCGATGAAGAGAAGCTGCCCGGATGCCCGCAGGTGCTGCACTCGCTCGATCGTGGCCGGTGCGGCCTTGAACTCGTCGCGGCGGTGCATCAGCGTGACATGGGCCTGCCGTTCGGCGAACGTGATCGCGCAGTCGAGTGCGGCATCGCCGTCGCCGACGATGACGACGCGCGTGGCATCGAACGCAGTGGGTGGGCTGTAGAACAGCTGCTTGTTCTCGAAGGCCGCGAGGCCGTCGATCTTCAGTCGCCGCGGCTGGAACGAACCGACACCGCCGGCGATGACGATCGTCCTCGCCAGCAACCGGGTGCCGGTGGATGTCTCGACGGCGAAGCGCCCGTCGGCCTGACGCTCGACAACGTTCACCTGCTGACCGAGGTGAAAGTTCGCCTTGAACGGCGCGATCTGCGCCATCAGCCGCGCGACCAGTTCGCGGCCGGTGCACACCGGCGTCGCGGGGATGTCGTAGATCGGCTTGTCGGGGTAGAGCTCGATGCACTGGCCGCCAGGCTCGGGCAGCGCGTCGATCACATGCGCATGGATGTCGAGCAGGCCAAGTTCGAACACCTGGAACAGGCCAACCGGCCCGGCGCCGATGACCACCGCATCGGTCGCAATCACGGTGCTACTTGATCAGCTCGCCGAGCTTGCCGGTCTTGTCTTTCCAGTCATCGGCATCGGGGAGCGGGCCCTTGCGCTTGGTGATGCTGGGCCAGCCCTTCGCGAGGTCGGCATTGAGCTGGATCATGTGCTGCTGGTCGCCCGGCACGTCTTCCTCTGGCACGATGGCGTTGACCGGGCACTCGGGGATGCAGACCGCGCAGTCGATGCACTCGTCGGGGTCGATGGTCAGGAAGTTCGGGCCTTCGCGGAAGCAATCGACCGGGCACACGTCCACGCAATCGGTGTACTTGCAGCGGATGCACGATTCGAGAACGACGTGGGTCATGGCGAGGGCTCTTGGTTTGCAGAGGTGGGCGGCGTTATCCGCCAGAACGAGCGATTTTAGGACGGGATGGCATCCCGGGTCGGCATGTGCGCTTGAGCGGCGTCAACCGCGGTGGGCGCAGCGCCGGCACCGACCGTCACGACGGTGGGGCGGCCGGCGTGCAGCAGTGCGGCGCGGCCCAGCGTGGCGACCGTGTGGTCGCTGTGGATCTGATCGGGCCAGCCGGCGCGCGAGACCACGCTGACGGGCGCGTCGCCCACCCAGCCGGCCTTCAGCAGCCGGCGTGACAGGGCCGCGAGCTGCTTGCCGGCCATGTAGAAGACCTCGGTGTCGGCGGTGCGTACCGCGTGGAGTTCGCCTTCGCGCGTCATCGCGGTCGTGAGGCTCACGCTGCGGCCGGTGCCGCGGCGCGTCAGCGGGCGCTTCGTGGCCGCGGCGGCGGCGATCGCGGCGGTCACGCCGGGGACCACCTCGCACGGGACGCTCGCGCGCGCGAGTGCGTCGAGTTCTTCTTCGAGTCGACCGAAGACGCTCGGGTCACCGCCCTTCAGGCGAACCACCGTGTCGACCTCGGCCGCGTAGCGCGCGAGCAGCGCGTTGATTGTCGTCTGCCCGGTGCTGTCGCAAAAGCCGCGCTTGCCGACGTTGACCCAGGTGGCCCGCGGCGCGAGCTCGCGCAGCGCCGGATCTGTGAGTGCGTCGAACAACACCACGTCGGCCTGTGCGAGCAGCCGCGCGCCGCGCACCGTGATCAGGTCGGCTGCGCCGGGGCCGGCGCCGATGAAGATGACGCGGCCCATCGTGCTACGCCGCTTCCTTGACCAGCAGTGCGCCACTCGTGCGGTTGCTCGCCGGGTCGACGATGATCAGCGAACCCCCGACGCGGTTGGTCGCGTAGGCCTCGACCGGCAGCGGCTGCTGCGTCTCGATGACGACGTGGCCGATCTCGTTCACGGCCAGCTCGTGGGCGTCGGTCGCTGCCAGCGTGTGGATGTCGAGTGCGCTCTCGATCGAGGCAATGCGCGCCTGCACCCAGCGGTTGCCGTGGCGCACCGTGTACTTGCGGCCGATCACCGCGGGCTCGGTGTCGAGCCACGCGAGCGTCGCCGAGAAGCGGTTCGTCTCGCTCACCGTGTCCGGCGTTGCGATCCAGTCGCCGCGCGAGACGTCGAGCTGGCGGTCCAGCGACAGGCCCGCGGACTGGCCGGCCTCGGCATGGTCCACCAGCGCGCCGGCGATGCGCACTTCGGTCACGACCGCCTTCTGCTTGCTCGGGAACAGCTGCACCTCGTCGCCGGCCTGCACGCGGCCGTGGGCGATGCGGCCCCACAGCGTGCGCGGGCGATCACCCACGCCTTCGCTGTCTTTGGCGACATATTGAACGGGGATCAGCAGGTCGCCGACGGTGCGCTCCTGCGCGGTCGGCAAGCTCTCGAGCAATTGCAGCAGCGACGGCCCCTGGTACCACGGCACATCGAGCGGCTGCGTGACGTTGTCGCCGCGCAGGGCCGAGACCGGGACGATGCCGGCGACTTCCATCTTCGCCTCGTCGGCAAAGGCCAGCAGTGCGGCACGCACCGCTTCGTAGGCCCGACCCGGATCGTCCACCGCATCGAGCTTGTTGATCGCGAAGACGATGCTCGGCACGCGCAGCAGCTGCGCCAGCAACGAGTGGCGGCGTGTCTGGGCGAGCAGCGCGACGGGCTTGGCCGCGGTGGCGGACGACGTGTCGAGCTTGGTGATGTCGACCAGCACGACCGCGGCGTCGCTGCCCGCTGCGGCGGTCACCATGTTGCGCGTGTACTGCTCATGGCCCGGTGCGTCGGCGATGATGAACTTGCGCGACTTGGTCGCGAAGTAGCGGTAGGCCACGTCGATCGTGATGCCTTGCTCGCGCTCGGCCT
>JBDTVC010000014.1:0-38207 GCA_040007475.1 Burkholderiales bacterium
GGGTGTAGTCCTGCGCGGTGAAGATCACGCGGTTCTGCACGTCGCCGTCGGGCGCGACGAGGATCACCAACACGCGCTTCTCGGACAGGCGCATGAACTCGATGTGGTGGAACACGCTGGCCTTGCGCGGCGCCGTGATCACACCGACGAAGCTCGACAGGTTCGACAGCAGTTGCGCTGCGTTCGCGATGACGCGCTGCGGCTGGTCGGGCCGCAGGTGCGGCTCGATCTGCGAGACGCTGGCCAGCGGCTGCGCGGTGAGCATCGTGTCGACGAACAGGCGGTAGCCGCGTGCGGTCGGGATGCGGCCGGCGCTGGTGTGCGGGCTGACGATCAGACCGAGGTCTTCCAGATCGGCCATCACATTGCGGATCGTCGCCGGCGAGAGCTCCAGCCCGCTGGCGCGCGACAGGGTGCGCGAGCCGACGGGTTGGCCGTCGGCGATGTAGCGCTCGACCAGGGCTTTCAGCAGTTTTTTGGCGCGCTCGTCCAGCATGGTTTCATTGTAGTTTGCAGGGCATTTTCACCGGGCGCCGTCGAGGGTCGCTGTGGTGTAATCCCGCGCATGACCAGCCGCTTCCGACACGCCGCGCTCGTGGGCAAGTACCAGACCGACGGCATCCGCGGCGAACTCGAAGAGATCGCACGGTTTCTGGTGCGGCAAGGGCTGAAGGTCTCGCTCGAACAGCAGACGGCGTTGAACACCGGCATCGATGAATTCGGCGCGCTGACGGTCGAAGCGCTGGGCCGCGACTGCGACCTCGCGTTGGTCGTCGGCGGTGACGGCACGATGCTGGGCATCGCACGACAGCTCGCGCGCTTCGGCACGCCGCTGGTCGGCATCAACCAGGGCCGGCTGGGCTTCATCACCGACGTCAACATCGGCCAGTACGCCGAGGCACTCGCACCGATGATCGCCGGCGACTACGAGGAAGAACACCGCACGATGCTCGAAGGCGATGTGTGGCGCGACGAGCAACGCATCTTCGACGCCTTCGCGATGAACGACGTGGTCGTGCACCGTGGCGCAGCGGCGAGCATGGTCGAGCTCAAGGTGGACATCGGCAAGGAGTTCGTCGCGAACTTCCGCTCCGACGGCCTGATCATCGGCTCGCCCACCGGATCGACCGCCTACGCGCTCTCGGCCGGCGGGCCGATCCTGCACCCGGGCATCGCCGGCTGGGTGCTGGTGCCGATCGCGCCGCATGACCTGTCGAACCGGCCGATCGTGCTGCCCGACCTGGGCGAGATCACGATCGAGATCGTCGCTGCGCGCGACGTGAGCGTGAGCTTCGACATGCAGTCGCTCGCCAGCCTGACGATCGGTGACCGCATCCGGGTGCGGCGCTCGCCGAATCAGGTGCGCTTCCTGCATCCGCGGGGCTGGAGCTACTACGCGACGCTGCGGCGCAAGCTGCACTGGAACTCGGGGGTGAACTGAGGTGCTTAGGCGCTTGTCGTTACGCGACTTCGTGATCGTCGCCGAGCTCGAGGTCGAGTTCGATGCCGGCTTCTCGGTGCTGACCGGCGAGACCGGTGCCGGCAAGTCGATCCTGGTCGATGCACTGCAGTTGGCGCTCGGCAGCCGTGGCGACGCCGGCGTGGTACGCGAAGGCGCGGTGCGTGCCGACATCAGCGCCGAGTTCGACGCGCCCGCGAGCCTCGCGGCATGGCTCGACGAGGCCGGCTTCGACGCGAACGACACGCTGCTGCTGCGCCGCACGATCGATGCGCAAGGCAAGAGCCGCGCATGGATCAACGGCAGCGCGGCCACCATCGCGCAGCTGCGTGAAGCCGCTGATCACCTCGTCGACATCCACGGCCAGCACGCGTGGCAGAGCCTGACACGCGGTCCGTCGGTTCGCGCCCTGCTCGACGGGTTCTCGGGTGTCGATTCCGTGCCACTGGCCGGGCAGTGGTCGCAATGGAAGCACGCGACCGACGCGCTCGCGCAGGCCGGCACGCAGCAGGCCGGGCTGGACCGCGAACGCGAGCGGCTCGCATGGCAGATCGGCGAGGTCGACAAGCTCGCGCCGGGTGCGGATGAGTGGGTCGAACTCGAAGCCGAGCACAAGAGGCAAGCGAACGCGCAGTCGTTGATCGAGGCCGCGCGCACGGCGCTCGACGCGATATCGGAAGCCGACGACAACGCCGATGCGCTGACCGGCCGCGCGCTGCATGCGCTGGGCGACGTGGCCGAGTTCGATGCGCAACTCGCCGCCACGATCGAGGTGCTGCAAGGCGCGCAGACGCAGCTGCAGGACGCCGCGCACACGCTGAGCAGCTACCTGAACCACACCGAGCTCGAACCGCAGCGGCTGCAGGCGCTCGACGAGCGGCTTTCCGCCTGGGTGGGCCTGGCGCGGCGCTATCGGCGCCCGCCCGAAGAGCTGCCCGCGGTGCTGGCGCAGTGGAAGGACGAGCTGAAGGCGTTCGACGCGGCGGCCGATCTCGATGCGCTGCAACTCGCGGTCACGCGCACTCGCGCGGCGTTCGATGCCGGGGCCAAGCGCGTGTCTGCCGCACGCCGCAGCGGCGCGCTCAAGCTCGCGAACGCGGTCACGCTCGCGATGCAGCAGCTTGGCATGGCCGGCGGGCGCTTCGAGGTCGCGCTGCTGAAACAGGACGCGCCGCAGTCTTTCGGCGCCGAGTCGGCCGAGTTCCTCGTCGCAGGCCACGCTGGCAGCACGCCGCGGCCGCTGGGCAAGGTGGCCTCGGGCGGCGAGCTCTCGCGCATCGCGCTGGCGATTGCGGTGACGACCAGCCAGATGCGAAGTTCGGACGACAGCACCGGCACTTTGATCTTCGACGAGATCGACGCGGGCGTCGGTGGCGCGGTCGCCGAGACCGTCGGCCGATTGATGAAGCAGCTCGGCCGCGCGGCGCAGGTGCTGGCCGTCACGCACCTGCCGCAGGTGGCAGCGTGTGCCGACCACCACTTCGTCGTCTCGAAGCAGCTGCGCGACGGCGCCACGCTGAGCGATGTGCGTGCCGTCGGTGGCGAGGTGCGCGTGGCCGAGGTCGCGCGCATGCTGGGTGGCGAACGCTTGTCGAACACCAGCCTCGCGCATGCCCAGGAGATGCTCGCGGTTGGCGCCGAGGCGCCGGCGCGCGCGCGCAAGAAGCCATGAGCGGGAGCTCGCCTCGCCAGATCGTGCTGGTGACCGGCATCTCCGGCTCCGGCAAGTCCGTGGCGCTGCATGCGCTCGAGGACGCCGGGTTCTACTGCGTAGACAACCTGCCCCCGGAGCTGCTGCGCGACTTCCTGAAGCTCGAGACGGCTCGCCCCGATCGGCGCATCGCGATCGCGGTCGATGTGCGCAGTGCCGGCTCGCTGCCGCACCTGCGACCCTTGCTGGAGCAACTGCAGCACGAAGGCGTCGCGGTTCAGGTCCTGTTTCTCGATGCCAGCACGGACGCCCTGCTCCGCCGCTTCTCGGAAACACGCCGGCCGCACCCGTTGTCCAGCGAGCCCCCGCAGGGCGACGACACGACCGACGGACGACGCGCGCTGATCGACGCCATCGAGCTCGAGCGCGAGCTGCTCGCCGAACTGCGTGAAGTCGCCACCGTGATCGACACCAGCCAGCTGCGCGCCGCCCAGCTGCGGATCTGGGTGCGCGACATGGTGCGCGACACCGGCAACCGGCTCACGCTGGTGTTCGAGAGCTTCGCATTCAAGTTCGGCGTGCCGCTGGACGCCGACTACGTGTTCGATGTGCGCGTGCTTCCGAACCCCCACTACGTGCCCGATCTGCGGCCGTTGACCGGGCGCGATGCGCCGGTGGCCGAGTTCCTGCGCGCACTGCCCGAGGTCAGCGAGATGCTCGGCCAGATCGAGGCTTTTCTCGCACGCTGGTTGCCAGCCTTCGAGGACGACCAGCGCAGCTACCTCACCGTGGCGATCGGCTGCACCGGCGGGCAGCATCGCTCGGTGTACTTCGCAGAGACGCTGGCCGAGCGGTTCCGCACGCGTGCCGCGACGCTGATCCGCCACCGCGAACTGGATGCCCGCGGCTGACCCGCTCATGCCAGAAGAACTCGCCCTGTTCCCGTTGCAAGCCGTGCTGTTCCCGGGCGGCCTGCTGGGCTTGAAGGTCTTCGAAGCACGCTATCTCGACCTGATGACCACCTGCCTGCGGCAGCGCCAACCCTTCGGCGTGGTCGCGCTGCGGGGCGGGTCGGAAGTGCGAGAGGCAGGCCGCAAGGTGAGCTTCGAATCCGTCGGCACCCTGGCCGAGCTGATCAGTGCCGACAGCGACAGCCCGGGGATCCTGATGGTGCGCTGCCGGGGCAGCTCGCGGTTTCGCGTGGTGTCGAGCCAGCAGCGGGCCGATGGCCTGTGGCTGGCGCGCACCCAACCGATCGCCGACGATGCCGTGCTCGCGCCGAACGCATCGCAGATCCCCACGGTGCGCGGCCTCGCCGAGGCCATCGCGTCGCTGAAGGCACAGGGCACGGTGCCTTTTCTCGAGCCGTATCGCTTCGACGATGCGGGCTGGGTCGCGAACCGCTGGTGCGAGATCCTACCGATTCCGCAAGCCGCCAAGTTCAAGCTGATGGAGCTGCCCGACCCATTGATCCGATTGCAGCTGGTCGACGACTACCTGCGCAGCAAGGGCGTCGTCTCCTGAGTCAGCAGCTTGCGCAGCGGCGCCGGCAAGCCGGCGGCGAGCGCTTCGGCCAGGCTGAACCAGCGACCGGCGGGCCACGCGCCCGTGATGCGCTCGACGCTCGCAGCCGCGGTGCGGGCGGGTATGTTCCAGCGCACCGGATGCAGGGTCCAGTCGAGGTGCGTCAGCACGTGCGTGAAGCTCGGCAGATCGTCGCCGTGACCGGGCCAGTCGGCGCACGCGGCGTCGAACGCGCTGCGTGAACCGAACTCCGGCAAGCTCCACAGGCCGGCCCAGACACCCGTCGCCGGGCGTTGCGTGAGCCACAGCCGGTCGCGCCACGTCAGGCCCAGCCACACATGCTCGCGCGTGCCGCGCTTGAGCTTGCGGGTCTTGATCGGATAGCGCACCTGCGTGCCGGCCTGGGCGGCGCGGCAGTGCCCACGCACCGGGCACAGCAGGCACGACGGCGCGCGCTGCGTGCACACGGTCGCGCCCAGGTCCATCAGGCCCTGCGTGTAGCGCTCGATGTCGCGCGCGGGCAGCAGCGCGGTCGCCTCAGTCCACAGCGCGCGCTCCTGCTTCGCCTCGGCAAGGTCGCCCTCGAACGCCAGCACGCGCGTGAGCACGCGCTTGACGTTGCCATCGAGGATCGCGACGCGTTCGCCAAAACAGAACGCCGCGATCGCCGCCGCCGTCGAGCGGCCGATGCCGGGCAACGTCATGAGCAATTCGCTGCTGGCGGGGAAGCGCCCGCCGTGTTCGGCGACGACGGCCTGCGCGCAGCGGTGCAGGTTGCGTGCGCGGCTGTAGTAACCCAGGCCGCTCCACAGTGCGAACACGTCGTCGAGCGACGCGGCAGCCAGCGCCGCCACGTCGGGGAAGCGTTGCAGGAAACGATCGTAGTAGCCGAGCACGGTCGCCACCTGCGTCTGCTGCAGCATGATCTCGGAGAGCCACACGCGATACGGATCACGCGTGTTCTGCCACGGCAGGGTGTGGCGGCCGTGAGTCCGCTGCCACGCGATCAGCGGCGCGGCGAAGCCGCGCGCCGGCTCAGGCCTTGGCACGCCGCGCGGGCGCTTCGGCGTCGGGGATGTTCAGCGAGATGATGTCGCTGCCCGCCACGGGGCCTGCGTGCGCCTGTTGGCGCAGCGCGTCGAGCAGTTCTCGCGAGCGGCCCAGGAAGCCCTGCACACGCTCGTCGTGCGCCTCGAGTTCGGCGATGCGCGATTCGAGTTCGGTGGAGGCGGTCTGCACTCGCTCCAGCGACTCGTGCCGGCGCCTGAAGTTGCGGCGCCGCTCGCGCAATTGCGCGTCAACCTGCGACGAGGTCGACTTGTTCCACAGCTCCATCTCGCCGCTCGCGTTCTCGAACACGACGCGCAGCTTGGAGACGAGCATGCGGCGGAACTGCTCCATGAACTTGGGCTGCGACAGGCGCACCGCCTGCGTCAGCCCGAGGTACTGCATGTAGCTGCGCTCGATCAGCGTCAGCTCCTCGTGAAAGCGCTCGAAGTTCGGCGCCTTGTTCATCATCAGGCTGAAGCCGAACTCGCTGTTGAGCTTGGCGAACGAGGCGCCGAGCATGTCGCGGATCTCGCCGCTGCGCTTGCCGGCCTCTTCGAGCAGCGTGCGAAGCCGCGCGCACAGCCCGACGAAGGCCTTCTTCGCGCCGAGGTTGAGCAGCGAGGCCTTCATCTCGGCCTGCATCTGCGCGACCTCTTCGCGCAGGCGGTCGGAGGACAGGCCGACCAGCGCGTCCTTGAGCATGCGCGTGTGCACCACGCGCATCGCCTGCAGGCGCACGGTGCATTGCTCGAACTCTGCGGTCTCGGCCTCGACACGCTGCAGCATCAGGCGCAGCTTGGCACCGCTCTTGCCGCGCAGGCCGCGCAACTCGAGCATCTGCTCGGCAAGCTGGCGGCGCTGGTCGCCCAGGCGCCGGGCGACCTGGGTCTCGATCTGCTGCGCGCCGTCGAGCACGACCTGCTCGAGCACCTGGCGGCGCTGCGGCAGCAGCTGCGTGCCCAGCGCGGCTTCGAGCATCGGCAGGCGGCTCTTCATCAGGCCGCGCTCGTCTTTCGAGATGCGCGCCGCGAGCGCCGCACGGGCCGACAGCGGGAACACGCGGTCGACCGACACGCCCAGCGTCTGTGCCGTCTCGCTGCATTGCTTGGCGATTTGCGCCTCGATCTGGCCCGCGCTCGACAGTGGGTCGACCAGCGCGTCGATCTTGTTCAGCACCACGTAGCGCGTCAGCGACTGGCCGCCGAGGTGGTCGCGCCACACGCCGAGGTCGGACTTGGTCACGCCGGTGTCGGCGCCGAGGATGAACACGGTCGCGTGCGCGGTCGGCAGCAGGCTCAGCGTCAGCTCGGGTTCGGCACCGATCGCGTTCAGGCCCGGCGTGTCGAGCACGACCAGGCCCTGCTTGAGCAGCGGATGCGGATAGTTGATCAGCGCATGGCGCCATGCCGGCACCTCGACCCGGCCGACGTCGTCGACCGGCGGGTTGTCTTCGGGTTGCTCGTCGCTCCAGAAGCCGAGGTCGCGCGCGGTGTCCTTGCTGACCCACTCGGTGCGCGTCACTTCCTCGAGCGACTTGGCGAGCTGCTCCGGGTCGTTGATCTCCAGCGGCCGGACCGTCCAGGCGCGGCGCTGCAAACGCAGCTCACCGAGCGACTGGCCCTCGAGGCGGGTGGCGATCGGGAGCAGCATCAGCGAGGGTGTCTCTTCGCCGTCCCACGCGAGTTCGACCGGGCACATCGTCGTGCGGCCCGGCGTGGCCGGCAACACGCGCCGGCCGGTGTCGGCGAAGAAGATCGCGTTGATCAGCTCGGACTTGCCCCGCGAGAACTCGGCGACGAAGGCGACCACCAGCTTCTCGTTGCCGAGCCGCTCGCGCAGCGCGGCCGACTGCACCATCCCTGCAGCGTCGACCAGCTCGTGGTCGTTGAGGAAGCGCGAGACATCGTCGAGTCGCCGTGCGAGCGTCAGCCGCCAGCCGCTCAGGGCGTCGAGGCTGATGGCGAACGATGGCGTCATGGGTGGTGGCAAGGCGGGCTTGGAGGTCGGCGCTCATGGTAGCGCAAGGGGTTGCGCCGAGGCGATCCGCGAGCCACCAGGAAACATCTGCTCACCAGCGTCGCGCGCAAGGCGTGAAGGATCAACGCTTCTGGCAGCCCGGGCAGAAATACGTCGCACGCTGACCTTGCACGATGCGCCTGACCATGCCGTCGCCACGCACGCAGGGCTGCCCCTCCCGGCCGTAGACGCGGGCCTCGGTCTGGAACGCGCCGGCCATGCCGTGCGCGTCCCTGAAGTCGCGCAGGGTCGTGCCGCCGAGGTCGAGTGCGCGCGCCAGCGTGCTGCGCACGGCCTGCGCGAGGCGCTCGCAACGCGCAAGGCTGACGCGGTCGCTGCGCGTGCGCGGATCGATGCCGGCCTCGAACAGCGCCTCGCACGCGTAGATGTTGCCGGCGCCGACGACGATCGCACCCCCGAGCAGCGCTTGCTTGATCGCGACCCGCTTGCCGCGCAGCGCCGCATGCAGATGCTGGCCTGTAAACGCCGGGTCGAACGGCTCCAGCCCGAGGCTGGCCAACAGCTTCGCGGCCGGATCGGACGCGATCGACGGCGACCACACGACCGCACCGAAGCGGCGCGGGTCGGTCAGGCGCAGCGTACCCAGCGTGGTGACCAGATCGAAGTGGTCGTGCGGGCCCGGCGCGGGCTGTGCTGCATTGAAAGCGAGTGAGCCCGACATGCCCAGGTGCATCAGCAAGCCGCCGCGCTCGACCTCGAGCCACAAATATTTACCTCTGCGCGTGACCTCGCCGACGGCCTGTGCGACGAGCGTTTCCGGCTCGCAGCCCAGCGGCCAGCGCAGCGGCTTGCCAAGGCGTACCGCGCGGATGCGCCCCCCGCGGATGCGCTCGGCGAAGCTCTGGCGGGTGACCTCGACCTCGGGCAATTCAGGCATGCGGGGAATTATCGGCGGGCGTCACGGGTCGCACCCTGCGGCCTAAAATTGGCCACAGCTTCAGGAGCCCTGCGATGCCGACCTTCAGCCCCCTCGTGAGCCGCACCCGCGTGCTGGCCGCTGTGTTGGCGTCCTTCGTTCTCGCGCCTGCAGCGTTGGCCCAGACCGAAGGGTCGCCGCCATTCGAGAACTCGGCGCTCAACGCGCCGCTGTTCCACCAGTTGCTGATCAGCGAGATCGAGTTGCGTGATGGCGACCTCAACGCCTCCTACCAGCTGATGCTGGACGCCGCGCGCCGCACGGGCGACGAGCAGCTTTACCGCCGCGCGACCGAGATCGCGCTGCAGGGACGCGCCGGCGACGAAGCGCTCGCGGCTGTGAAGACCTGGCGTCAGGCCCTGCCCAAGTCCGCCGAGGCGCTGCGCTATCAGATCCAGCTGCTGGTTCAGCTGAACCGCACGGCCGATGTCGTCGAGCCGCTGCAGACGCTGCTGAAGATCACCACGCCCGAGCAACGTCCCTCGCTGATCAACGCATTGCCGCGCTTGCTCGCGCGCAGCAGCGATCGGACCCTCGCCGCCAACGTGCTCGAGCAGGCGCTGCTGCCCTACATCAACGAGCCGACGACGCGCGTCGCAGCCCGAGTGACCGTCGGCCGCGGCTGGTTGCTGGCGATCAACGGCACCAAGGCGCTCGCCCTCGCGCAAAGCGCGCACGAGATGGACCGCAGCGCCGAAGGCCCGGCCGGCCTCGCGCTCGAGATGCTGCCCGGCACGCCGGAGGCCGAGGCCATCGTGCAGGATCACCTTGCCGCCAAGCCCGACAGCACCGGCGTGCGCTTGTTGTATGTGCGGACCTTGCTGACCGGCCAGCGCCTGGCCGACGCGACTGCGCAACTCGAGACGCTCACCCGCAACGCGCCGGAGCTGCCACAGGCCTGGCTCACGCTCGGTGCACTGCATGTGCAGCTGCGTGAACCGGCCGCAGCGATCGTTGCGTTGAACAAGTACATCGAGCTCGTCGAGGCCGGCAAGATGCCGGCCCCCACCGAGAGCGCCGAAGAGGACACCCCGCCCGCGACGAAGGAAGACGCGCTGATCCGCGGCTGGCTGCTGCTGTCACAAGCCGCAGACCTGCAGGGCGACCTGAAGGCAGCCGACGCCTGGCTCGCGAAGATCGATAGCCCGCAACGTGCGGTGGAGGTGCAGGTCAGACGCGCCTCGCTGCTCGCGCGCGAAGGCAAGGTCGCGCAGGCCCGCGCGCTGATCCGCCGCCTTCCGGAGGCAACGGCCGAAGATGCGCGCGTGAAGATCATGGCCGAGGCGCAGGTCCTGCGCGATGCCAAGCTCTGGGCCGATGCGAACACGCTGCTCGGCCAGGCCAACCAGCGCTTCCCGGACGACGTGGAACTGATCTACGAGCAGTCGATGATGTTCGAGAAGCTCAACAAGCTCGCCGACATGGAGCGGCTGCTGCGCCGCGTGATCGCGCTCAAGCCCGATCACCAGCACGCCTACAACGCCCTGGGCTACTCGCTCGCCGAACGCAACGTGCGCCTGCCCGAGGCGCGCACGCTGATCAAGAAGGCGCTGGAGCTGAGCCCTGGCGAGCCGTCGATCACCGACAGCCTGGGCTGGGTCGAGTACCGGCTGGGCAACAAGGACGAGGCAATCCGCCTGCTGCGCGACGCCTATCGCGGCCAACCCGACGCCGAGATCGCCGCACACCTGGGCGAGGTGCTGTGGGTCAGCGGCCAGACCGAAGAGGCGCGCCGCGTGCTGCGCGAAGCCCGGCAACGCGACGCCGGCAACGAGGTGCTGCGCGAGACGCTGGCGCGCCTGCGCGTGGGTCTGTGAGCCGTCGCGGCACTGCCGCAGCGCTGTGTGCGGCGCTGATGCTGGGCGCGTGCGCGGTCGTGCCGCCGGCCCCTGAAGGCGGTGACTCCCTGTCGGGCCGGCTGGCCGTCAAGGTCGATGGCGAAGGTGGTTCTGCGCCGCGCTCGGTCAGCGCTGCGTTCGAATTGCAGGGCGGCGCGCAGCGCGGCCGTTTGAACCTCTCCACGCCGCTCGGCAGCGTGCTCGCGCAGGCGCGCTGGGCACCGGGCTCGGTGGCCCTGGTGACGCCGCAGGGCGAGCGACAGTTCGCCGACCTCGACGCTCTCACCGAGGAAGTCCTCGGCGAAAGCCTGCCGGTCGCCGCGTTGTTCGACTGGCTGCGTGGGCGGCCGTGGCCCGGCGCGCTCAGCACCGCGAACCTGCCGCCCGCCGAGCCCGGCTTCTCGCAACTGGGCTGGGCGGTGAACCTCGCACGATTCGACGAGGCCTGGGTGGTCGCGACCCGCGTCTCGGCGCCGGTGGTCACGGTGCGCGCCAAGCTCGATCGGCCCTGAGCGATGGCGCTGCGCTCGCTCGTCGACGTGGTCGCTCCGGCGAAGCTGAACCTGTTCCTGCACATCGTCGGGCGCCGGGCCGACGGCTATCACCTGCTGCAGTCGCTGTTCGTGCTGATCGACTGGTGCGACACGCTGCACTTCGAGCTCCGCCCCGACGGGCAGCTGGCGCGCCACGATCTCGGCGAGCCGCTGCCGCCTGACGACCTGTGCTTGCGCGCCGCGCGATTGCTGCAGCGCGAGAGCGGCACGGCGATGGGTGCGGACATCTCGGTCGACAAGAGCATCCCGTCAGGCGCCGGCATGGGCGGCGGCAGTTCCGACGCCGCCACCACGCTGCTCGCGCTGAACCGCCTCTGGGGCCTGAACTGGCCACGCCAGCGACTTCTCGCGCTGGCGCTGCCGCTCGGCGCCGACGTGCCCTTCTTCGTTGGCGGCCGCAACGCGGTCGCCGAAGGAGTCGGCGAGCGACTGACGCCGGTGGTGGTGCCGGCGCAGTGGCTGGCCGTGATCAAACCCGCGGCGAGCATCGCCACGGCGGCGCTCTTTGCCAGCCCGCTGCTCGTGCGTGATACCGAACCTGTTATACTTGAAAGCTTCGCTGAACTTGCCAAAGTCACCGCGCCGGATTTCGGCTCGAACGACCTGCAAGCGGCAGCGGAAGCAGAATGCGCGCAGGTGGTGCAAGCAGCTTCAAGCTTGCACCAGCGGTTCGGCAACAGCCGCATGACGGGCTCCGGCAGCGCGGTGTTTGCGAGAGCAGGCACCGGCCCCGAGCCCTCGGCAGCGATGCTGACCGGGCTTGCGCCGGGCTGGGTGGGCAGAATGTGCCGCAGCCTGAGCGAACATCCGCTGGTCGGGTGGGCAGCAGACTGCTGACGAGGTTTGGGTGCGCTGCGTTTCGATGCGGCGAACCTGTGTAGGGGAGTCGCCAAGTTGGTTAAGGCATCGGATTTTGATTCCGACATGCGAAGGTTCGAATCCTTCTTCCCCTGCCAAATTCTTCTGAGTGGTCCCGGTGAGCTTCGACGGAGCGAACGTGCTTTTCAACACCCTGCTGTTCACCGGTAACGCGAACCCCGCCCTCGCGCAGGAGATCGCGACCCACCTGGGTGTCGAACTCGGCAAGGCCCGCTGTGGCCGCTTCTCCGACGGCGAAGTCGACATCGAGATCCACCAGAACGTCCGCGCCCGGGACATCTTCGTCGTGCAGCCCACCTGCGCACCGACGAACGAGAACCTGATGGAGCTGTGCATCATGGTCGATGCGCTCAAGCGTGCGTCGGCACGCCGCGTGACGGCGGTGATTCCTTACTTCGGCTACGCGCGCCAAGACCGCCGCCCGCGCTCCACCCGCGTGCCGATCAGCGCCAAGGTCGTCGCCAACATGCTCGAGGCCGTCGGCGTCGAGCGGCTGCTGACGATGGACCTGCACGCCGACCAGATCCAGGGCTTCTTCAACATCCCGGTCGACAACATCTACGCGTCACCGGTGCTGCTGTCGGACCTGCAGAGCAAGCGCTACGACGACCTGGTGGTCGTTTCGCCTGACGTGGGTGGCGTGGTCCGAGCCCGAGCACTGGCTAAGCAGCTGAACTGCGATCTGGCGATCATCGACAAGCGGCGCCCGAAGGCGAATGTCTCCGAGGTCATGAACGTGATCGGCGAGATCGAGAACCGCACCTGCGTGATCATGGACGACATGACCGATACCGCCGGCACGCTGGTCAAGGCGGCCGAGGTGCTGAAGGAGCGCGGCGCGAAGCGCGTCTACGCCTACTGCACGCACGCGGTGTTCTCGGGCCCGGCGATCGAGCGCATCAAGGGCTCGCAGCTCGACGAGGTCGTCATCACCAACACCATCCCGCAGAGCGAGGATGTCAAGAACTGCAAGAAGGTCCGCCAGCTGTCGGTGGCGTTCCTGTTTGCCGAAACCATCCGGCGCATTTCCGACGGCGAGTCGGTCACGTCATTGTTCGCGGAGCAGAACGCGAACTTCTAGAACCTGAGCGGGCCCCGTCGGGGTCTGGTCGGCAGGGGCCCCGTGCCTCGTCATTACCGAAGAGCCTGGTCGCGGGCCTTCAATTTTTGGAGCACCACATGAAATTCGTCGCTTATGAGCGCACGCTGCAGGGGACCGGAGCGAGCCGCCGCCTGCGCAATGCGCAAAAGGTACCTGGCATCGTCTATGGCGCGGGCACCCCGTCCATGATCGAACTGGATCACAACGCCCTGTTCTTCGCGCTGAAGAAAGAGGCCTTCCACTCGTCGCTGCTCGAGATGGAACTCGCCGGCAAGACCGAACAGGTGCTGCTACGTGACTACCAGATGCACCCGTTCCGCCCGATCGTGCTGCACATCGACTTCCAGCGCGTCGACGCCACCACCAAGATCGTGAAGAAGGTGCCGCTGCACTTCATCAACGAAGAGAACTCGCCGGCCGTCAAGACCGACAGCTGCGTCGTGAACCACGTCATCACCGAGCTGCGCATCTCGTGTCTGGCTTCGCAGCTGCCCGAGTTCCTCACGATCGACCTGGGCAGCCTGTCCAAGGGCCAGACCTTGCACGTCAATGACATCAAGCTCGCCGACGGCATCAAGGTCATGACCCAGGGCAAGCCGAACCCGGTGATCGTCTCGGTGTCGGCCCAAGCCGCTGAAGAAGAAGTCGTCGCCGCCCCGGTGGTCGTCGCTGCGCCCGCCGAGAAGACGAAGGCCAAGAAGACCGAGAAGCAGAACAAGAAGTAAGGTCTGTCCACCCACAAGGGTGACGCGAAGCCCCACCTCGGTGGGGCTTTTTCGTGGGTGAACTGATTCGATAATCCCGCCATGATTCGATTGATCGTCGGCCTCGGCAACCCGGGCCCTGAATACGAAGCGACGCGGCACAACGCCGGGTTCTGGTTCATCGACGAGGTGGCGCGCGCGCTGCGCGTAAGCCTCGCGCCCGAGCGCAGCTACTTCGGCCTGGCGGCGCGCGCCAACACGACGGCAGGCCCGGTGTGGCTGCTCGAACCGATGACCTTCATGAACCTGTCGGGCAAGTCGGTCGCCGCGCTGGCACGGTTCTTCAAGATCGAGCCGGGCGAGATCCTGGTCGCGCACGACGAGCTCGATCTGCTCCCCGGCCACGTGAAGATGAAGCTGGGCGGCAGCCACGCCGGCCACAACGGCCTGAAGGACATCCAGGCCCAGCTCGGCAGTGCCGACTTCTGGCGCCTGCGGCTGGGCATCGGCCACCCGGGCGTGAAAGCCGAGGTCGTGAACTACGTGCTGCGCAAGCCGATCGCCGCCGAGCGCGAGGCGATCGACAAGAGCATCGAGCAATCGCTCACCGCGTTGCCGCTGCTGCTGGACGGCGACATGGAGCGCGCGCTGATGAAGGTGCACGCCAAGCCGCCCCGCCCCAAGGTCCCCAAGCCCACCGAGGAGCCCACATGAAATGCGTCACCGCGTCCCTGTTGCTGGGTGTCGCCCTCACCGCGACGGCGGCTCAACCGGTCTACCGCTGCGGCAACGCGTACTCCGATGCCGCCTGCCCGGCCGCGAAGGTGATCGATGCGGACGATGCCCGCACCGACGAGCAGCGCGCCGACGCGCGACGCCTCGCGGCAGATGACCAGCGCCTCGGCCAGCAGATGGCCAGGGAACGCGTTGCCGCTCGGGCCGCGCTGGATCGTGCTGCGAAGCCGGCGAAGACCAAGCCGCCCAAGCGCATCCGCGCCACGCCGATCAAGTGGGCTCGACTTTGACCGCGATCTGCTGAAGGCGCCGGTACTTCATCCACAACGACTCTTTCGACTCGATGTGGGCCGGGTCGACCGGGATGCAATCCACCGGGCAGACCTGCACGCACTGCGGCTCGTCGAAGTGGCCGACGCACTCGGTGCACTTGTCAGGCGCGATCTCGTAGAAGTCCACACCCATCGAGATCGCCTGGTTCGGGCACTCGGGTTCGCAGACGTCGCAGTTGATGCACTCATCGGTGATGAGCAGAGCCATGGCGAGTTCTCAGACCTCGGTCGATTTGACACGATCGCGCAAGCGATCAAGCACCGAGGGTGACACGAACTTGGAAACATCACCGCCCAGAGTGGCAATCTCGCGCACGAAGGTGCCCGAGACGAACTGGTAGCGGTCACCCGGCGTCAGGAACACGGTCTCGACCTCGGGCATCAGTTGGCGATTCATGCCGGCCATCTGGAACTCGTATTCGAAGTCACTGACGGCGCGCAGGCCGCGCACGACGACCTTGCCGTTGTTGCCGACGACGAAGTCGCGAAGCAGCCCGCGGAAGGCCATCACCTCGACGTTCGGGTACTTGGCGGCCAGCTCGGTCGCGATGTCGAGCCGCTCGGCGATCGTGAACATCGTGCGCTTGTGGTGGCCGGCGGCCACCGCGACGATCAGCCGCTCGAACAGGCGGCTCGCGCGGCGCATCAGGTCTTCATGCCCCAACGTCATCGGATCGAAGGTGCCGGGGTAGACGGCGGTGAGGCGGGTCGTCGAGGTCAAGATGCGCTCCAGACGGTGGGGTCGGCCGGAGTGTAGCCGCCGGATGTCACGAAATGCTCGCGCGCTGCAACAGGTGGAAGTGCACCGCCCCGGCACGGCCCTGGCGATGCATGCGCCAGCCTGGCGTCTCGGCCAGCGGCTGGCCGCATTCGACGTAGATATACCCCTGCGGCACGACGATGCGCGTGGCGGCGGCGAGCGCCGGCTCGACCAGCGCGGCGTCGAACGGCGGATCGATGAAGACGAGCTCGAACGACTCCGCCGCGCAGCGCGCCATCCACGCGAGGGCATCGACGGCCTCGATGCGCAGCTGCTCGGCCTTCAGCCGCGCCTTCGTTTCGCTCAGCGACGCGGCGAGGCGTCGATCGCGCTCCAGCAGCACCACCTGATCGGCCCCGCGCGACGCAGCCTCGAAGCCGAGCGCGCCCGAGCCCGCGAAGGCATCGAGGCAGCGCCAGCCGCTCAGGTCCTGCCCCAGCCAGTTGAACAGCGTCTCGCGCACCCGATCCGGCGTCGGGCGCAGCCCAGGCAGATCGGCGACCTGCAACTTGCTGCGCTTCCACTGCCCGCCGATGATGCGAACCTCGCGTGGCAACTCACGCCGAGGCGGCGCTGTCATAGCCGCACCGGAATGCCATCTCGCGCCAGAAGCGCCTTGGCTTGCCCCACAGTGAACTCACCGTAGTGAAAGATGCTTGCCGCCAGCACCGCATCCGCGCCGCCGATGCGGATGCCTTCAGAGAGATGCTCCAGCGCGCCGACACCGCCCGACGCGATCACCGGCACGCCGACCGCGTCGCAGACAGCGCGCGTCAACGGCAGGTCGAAGCCGATCTTCGTGCCGTCGCGATCCATGCTGGTGAGCAGGATCTCGCCGGCACCGTGCTCGGTCATCTGCTTCGCCCACCCCACCGCGTCGAGGCCGGTGTTCTTGCGGCCGCCGTGCGAGTACACGTCCCAGCCCTGGCCGTCGGCGCGCGCCTTCGCGTCGATCGCGACGACGATGCATTGCGCGCCGTACTTTGCCGACGCGTCGCGAATGACCTGCGGGTTCGCGATCGCGGCGGAGTTGAAGCTGACCTTGTCCGCGCCGGCGTTGAGCAACCGCCGCACGTCCTCGACCGTGCGCACGCCACCGCCGACCGTCAGCGGGATGAACACCTGCGACGCCACCGCCTCGATGATGTGCAGGATCAGGTCGCGGTTGTCGCTGGTCGCGGTGATGTCGAGGAACGTGAGCTCGTCGGCACCCTGATCGTTGTAGCGCGCAGCGATCTCGACCGGATCGCCCGCGTCGCGCAGCTCGACGAAGTTGACGCCCTTGACGACGCGACCGCCGGTCACGTCCAGGCAGGGGATGATGCGCTTCGCGAGCATGTCAGTGCTTGCCTCGTGGACCTTCGAGCAAATCGGTCAGCCGCCGCCGTTGAGCTCGTCGGCGCGCGCCTGCGCCAGCGCGAAATCGAGGTCGCCGCTGTAGATCGCGCGACCGCAGATCACGCCTTCGACGCCCTGGTCCTGCACCGCGCAGAGCTGGTCGATGTCGGCCATGTTCGACAGGCCGCCCGAGGCGATCACGGGGATCGTCAGCGCCTGCGCGAGCTTCACGGTCGCGTCGATGTTGATGCCGCTCAGCATGCCGTCGCGGCCGATATCGGTGTAGATCACGCCTTCGACGCCGTAGTCCTGGAACTTCTTCGCCAGGTCGACCACCTCGTGGCCGGTGAGCTTGCTCCATCCGTCGGTGGCGACCTTGCCGTCCTTCGCATCGAGCCCGACGATGATGTGCCCGCCGAACGCCGAACACGCATCGCGCAGGAAGCCCGGGTTCTTGACCGCTGCGGTGCCGATGATGATGAAGCTCAGGCCGTCGTCGAGGTAGCGCTCGATCGTGTCGAGGTCGCGGATGCCGCCCCCGAGTTGCACCGGGATCTCCTCGCCGACCTCTTTCAGGATCGCCTTGATCGCGGCTTCGTTGACCGGTTTGCCGGCGAAGGCACCGTTCAGGTCGACCAGGTGCAAGCGGCGCGCGCCGGCATCGACCCAGCGCCTGGCCATCTTCGCCGGGTCCTCGCCAAAGGTGGTGGAGGCATTCATGTCGCCTTGCTGGAGGCGCACGCAGTGACCGTCTTTCAGGTCGATCGCAGGAATCAACAACATGGCCGAGGGGGCGGTCAGGGGGTCCAGTGAAGGAAGTTTCGGTAGAGCGTCAAACCGTGCTCGGCGCTCTTCTCGGGGTGGAACTGGGTTGCGAAAATATTATCGCGTGCCAGCGCGCAGGTAAAGCGTGCGCCGTAATCGGTTTCGCCGACGCTGTGGCGCGGGTCGGACGGCGCGGCATAGAAACTGTGCACGAAATAGAAGTACGCCGCGTCGAGCACGCCCGCCCAGATCGGGTGCGGCCGGGCCTGGATCACCTGGTTCCAGCCCATCTGCGGCACCTTGAAACGGCTGCCGTCGGGCTGCAGCCGGCCCTCGAGCCGGAACTTGCGCACGTCGCCGGCGAACAGACCGAGCCCGTCGGTCGGGCCCTCCTCGCTGTGCGACAGCAGCATCTGCATGCCGACGCACACGCCCATCAGGGGCTTGTTCGCGGCGGCGTGCAGCACGGCGTCCTGCAGGCCCGAGTCGCGCAGTTCGCGCATGCAGTCGGGCATCGCGCCCTGGCCGGGCAGCACGACGCGTTCGGCGGCGAAGACCTCGTCGGGCCTGGACGTGACGATCACCTCGACACCCGAGTCACGCGCGACGTGCATGACCGCCTGCGACACCGAGCGCAGATTGCCCATGCCATAGTCGACCACCGCGACGGTTCTGCTCATGTCAGAGACTGCCCTTGGTCGACGGGATCACCCCGGCCGCACGCGGATCGATCTCCAGCGCCATCCGCAGCGCCCGCGCAAAGGCTTTGAAGATCGTCTCGCACTGGTGGTGGGCGTTGTCGCCCTGGAGGTTGTCGATGTGCAGCGTCACGCCGGCGTGGTTCGAAAAGCCCTGGAAGAACTCGTAGACCAGTTGCGTGTCGAGCGCGCCGATCATGCCGCTCTTGAAATCCACCCGCATGTGCAGCCCGGGCCGACCGGAGAAGTCGATCACGACGCGCGACAGTGCCTCGTCGAGCGGCACGTAGGCGTGGCCGTAGCGGCGCAGGCCCTTCTTGTCGCCGACCGCCTGCGCGAACGCCTGGCCGAGCGTGATGCCCACATCCTCCACCGTGTGGTGGCCGTCGATGTGCAGATCGCCCTGGGCGTCGACCTCGATGTCGATCAGCCCGTGGCGCGCGACCTGGTCCAGCATGTGGTCGAAGAAGCCGATGCCGGTGGCGAACTTGGCCACGCCGGTACCGTCGAGGTTGATCGCGACGCGGATCTGGGTCTCGGCGGTGTTGCGGGTCACGACCGCCGTGCGGGGAGTCAGGTTCATCACAGGCTCGCTTTCAGAGCGTCGATCATCAAGATGTTCTCTTCGGGTGTACCCACGGTCAGCCGCACGCAGTTCGCGAGCAGCGGGTGCATGCTCGCGATGTTCTTGACCAGCACACCACGCTCGCGCATGCCCTCGAACGCCTTCTTTGAATCGGGCACGCGCACCAGGATCATGTTGGCTTCACTGGGGAACGGCGTGATGCCGGGGATCGCCTTCAGCGCCGCCTGCAGGCGCGCACGCTCGCTGCGCAGCACCTCGGCCTGGGCGGCGAACTCGTCGGCATGCGCCAGCGCGAACAGCGTCGCCTCGGCGTTCAGCGCACTGATGTTGTAAGGCGGGCGCACCTTGTCGATCTCGTCAATCAGCGCCGCAGCGCCGACCATGTAGCCCAGCCGCACACCGGCGAGGCCGAACTTGCTGAGCGTGCGCATCACGATCACATGTTCATGCTGCGCCACCCGGCTCATCCAGCTGCGCGACGAGAACGGCTGGTAGGCCTCGTCGAACACAACCAGGCCGTTCTGCCGGCCGACCGCGTCGACGATCCTCTGCACGGCGCCTTCGTCGAACAGATTCGCCGTCGGGTTGTTCGGGTACGCGAGGTAGGTGATCGCCGGGCGATGCGCCTCGATCGCGCCCAGCATCGCGGCCTCGTCGAGCTCGAAGGCCGCGCTCAATGGCACGCCGACGAACTTCAGGCCCTGCAGCTTCGCCGACATCTCGTACATCACGAAGCCGGGCAGCGGCGCGAGGATGGTCGCCCCGGGAATGTCGCAGGCCAGTGCGAGCAGCGAAATCAGTTCGTCCGAGCCGTTGCCCAGCATCAGCTTGCAGCCGGTGGGCAGCTTCACGTACGCCGACAGTGCAGCGATCACGTCGACCACGCAGCCCACGGGATAGCGGTTGATCGCGACGCGGCCGAGCCGCTCGCCGAGCTCGCGCTGCAACGTCTCGGGCAGGCGAAACGGGTTCTCCATCGCGTCGAGCTTCACCAGCCCGGCGCTGTTCTGGATCGCGTAGGCGTGCATCGACTGGATGTCCTGGCGGACCACGGTCTTCAGTCGATCGTCCAGCGTGCTCATCAGGTGCCCTTCTTCGTCAAACGCATTTCGGCCGCGCGCGCATGTGCCTGCAGCCCCTCGCCATAAGCCAGCTCGGCGGCGATCGTCCCGAGCGTCTGTGCGCCGGCTTCGCTGACCTCGATCAGGCTGCTGCGCTTCTGAAAATCGTAGACGCCCAGCGGCGAGGAGAAGCGCGCGGTGCCCGAGGTCGGCAGCACGTGGTTCGGCCCGGCGCAGTAGTCGCCCAGGCTCTCGCTCGTGAACGCACCGAGGAAGATCGCGCCCGCGTGGCGCAGCAGCGGCTCCCAGCGTTGCGGATCGCGCGAGCTGACCTCGAGGTGCTCGGGCGCGATGCGGTTGCTGATCTCGCAGGCCTCTTCCATGCTGCGCGTGTGGATCAGCGCACCGCGGCCTTCGAGCGAGGCACGGATGACTGCGTGGCGCGGCATCTCGGGCAGCAAGCGATCGATCGCTTCCTTGACTTGCGCGATGTACGCCGCGTCGGGGCACAACAGGATGCTCTGCGCGAGCTCGTCGTGCTCGGCCTGGCTGAACAGGTCCATCGCGACCCATTCGGCCGGCGTCGTGCCATCGGCCAGCACCAGGATCTCGCTCGGCCCGGCAATCATGTCGATGCCGACCTGCCCGAACACGCGGCGCTTCGCGCTCGCCACATACGCGTTGCCCGGCCCGGTGATCTTGTGCACTGCCGGCACGGTGGCCGTGCCATACGCGAGCGCACCGACCGCTTGTGCGCCACCGATCGCGAACGCGCGGTCGACGCCGGCGATCGCCGCCGCGGCCAGCACCATCGCGTTGCGCACGCCCTGCGGCGTCGGCACGACCATCACGATCTCGCCGACACCGGCGACCTTGGCCGGCAACGCGTTCATCAGCACGCTCGACGGGTACGTTGCCTTTCCGCCCGGCACGTAGATGCCGACGCGGTCCAGCGGCGTGACCTTCTGGCCGAGCAGCGTGCCGTCCGCATCACGGTAGCTCCACGAGCGGCCGCACGCGTCGAGCTGGCGCTCGTGGTAGCTGCGCACACGCTGCGCGGCAGCTTCCAGCGCGATGCGCTGTGCGGCGGGGATCGCGTCGAGCGCGGCCAGCAGTTCCTGGCGCGGGATCTCCAGCTCGGCGACCGAGTTCGCGCTGAGGCCATCGAAGCGCTGCGTGTACTCCAGCACCGCCGCATCGCCGCGTGCACGGACATCCGCCAGGATCGCGGCGACGCGTTCCTCGATCGCTTGATCGGTCTCTTCGGACCAATGCAGCACACGCGCGAACTCGGCCTCGAAGCCTGCAGCCGAAGTCGACAACCGACGCACGTTGACGCTCGACGGCGCACCTTCGTGCTGCGCACTCCGGTATTCGCCCTTGGGGCGGCCCGGCGGGCTCATGACAGCCCCTCGGCCGACGAATACGTCGGCCGATCCCCCAAGGGGATGCGGGCCGGCTTGGGAGCGGCCCGGCGCTCGGTCCGCAAAGATTGGGTTGACACAGGGTGTCTCATGGCAACGGCCCCACCGCAGCCGCCATCGCATCGATGATCCCGCGGATCGGCTGGCGCTTGAGCTTGAGCGCCGCCTGGTTCACGATCAATCGCGACGAGATGTCCATGATCCGCTCGACCTCGACCAGCTTGTTCGCGCGCAGCGTGCTGCCGGTCGAGACCAGGTCGACGATCGCGTCCGCGAGCCCGGTCAGCGGCGCCAGCTCCATCGAGCCGTAGAGCTTGATCAGGTCGACATGCACGCCCTTGTTCGCAAAGTGGTCGCGCGCGATCTGCATGTACTTGGTCGCCACCCGAATGCGTGAGCCCTGCTTCACTGCGCCCGCATAGTCGAAGTCGTGGCGCACCGCCACGCTCATGCGGCACTTCGCGATGTTCAGGTCCAGCGGCTGGTACAGGCCCTCGCCACCGTGCTCGAGCAACGTGTCCTTGCCGACCACGCCGACATCGGCGCCGCCGTACTGCACGTAGGTCGGCACGTCCGACGCGCGCACGATCACCAGACGCACATCGGGCCGGCTGGTGCCGATGATCAGCTTGCGCGTCTTCTCGGGGTCTTCGGCGACCTTGATCCCCGCGGTCTCGAGCAACGGCACGATGTCGTCGAAGATGCGGCCTTTCGGCAAGGCGAACGTGATCACGGTCGCGCTCCTGATGACTCGAAGGTGACCATCGCGTTCACTTGGCTCGCTCGATGTCCGCGCCGATGCCGCGCAGCTTGGCTTCCATCTGGTCATAGCCGCGGTCCAGGTGGTAGATGCGGTCGACGACCGTGTCGCCCTCGGCAACGAGGCCGGCGATCACCAGGCTCGCCGAGGCGCGGAGGTCGGTTGCCATCACCGTCGCACCCGAGAGCTTGTCCACGCCGTGCACGACCGCCGTGTGGCCGTCCACCTCGATCTTCGCGCCCAGGCGCACCAGTTCGTTGACGTGCATGAAGCGGTTCTCGAAGATCGTCTCGGTCACGACCGCCGTGCCGTCGGCGATGCAGTTCAGCGTCATGAACTGCGCCTGCATGTCGGTCGGGAACGCCGGGTACTCGCTGGTGCGAAAGCTCACCGCGCGCGGCCGACCGTGGCTGGCCACGCGAATCCAGTCGTCACCCGCCTCGATCGTGGCGCCGGCCTCGCGCAGCTTCTCGATCACGGTGTCGAGGTGGCGGGCGTTGGCGCGCTGCAGTGTCACGTCGCCGCCGGCAGCAGCCACTGCGCACAGGAAGGTGCCGGTCTCGATGCGGTCCGGGATCACCGCGTGCGACACGCCATGCAGCTTGTCGACGCCTTCGATGCGGATGCGGCTGGTGCCGTGACCTTCGATCTTCGCGCCCATCGCGATCAGCATCTCGGCCAGGTCGGGGATCTCCGGCTCCTGCGCGGCGTTCTCGAGAATTGTTTCGCCTTCGGCCAGCGCCGCGGCCATCAGCAGGTTCTCGGTGCCGGTCACGGTGACCATGTCGGTCGTGATCCGCGCGCCCTTGAGGCGCTTCGCCTTGGCCACGATGTAGCCGTGCTCGACGGTAATCTCGGCGCCCATCGCCTGCAAGCCCTTGATGTGCTGGTCCACCGGCCGTGAGCCGATCGCGCAGCCACCGGGCAGCGACACGCGCGCCTCGCCAAAGCGGGCCAGCAGCGGGCCCAGCACGAGGATGGACGCGCGCATCGTCTTGACCAGGTCGTACGGCGCCTCACGCGAGCTGAGTTGGCCCGCGTTCAGCAAGACGACATCGGGCGTGTTCTCGGGCCGGTCGATCACCACGCCCATGTTGCGCAGCAACTTGCAGGCGGTGCTCACATCCTGCAGGCGCGGCACGTTGCGCAGCGTGACCGGCTCGGCCGTCAGCAGCGCGGCGCAGAGCTCGGGCAGCGCCGCATTCTTGGCGCCCGAGATCGCGACCGTGCCCGAAAGCTGCCGGCCGCCGCGAATGATGAGTTTGTCCATGAGCTTGCCTTGCGCCCATGTGCCCACAATGACCGAGAACCCGCTGGCGCGAGTTCGCCAGCCGCAGTGAGCACTGCGGCGCGGTTCAGTGGTGGTGGGTGGTGGCCGGTTGCGGGCTGGCAGCCCACTCGGCCGGTGTCAGCGTCTTCATCGACAGGGCGTGGATTTGCTCGCGCATTCTATCGCCCAGCGCCTGGTAGACGCGCCGCTGGCGTGCCACCCGGGTCGTGCCCTCGAATTCGGCCGAGACGATGGTCGCGAAGAAGTGCTGGCCATCGCCTTCCACCTCGACGTGTTCGCAGGCCATTCCCTTCGCGATGAAGGACTGGACGTCTGCGGGGGTCGGGTTGGACATGTTGCCCGGATTCTACGCGGCCGGCGCCGGGCCGCTCCCAAGGGCCGCGCACCCGCACGGCGGGTGGTGGCGGTACGCCGCCACCGGGTGTCGTCAATGGCGGATCTTGTAGCCGATCTTCAGGAGATGCAGGCAGAGCGCGCAGACCACCGCCAGGCTGACGGCCACGATGACCAAACCGGTCCACGGCGAAACATCGCTGACGCCGAAGAACCCGTGCCGGAACCCGTCGATCATGTAGAAGAACGGGTTCAGATGGCTCACCGCCTTCCAGAAGGGTGGCAGCGATCCGACCGAATAGAACACGCCCGAGAGGAACGTCATCGGCATGATGACGAAGTTCTGGAACGCCGCGATCTGGTCGAACTTCTCGGCCCACAGGCCCGCCACCAGCCCGAGCGCACCCATCATCGCCGCACCCATCGCCGCGAATGCGATCACCCACAGCGGGTTCGACAAGTGGAACGGCGCGAACCAGACCGTCACGATCAGCACGCCGAAGCCGACGACGACGCCGCGCACGATCGCCGCGCCCACGTAGGCGACGAACCACGCCCAGTGCGACAGCGGCGCGACCAGCACGAACACGAGGTTGCCGGTGATCTTGCTCTGGATCAGCGACGAGCTGCTGTTCGCGAACGCGTTCTGCAGCACGCTCATCATCACCAGGCCGGGGATCAGGAAGCTGGTGTAGCCCACCGCGCCGTAGACCTTGACGTGGTCCTCGAGCACGTGGCCGAAGATCAGCAGGTACAGGATGGCAGTGAGCACCGGCGCCGCGACGGTCTGAAAGCTGACCTTCCAGAATCGCAGAACTTCCTTGTAGAGCAGCGCCTGGGTGCCCGCAAGAATGTCGGCCCCTCGGTCGCGGGGTACCGCGCCCGATCCCCCGAGGGGATCTCGCCCGCCAGGGGCTACCAGGGGCCCCTTCGTGGCCTTTGGCGGCCCGGCGCCGGGCTCGTCCCGCCTCATGCCTGCGCTCCCTGCATGATCTCGAGGAACACATCCTCGAGGTCGGCGCGGCCGATCTCCAGGTCTTCAGGCACGCAGCCCGCGTTGCGCAGCGTCGCCAGCACGGTCTCGACCTCGTTCACGTCGTGCGCGGTGATCTGCACGATGCGCCCGGTGACGCGCGATTGCGCCACGAGCGACGCCGGCAGCGGTGCGTCCATCTTGAAGCGCAGCATCGTGCTCGCGGTGCCGGCGAGCAGCGCCGAGGTGCGGTCCAGCGCCACCACCTTGCCCTGCTTGAGCATCGCGATGCGGCCGCACAGTGCCTCGGCTTCTTCGAGGTAGTGCGTGGTCAGCAGCACGGTGTGCCCCTCCTTGTTCAGCCGCGCGACGAACTGCCACAGCGTCTGGCGCAGTTCGACGTCGACGCCGGCCGTCGGCTCGTCGAGCACGATCACCGGCGGCCGGTGGACCAGCGCCTGCGCGACGAGCACGCGGCGCTTCATGCCGCCGGAGAGCTGGCGCATGTTCGCATCGGCCTTGTCGGTCAGCCCGAGGTTCGCGAGCAACTCGTCGATCCAGCCGTCGTTGTTCTTCACACCGAAGTAGCCGCTTTGCAAGCGCAACGCCTCGCGCACACTGAAGAACGGGTCGAATACCAGCTCCTGCGGCACGATGCCCAGGCTGCGGCGGGCTTGCGCGTAGTCGGTGACGACATCGTGCCCATGCACCAGCACCCGGCCGCTGCTCGCGCGCGCCAGGCCGGCGAGGATGCTGATCAGGGTCGTCTTGCCTGCACCGTTCGGCCCCAGCAGGCCGAAGAACTCGCCCGGCTCGATGTCGAAGCTCACATCGTCGAGTGCCTTGACGGCCCCACGGGCACTGCTGTACGTCTTGCCGACGTGCTGGAATGAGATGGCGGGCATGCGGGCGCGATTGTAGGCACGCTGCCCGCCGCGCGCTGGCGTAGTGCCGATGCCGATGTGGCCCGCCCGCACTTGATGCTAGATTGCCCGCCGGGAACCAACGACACGATGACCACGCCAACCAGCACGAAGAAACCGCGCCGCACGGCCGAGCGCATCCTCGAGGTCACGCTGGTGCTGTTCAACCGCTTCGGCGAACCGAACGTGTCGACGACGCTGATCTCTGCCGAACTCGGCATCAGCCCCGGCAACCTCTACTACCACTACCCGGCCAAGGACGAGCTGATCAACGGCCTGTTCGACCGCTACGAGCGCGCGCTCACCGAACTGCTGCGCGCGGCCGACGAGATCGGCAACGTCGAGGACGCGTGGCTGTTCCTGCACATGCTGTTCGAGCTGATCTGGCAGTACCGCTTTCTCTACCGCGACCTCAACGACCTGCTGTCGAAGAACCGGCGGCTCGAGACGCACTTCCAGTTCGTGTTGAAGAACAAGGGCGCAGCGGTCCAGTCCATGCTCGACGGTCTGAACCGCGGCAACGCGATGCAGATCACGCCGCGCGACGCCCAGCCGGTGGCCACGGCGATGGTCGTCGTGCTGACCTACTGGCTGAGCTTCGAGTACGTGCGTGATCCGCGCAACGCGCTCGAGCCCGAAGCGGCCGGCGCCGCACTGATGCGTGGCGCGTTCCACGTCCTCAGCCTGCTATCACCCTACCTTGAACCCGAGCAGCGCGAGCACCTGCACGCGCTGGCCGGCCACTACACCCCAGGAGACTGACATGGCCAAATGGACCGCCTTCCCGCACGACGCCGCCGACTACACCTACGACACCGCGGCACTGAAGAAGAGCTGGGCGCGCCTGCACGCCGGTGACGCCGAGCCGCTGCCCACCGACGCGAAGGTGCTCGCGGCGTGGGTACTGTTCCATACCGGCGAGTTCCAGAAGGCCACCGAGGCGGGGCTCAAGGCGGGCGGTGCCGGCATCACCGTCGCGAACAAGGCGCAGGCGATCTACGCGAACTACCTCGAGAAGAGCGAGAAGGCCAAGCTCGCGCTTTTCATGGAAGTCGCCGAGCGCGCCGAGGCGCAGATCGCGACCGACCCGAAGAACGCCAACGCGTACTACTTCATGGCCTACGCGCTGGGCCGCTACAGCCAGGGCATCAGCATCGCGAAGGCCTTGGCGCAAGGGCTTGGCAGCAAGGTCAAGTCCGCGCTCGAGACCGCGATCAAGCTCGCGCCCCAGCACGCCGATGCCCACATCGCGCTCGGCGCGTTCCACGCCGAGGTGATCGACAAGGTCGGCTCGCTGCTCGGCCGCACGCAGGGCGCGAGCAAGGACGCCGGTCTCGCGATGTTCAAGACCGCACTGAAGCTGAACCCGACCTCGGCGATCGCGATGGTCGAGTACGCGAACGGGCTGGTGATGCTCGAAGGCGAGAAGAAGATGAAGGAGGCGACGAAGCTCTACGAAGACGCCGCGGCCTGCGACCCGAAAGACGCGATGGAACGGCTGGACGTCGAGATGGCGAAGGCTGAGCTGGAGGATTGACGTTCGCCGGCTCGGCAGGCACGTTCACTTGCCGAGGTGCGTGGCCAGGAACGCCTCGAGCCTGCCGTAGAAGTCGGCACGCGACTGCTCCGAGAAGAAGCCGTGGCCTTCGCCGTCGATGTACATCCATTCGGGCGGGCGGCCAGCCTTGACCAAGGCTTCGCGCATGACCTTGGCCTGCTCCGGCGGCGTGATCTCGTCCTTGCCGCCGTGCGCCAGGAACACCGGCATGGTGAGCTTGTCTGCCAATCGCGAAGGCGAGTTGCTGGCGAGTTCGTTCGGGTCCTTGCCGATGACCTTGACCAGGTAGTTGTAGGTCTTCTCGTCGAGGACGGTGGCGTCCCGGTCGTACATGCGCGCCAGGTCGTAGACGCCCGAGTAGCCGACCACGCACTTGAACAAGCCTGGCGCACGGATCGCCGTCATCATGGCCGCATAGGCGCCGAAGCTGCCGCCGTAGGTGCACATCCGCGCGCCATCCACCTTGCCCTGATCGACGAGCCAGCGAACCCCTTGGATGAGATCCTCCTGCACGCGGCCGCCCCACAGCCGATAACCGGAGCGCTCGAAGCCGGGCCCGCGTCCACCGGAGCCACGGTAGTTGACCTGCAATACCGCATAGCCACGGCTGGCCAGAAACTGCGGGTCAGTGTCGAAGAACCAATCGTCGGCGATGCCGTGCGGTCCACCGTGCGGCAGCAGGATCAGCGGCGGCTTGCCCTCGACGGGAACCGACGGCAGGGTCAGGTAGCCGTGAATCTCGACGCCGTCGCTGGCCGTGAAATGAATCGGTGCGCGCTCGGCCATGCGGGTCGGGTCGATCCATGGGCGCTCGGCAAACAGCAGCATGGCCTTGCCGGTGGAACGATCAAACAGGTAGTACGCACCCGGATCGCGATCGCTCCTCACGGCGAAGAGCAGCTTGCCGCCGTCTCTCGTGAAATTGATGAAATGAACACGGCTGCCGGGGAACTGCGCGCTCAGCGCCTGGTGCAGTTTCGCCTCCGGCCGTTCCGCGTCGAAGTAGGTCAGCTTCGGCTTCCCGACATTTGTCGTGGCGGCAAACGGCATCCGCGGGTACGGGCCCCATTCGATCAGATCGACTGTGCCCGTGGGGTCGTCGACAAGTGTCGTTCGCCCACCGCCCGCCACGTCCTGTCGAACCAGTGCACCCGGCCCCCGGTCGACGGAGACCCAGGCGATCATGGCGCTGTTGTCCGGCGACATGGCAAGCGGCGTGACATTCCCCTTCCCCGTGCTGCTCGAGTCGCGCCATTCCTTTCGGGCGTCGTCGAATTCGAACACGACAGGATCGGCCTGCAGATCGAAACCGTACGCGAAGCGAGGCTTGCCATCGTGCTGCACCACGAAGTCGAAGTCCTGCATTGCGAATTCGGCGACCAGACGGCGACCGGCCGTGACCGCATCGATGTCGTAGAGCAGCGTGTTTCCATCCCTCACGCCCCACAGGCTCTCTGTGAGAAAGAAGTGCCCAGTCAGTTCATTGGGCACCGAATTGACCCACGCCCAGCCCTCATCGGGTCTCATCACCTTCCCGCCACGACGAGTGACATTCTTGTAGCCGTACAGATAGTCCTGATGCCCCCCGTCCAGGGCCATTGCCAGAACTTCGCCGGTGAGCCGGGGCCTGTCGAGCGAGCCCGTCTCACGCGCAACGCTGACCACCAGCCGCTCATTGGAGACCCACGTGTAGCCCGCCGGTTCATTGAACGCCGGCAGCCGCACCGTGCTCACCACCTTCATCTGCGCCAGGTCGTACACGATCATCACTTTCACGTCGCGATCGTCCTTCTGGATCAGCTGAGTCACCACCAGATGCTGGCCGTCGGGCGACAGCACCGGGTTGGTGAACTGCTGACGAAGGACGAATGCCTTGATCGGAACCTGCGGCGGCGCCGCGTACACCGCAGCAGTTGCACAGGCGACCAGGCCAATGATCGCGAAGACGACTTTGCGAAGCGGACTCACTGTGTTCGACTCCTGATGAAAGCCGAAAATGTACGCGAGCCTAGGCCGTTTCGCCCCACGGCAGCATCATCGCCACCAGCAGCAGCTTCTCGAACTCCGGCTCGAAGCGGTCGATGATCTCCTGCGGATGCGGGCACAGCTTCTTGTCGGTGATCAGCCCGAACTGAACGCTGCCGCCATACGACAGGATCGACACGCCAACGCCCACGTCGCCCGACGCGGGCACCCAGAACATGGTCTGGCGGAGCGTCGCGCCGCAAAGCTTGAGCCGCACGGCCGGGCCGGGCACGTTGGTCATCACGGCGGTCGACTTCTTCGCGAACAGGCCGAGCAGCATGTCCTGCGCCGGCTTGATCAGCAGGCCGGCGACCGCGAGCACGGCGAAGGCCAGCAGCGGCTGGTAGCTGTCCTTCAACTGGCCCATGCGCGCGCGCACCGCGTAGACCCGCTCGACCGGGTTCTCGATGCCGATCGGCAGCGTGAGCGGCGCGAGGCCGAAGCGGTTGCCGAGCTTCCAGGCATGCTCCAGCGGGCGCAGGTTGACCGGCACCATCGCACGGATCTCCTTGCCCGCAGGGTCGTCGCCGTGCTTGCGCAGGTACGCGCCGATCGCGCCCGCCACGCAGGCCAGCAGCACGTCGTTGACCGAGCAGTTGAGCGCCTTGCCGATCGCCTTCACGTGGTCCAGCGGCAGGGGCTCGCCCCAGGCGACGATCTTCTGACCGATCGGCTTGCCCTTCAGCAGCGTCGGCGAATCGTCGGACATCAGCGCCAGCGCGGCCAGGTCGCCCATCACCTTGGTGCCGATGCGCGCCATCTCGACACCGCCCGACAGCCCCTGCTGCGGGTGCGACAGCACCTCCATCGACTTGGCCATGCCGCCGCCGTACATCCCGACCGCCTTGGTCGCCAGTTCGGTCAGCGGCTTCATCACGGCGTCCGAGAGCCAGTCGCCCTCGGCCTCCGGCAGCTCGCGCTTCTTGCGCCTGGGCGGGTCCATGCCACCATCGGTGATCGACATCATCACCGAGATCAGCGCGATGCCGTCGCCGATGCAGTGGTGCACGCGCGCCACCAGCGCGCTGCCGCCCTCGTAGCCATCGATCAGGTGAAACTGCCACAGCGGGTGGTCCGGGTCGAGCGGCGTGTTCGCGAGTTCGCCGGCCAGCGCCTGCAACGCCTCGCGCTCGCTCTGCCCGCGTTCGCGCACGAGCTTCTGGTGCAGCACGTGGCGCTGGATGTCGAAGTCGTCGTCATGGACCCAGTTCGCGCCCATCGCGTCGGGCACGACCTTCTGGAGGAAGCGCTCGTACTTCAGCAGCTTGTCCTCGACGCGCTCGCACAGCGCCGCGTGCGTGATGCCGGGCGTGAGCAGCCAGACGCCGACGATCATCATCAGGTTGACGTCGTTGTCCATCCGCAGCCAGGCGGTGTCCACGCGCGACATGCGCTGCGTCGGGGTCGACATCGGGGTTCTCCTTGAGGTTACTGTTGTATGAGGACCCAAGATGCTGGGTAACATCGGCGCCGTCAATGCACATTTTCACTCAAGGGAGACGCATACCATGGCCGATCTGAAAGCCCAGTTCGAGAAAGCCGTTGCCGAGTCGAAGAGCCTGCCCGAGAAGCCGGACAACATGACGCTGCTGAAGATCTACGCGCTCTACAAGCAGGGCAGCAGCGGCGATGTGACCGACAAGCGCCCCGGCTTTTCCGACATGGTCGGCCGCGCCAAGTGGGATGCGTGGAACGCGGTCAAGGGCCAGAGCACGGATGAAGCGATGCAGGGCTACATCGATCTCATCGAATCCTTGAAGTAGACCGCCCTACTTCTTCTTCGCCACCTTCTTCGCCGGCGCGGCGCTCTTCGCGAGCAGCGCGTCGAGGTTCTTCTCGATCTCGCTCTCGATCGTCTTGCTGAATGCGCCGAGCAGGAAGCCCAGCTTCGCATCGAGCTGGAAGTGGTCGGGCGCGACGATCAATTCGCCCTTCACGCCAGCGCGCGTGAACTCCACGGTGTCGCTGGTATCGCCTTCGAGGATCGTGCATTCCATGTCGAACTTCTTCTCGGCGTCTTCGGCCCACTGAAGCGCGACCTTGCGCGCTTTCGTCAGGCCGAGCGCGTGGGTGCGGTGGATGTGGATGTCGGGCATGAAACGGAGTCCTCAGGGAAGTTGTGCACGGCGCTCGGCTTGCGGCAGCGCGGCCAGGCGCTTGACCTCGGCATAGAAGCGGTCGAAGTCGCCGCCTTCACGCTCGAACAGGCGTTCGAAGTTCGGCACCAGTTCGTTGTAAGCCGCGAGCACGCCGAACGATGCATTGTTGGCGCGCGCGAACCAGCCGTCATACCCGGAAAACCCGCCCCACCGTTCGCGCTTCATCGCTGCGTAGTCGTCACGCAACTGCGCCATCAACGCGGCCTTGCCCGAGCGCTTGTCGGAATCGCCGGCGGTGCTGCGGTACAGCGCATCGAGCGACTCGCGGTAGCGCAGCGTCAGCGCGCGGAAGTCCTGCCGCCGGGCGTCCCCCTGCGCGAACTGCGTGCGCGCCGCTTCGCTCGCGTGCTGCGCCAGCCAGCGCGAGCCGCCGATGCGCTCGACCGCGGTAGCGAACGACTCGTTGAACATCGTGTCGCCCGGTGCGTAGGCGACCTGGTGCGCGAGCTCATGGAAGATCAGGCGCGCGAGGTCGCCCTCGGGGTAGTCGATGAAGGTGTTCAGCAGCGGGTCGGCGAACGCATCGAAGGGCAGCTTGCCGAGCGTCGAGTACGCCGGTACGCCGTACACGCTCACCTCCAGCCCTTGCGCGCGCAGCGTCTCGGCGAACGCCCGGGCCTCGGCCTCGGCGTAGTAGCCACGGTAGCCGACGCAGCCGACGACGGGGAAGCACCAGGTCTGCAGCCGCAGGCTCAGCTCGGGTGCGGCGACGACGTTCCAGATCGGGTAGGGGCGGTGCAGGTCGGCGTAGCGGCGATAGCTCGCGTTGTCGGGTTCCTTCAGCTCGGTGACCGCGTAGTCGCGGATGCGCTGGCTGAGCAGGAGACGCGTCTTGACCTTCGCATCCAGCTGATCGTCTGCGAGCCACTCCGGCACCGGCTTCGCGGCGCGCACCAGCGCGAGGTGCCCGCCCACCGACTGCGCGTAGTAGCCAAGCGTGCTGCAGCCCGAGGTCAGGCACACGGCAGCACTCGCCGCCAGCACCACGCCCACCAGACCGATACTCGCCATCAGCAGCCAGCGCTTCACGCGACGGGGGGCGGCGGCACACCGTCGCCGGGTGCTCCAGTGACCTCGACGAGGCAATCGTAGAAGCTCGGGGCGCGCCCGATGTCGGTGAGCCGCTGGTGCGTCAGCTCGTTGACATTGGTGCCACCGGCACCGAGCTTGCGCCACCAAACGCCCAGACCATTGACCACCCCCGGCCGCGCGCGCGCACTCACGGCCGCCTTGCACAGATAGCTGCCGCGGTCGTTGAAGACGCGCACCATCTGGCCGTTCGCCACGCCGCGCGCGGCGGCATCCAGCACATGCATCTCGACCAGCGGCTCGCCCTCGATGTCGCGCAGGCTCTTCACATTGACGAAGCTGGAGTTGAGGAAGTTGCGCGCCGGCGGCGAGATCATCGCGAGCGGGTAGCGCGCCGCGAGCTCGGGCGAACTCGCGGCGGACTCGTAGTTCGGCACGAAGTCCGGTACGCCGAGTTCCTTCGAGTCGATCACGCAGCGGCCGCTGGCGGTCGGGAACCGCCCCTCGGCCAGCGGCGCGTCCGCGATCGGAAGCTTGAGCCAGCCGTGCTCGCGCAGCGCATCGAAGTCGATCAGTTCGGGCTTGAACGCGGTGCGCGCCAGCGTTTCATCGTCGTCCACGAAGCAGGCGTCGGTGAAGCCCATCGCGTCGGCCAGCTCGCGGAAGATCTGCGTGTTCGGCTTCGCCTCGCCGAGCGGTGCCACCGCCGCCTCGTTGAGCATCACGTAGGTGTGGCCGTAGCTGGTGTGCACATCCAGGTGCTCGAGCTGCGTCGTCGCCGGCAGCACGTAGTCGGCATGGTCGGCGGTGTCGGTCATGAAGTGCTCGAGCACGACGGTGAAGAGGTCGTCGCGGCCGAAGCCGCGCACCACCTTCGTGGAGTCGGGCGCCACGGCGACCGGGTTGCTGTTGTAGACGATCAGCGCCTCGATCTTCGGGCCGAAGGCGGGCGACGATTCGCGTAGCAGATCATCCCCGATCGTGCTCATGTTGATCGTGCGCGGGCGCCGCGCGCCGAGCAGATCGGGCCGCTGCAACGCCGCGTCGTTGCGCACGCCCTTGAACCACCCGGAAGCCGACAGCAGCATTCCGCCGGCCCGATGGCGCCATGCGCCCACCAGACACGGCAGGATCGCGACCAGCCGCACCGCGTTGCCGCCGCCGCGCACGCGCTGCATGCCGTAGTTCAGGCGGATCGCGGCCGGTGGGATGGTGCCGTAGTCGCGCGCCAGGCCACGCACCTCGTCGGCGGTGATGCCACACACCTGCGCCACGCGCTCCGGCGGCCATTGCAGCGCGCGCTCACGCAGCGCCGGCCAACCGTCCGTGTGCTGCTCGATGTAGTCGTGATCCAGCCAGTCGTTGACGATCAGCTCGTGCATCAGGCCCAGTGCGAGCGCGCCGTCCGTCCCGGGCAGCAGCGCGATGTGCTGGTGGCACTTGTCGGCCGTCTCGGTCTTGCGCGGGTCGATGCAGATCAGCTTCGCGCCCTTGCGCTTGGCGGCCTGTGCGAAGGTCCAGAAGTGCAGGTTCGAGGCGATCGAGTTGCTGCCCCAGATCAGGATCAGTCGGCTCTCGGCGTAGAACTCCAGGTGCATGCCGATCTTGCCGCCGTAGGTGGCCTGCAGCGCATCGCCGCCGGCGCTCGAGCAGATCGTGCGATCGAGCAGCGAGGCGCCGAGCTTGTTGAAGAAGCGAGCGGCCATGCCTTCGCTCTGGATCAAGCCCATCGTGCCGGCGTAGCTGTACGGCACGATGGCCTGCGGGTCGCGCGCGGCGATCGTCTTCAGGCGCGAGGCGATGTCGGCCAGCGCCTCGGCCCAGCTCACGCGAACGAACTGTGCGCTGCCCTCGTCCCGCTTGGGGCCGATGCGCTTCATCGGGTGCAGCACGCGCTCCGCGTGGTACGTGCGCTCGGGGTAGCGCGACACCTTGGTGCACAGCGCGCCGTGCGTCGGCGGATGGTCGGGATCGCCCTGCACCTTGATGGCCGTGCCATCCGTCACGGTCACGCGAATCGCGCAGGTGTCGGGGCAATCGTGCGGGCACGCCGCACGAACGATTGTCATGTTCATGGGTGCACTATTGCACACCGACACGGGCCGCGTCCGTGTGCAGTGAGCGACAACACCGTGACGGGGCGCCTGCCGGCAACTATGCTTCGCGATGGCCCAAACACCATCGACGGAAGCCGCGCGCACGACGCGACGAGCAACCGCGAATCATCGTTGAGGAACACCCATGAATCGTCGTGATGCCATTCGGCACCTAGCCGCCGCCGGCGCAGCCGTCGCACTGCCTTCGTTCGCGCAGAACAACCGCATCGTGCTCGGCCAGTCGGCCGCCTTCACCGGCCCTGCCGCCCAGCTCGGCGTGCAGATGAACGCCGGTGCACGCATCTTCTTCAATGCGCTGAATGCCCAGGGCGGCATCAACGGCAGCACGATCGACCTGCGCACCGCCGACGACGGCTACGAGCCCGACCGCTGCAAGGCCAACACCGAGAAGTTCATCAAGGACGACGTGTTCGGCCTGTTCGGCTACGTCGGCACTCCCACCTGCCTGGCAGCACTGCCGCTGATCGTCGATGCGAAGACGCCGTTCTTCGGCCCGTTCACCGGCGCCGAGGCGCTGCGCGACCCGTTCCACAAGTCGGTCTTCCACGTGCGCGCCTCGTATTACGACGAGACCGCGCTGATCGTCAAGCAGCTCACGTCGCTGGGCCTGAAGAAGATCGCGGTCTTCTACCAGAACGATGCGTACGGCAAGGCCGGGCTCGAAGGCGTGACGCGCGCGCTGAAGGCCCAGAACCTGGCACCGGTCGCGCTGGGCACGGTCGAGCGCAATACCGTCGATGTCGCGCAGGCGGTGAAGGACATCACCGCCACGATGCCCGACGCGGTGGTGCAGATCAGCGCCTACAAGTCGTGCGCCGCGTTCATCCGTGCCGCGCGCAAGGCCGGCTACGGCGGCACGTTCTTCAACGTCTCCTTCGTCGGCACGCAAGCGCTGGCCGACGAACTGGGCAAGGAGGGCAACGGGATCATGATCAGCCAGGTCATGCCCTTCCCGTTCTCGACCACGACGCCGATCTCGCGCGAATACCTGGAGGCGGTGCGCAAGGCCGGCGGAGACGCCACGCCGAACTACTCCAGCATGGAGGGTTACCTCGCCGCCAAGGTCTTCGCCGAAGGCCTGCGCCGCGCCGGTCGCAACCCGACACGCGACTCGCTGACCACCGGCCTCGAGTCGATCCAGAAGACGGATTTCGGCGGCTTCACCGTCAACTTCGGAGCCAAGGACCATGTGGGGTCGCGCTTCGCCGACCTGTCGATGCTGACCGGAGACGGCAAGGTCCGCCGCTAACCAGGAGATTACGATGCTGAATCGCCGTTCTTGTCTGCGTGTCGCCGGTGCGGCGGCGTTGGCCGCCTGCGGGGCGCCGGGTCGGGCGCAATCCTCCGGCAGGATCGTGATCGGGCAATCGGCCGCGCTGTCGGGCCCGGCCGGCGCGCTGGGCCTGCAGTTCCGCAACGGCGCGCAGCTCGCGTTCGACAAGGTGAATGCACGCGGTGGTGTGGGCGGGCACCTGATCGAGTTGCGCAGCCTCGACGACGGCTACGAGCCCGAACGCTGCGCCGACAACACCCGCAAGCTGATCGAGGGCGGCGCGTTCGCACTGTTCGGCTACATCGGCACACCCACCACGCTGGCCGCGCTGCCGCTGATCAACGCCGCCAAGGTGCCGCTGATCGCGCCGTTCACCGGCGCCGAGTCGCTGCGCTCGCCGGCCAACCGCTATGCCTTCCACGTGCGGGCCTCGTATTTCAACGAGACCGCCGAGATCGTCAAGCAGCTGACCTCGGTCGGCATCAAGCGGATCGCAGTCTTCTATCAGAACGACAGCTACGGCAAGGCCGGGCTCGAAGGCGTGACCCGGGCCCTCAAGCCGCTGGGGCTGGAGCCCGCCGGGCTGGGCACCGTGGAGCGCAACACCGTCGACGTGGACGCCGCGGTCAAGGCCATCCTCGCCCAGCAGCCCGATGCGATCGTGCAGATCAGCGCCTACAAGTCATGCGCCGCGTTCATCCGCGCCGCGCGCAAGGCGGGCTTCGGCGGCACGTTCTACAACGTCTCGTTCGTCGGCACGCAGGCGCTGGCCAAGGAACTGGGAGCCGATGCCAGCGGCGTGGTCGTGTCCCAGGTGATGCCGTACCCGTTTGCGCCCACCACCGCGCTGGCCGGCGAGTACCTTGCCGCAGGCCGCGCGGCGGGCGCCGACTTCGAGCCCAACTACGGCAGCATCGAAGGCTATGTGGCCGCCAAGACGCTGGTCGAGGGCTTGCAGCGACCCGGAGCGACGGCCTCGCGCGAAGGCCTCATCACCGGGCTCGAATCGCTGCATGACCTGAACCTGGGCGGATTCTTCGTGCGTCTTTCCGGGCAGGATCACGCTGGCTCGAAGTACGTGGACTTGACTATCCTGACTGCCGAAGGCAAGGTCCGCCGCTGATCAGGCGCATCCCCGCGGCCCGGTCCAGGGCCATATGCCATTTGCCAGCAGCGTTGGTGGCGCGCAGGTAAACTGGGTTGGCCCTGAAACTGGCCGGCAACGCGCTGCATCTCGCCCGCCCCGCGCCGTGGAGCCCACCATGCGCATGATCGAGTCCATCCTCGCCGATGCGGCGGCCATTGCCGCCGTCCGACGCGACATCCACGCCCACCCGGAGCTGTGCTTCGAAGAGAAGCGCACCTCCGACGTGATCGCCCAACAGCTCACCGACTGGGGCATCCCGATCCATCGCGGCATGGGCACGACCGGTGTCGTCGCGATCCTGAAGAACGGCACCAGCAGTCGCGCCGTCGGCCTGCGTGCCGACATCGACGCGCTGCCGATGACCGAGCACAACACCTTCGCGCACGCGAGCCAGCACAAGGGCAAGATGCACGCGTGCGGCCACGACGGTCACACCGCGATGCTGCTGGCCGCGGCCAAGCACCTCAGCAAGCACCGCAATTACGACGGCACCGTGTACCTCGTGTTCCAGCCCGCTGAAGAAGGCGGTGGCGGCGCGCGCGAGATGATCAAGGACGGCCTGTTCGAGAAGTTCCCGATGGAGGCGATGTTCGGCGCGCACAACTGGCCCGGCATGGCGGTCGGCCAGTTCGCGCTGAAGAACGGCCCGTGCTTCGCGAGCAGCAACGAATTTAAGATCGTGATCCACGGCAAGGGCTCGCACGCGGCGATGCCCAACAACGGCCTCGACCCGGTGCCGGTCGCCTGCCAGATGGTGCAGGCCTTCCAGACCATCATCACGCGCAACAAGCGGCCGATCGATGCGGGCGTGATCTCGGTGACGATGATCCACACCGGCGAGGCGACCAACGTCGTGCCCGACAGCTGCGAGATCCAGGGCACGGTGCGCACCTTCACGCTCGAGGTGCTCGACCTGATCGAGAAGCGCATGAAGGAAATCACCGAGCACACCGCCGCCGCGTTCGGCTGCACGGCCGAGTTCGAGTTCACGCGCAACTACCCACCGACGATCAACCACCCTGCCGAGACCGAGTTCGCGCGCGGCGTGATGACTGATCTCGTCGGCGCCGAGAACGTGCAGGAGTTCGAACCCACGATGGGCGCGGAAGACTTCAGCTACTTCCTGCTCGAGAAACCCGGCTGCTATTTCCTGATCGGCAACGGCGACGGCAGCCACCGCGAAGGCGGGCACGGGCTGGGGCCGTG
>JBDTVC010000015.1:0-37899 GCA_040007475.1 Burkholderiales bacterium
CGGTGCCGGCGCAGGGCCAGATCGCGCAGCAGATCTTCTGGTACACCGCCTTCACCGCCGACATGATCAAGCAGGGCCTGCCGGTCGTGAACGCGGACGGCACGCCGAAGTGGCGCATGGCCCCCGGCCCGAACGGCCCGTACTGGAAGCAGGGCATGCAGAACGGCTACCAGGACGTGGGGTCGTGGACCTTCCTGAAGTCCAACGAGCCCAACCGCGCCACGGCCGCCTGGCTGTATGCGCAGTTCGTGACGGCCAAGACCACGTCGCTGAAGAAGTCGATCGTCGGTCTGACCTTCATCCGCGACAGCGACATCCGGCATGACTACTTCACGCAGAACGCGAACAAGTACGGCGGCCTGATCGAGTTCTACCGCAGCCCCGCGCGCGTGGCTTGGACGCCGACCGGCACCAACGTTCCGGACTACCCGAAGCTCGCGCAGCTCTGGTGGAAGAACGTGGCGGTGGCCGTGACCGGCGAGAAGACGCCACAGGCCGCGATGGACAACCTCGCGAAGGAGATGGACGACGTGATGGAGCGGCTCGGCCGTGCCGGCATGGCGCACTGCGCGCCCAAGCTGAACCCGCGCAGCGACCCCGCCAAGTGGCTGAGCGACAAGGGTGCGCCGTGGAAGAAGCTGGCCAACGAGAAGCCCAAGGGCGAGACCATCGTCTATGACAAGCTGCTCAACGCCTGGAAGGAAGGGCGCGTTCGGTGATCTGACGAACGCTGGCTGACCGGGGCCGCGCCGATCGACAACGATCGGCGCGGCCTTCTTCTTGGGCGGTGTCCGCTTGGAATAGTGAGCGTCATGAACATCATCTTCCGTTGCGACCCGGCGCTGATCGACGTGCTGCCACGGCCGGTTCCAGCCACCGCAGCGTTGCCCGCCTGGCTGCAGCAGATGGCGCCGCGTGCGATGTCGAGCCTGCACGGGCGCAGCATCCGCACTGTCAAGCAGTGCCCGCCGTTCGTTGATGCCATGACGCACGGCTTCATGATCCTGCTGCCCTGCGACGTGCGTGTCGACGCAGGGGAGTTCGCGTGGGACTGGGCACTGCCGGCATTGACGGCGCAGTACCAGCCGCGCGCACCGCTGAGCTTTCACGTGCCCGAGCAACTGGCCGGGTCGCCGTTGGCGCACGGCACGCGGTCGGCGATCAAGTTCAATAGCTTCTGGACGATCGAGCTCGAGCCGGGCTGGTCCCTCATGGCGGTGCACCCCATCAATCGCGACGACCTGCCGTTCCGGCTCGTCAGCGGGCTGGTCGATGCCGATCACTTCCATGAAGTCGGCATCAACTTCCCTGCCGTGTGGCTCGACCCGGACTTCAGCGGCGTGTTGCCGCGTGGCACGCCGGTCGCGCAGTGCTACCCGGTCTCGCGGGAGTCGCTGACCCTCGTCTGCGAGGCGATGTCGCCTGCGCAGGTGCAAGGCTTCGATGCCCTCGCCACGAAGATCATGCAAGGGCCGGCCGTCTACCGCAAAGGCTATCGCAGCAAACGCGGCGTGGCTTGATTCAGGCCGCGCGCAACGACGCGCGCAGCGTGTCCAGGTCCAGCCACAGTCGCCCGACGTTCGGCGTGGCGAGTGCATGCGCGATGCGGCCGAAGGTGTCCTCGCGCAGGCGAAACGCACGGCCGTAGGCGCTCATCGCCGCCTCGATCGCACCGCCGTCCTGCAAGGCAATACCCAGGTTGACCTCGGCCTCCGCGCGCTCAGGCGCGAGGCGCAACACTTCGCGCAAGGCATGCACTTCGCCGGCCAGATCGCCTTCGTCGTGCCGCGCGATGGAGCGCTGGAACCACGCATCGGCAGCCACCTTCATGGTCGGCGCATGGCCGGGGCGCAGCGCAAGACTGGCGGCCGCGAACTCGGTCGCCGCAGTCGCGTCGCCGTCCTGCAGCGCCATCACCGCGAGCAGTTGCCGCACGGCCGGATGCGGCGGGTGCGTCGCCACGGCCTGCTCGCAGAGCAGGCGTGCCCGGTCGCGCTGCCCCGCGTTGACATGGCGGATCGCGAGGCCGAGCAGGTCGTCGATCGTAGCGGTGGCGGGTGTCGTCGACATGGTTCCTCGGCTCATATTCTGACGCCGAGCGGCTATGCTGCGGGCCACCTTTCCCACCAACGCGATCACGCATGCAACCCTCGACCGACTCTGACCACGAAACCTGCGATGTGCTCGTGATCGGCGGCGGCCCCGCCGGCTCGACTGCCGCCGCACTGCTCGCAACGCAAGAGAAGGCGCAGCACCCGCGCTTTCACATCGGCGAGTCGCTGCTGCCGGCCAATGTCGGGTTGTTCGAGAAGCTGGGCGTGCGCGAGCAGGTCGAGAAGATCGGCATGCCCAAGTTCGGCATCGAGTTCATCTCGCCCGACCACGACTTCCGCACCTACCTCGAATTTGCCGAGGCCTGGAACAAGGAAATGCCGTATGCGTGGCAGGTGCGGCGCTCCGAACTGGACGAGATCCTGTTCCGTCACGCCGCCGCACGCGGCGCGACGACACTGGAAAACTGCCGCGTGCGTGACGTGAGCTTCGACGCCGATGGCGCCTCGGTGCAGGCCGAACTCACGGGCAGCGATGGCGGCAAGACGGCCAAGGCGTGGCGCGCCCGCTTCGTCATCGACGCCTCGGGCCGCGACACGCTGCTGGCGAACAAGCTGCGCATCAAGGACAAGAACCCGGCGCACAACAGCTCGGCGCTGTTCGGCCACGTCACTCATGCGCAGCGGCTCGAAGGCAAGAAGGAAGGCAACATCAGCATCTGCTGGTTCGAGCACGGCTGGTTCTGGTTCATCCCGCTGGCCGACGGCACGACGAGCATCGGCGCGGTCTGCTGGCCCTACTACCTGAAGTCGCGCGACAAGCCGCTCAAGGAGTTCTTCTTCGACACGATCGCGCTGTGCCCCGGCCTCGCGGCGCGGCTGCAACATGCGACGCTGGTCGACGATGCAGTGCATGCGACCGGCAACTACTCGTACATCGCGCGGCACTGCAGCGGCGAGCGCTACCTGATGCTGGGCGACGCCTATACCTTCATCGACCCGATGTTCTCGACCGGCGTGTACCTGGCGATGAACAGCGCCTTCACCGGCGCCGAGGTGGTCGCGACCTGCCTGGACGAGCCGACCGAGGCGGCGAAGGCACGCGCCACGTTCGAGCGCACTTGCGCCAAGGGGCCGAGCGTGTACTCGTGGATCATCTTCCGCGTCACGAACCCGACGATCCGCGACATGTTCATGCACCCGAAGAACATGTTCCGCGTGAAGGAGGCGCTGATGTCGATGCTCGCGGGCGACATCTTCGGCAAGACGCCGATCTGGGGCGCGCTGCGGATGTTCAAGGCGATCTACTACGCGATCTCGATCGGCCACTTCCGGCGTTCGTTCGGCGGCTGGAAGCGGCACCGCTTCAACATCCGCGACATGGGGCCGCTGCGCGGCGAGACCGTGATCGAGTCTAAGCAGCCGACTTCGTCGTAGCGCGCCTGGCCGCCGGCGGCCAGGCCCGCATCGCGGCGTCGACGGTCGCCATCAGGCTGGCGCGCGTGGCGCCGTCCTTGGCCTGCATCGACATGCCCTGGTAGACGGTCGAATAGAAGTTCGACAGCGCTTTCGCATCGGTATCGGACGGCAGTTCGCCATCGTCGATGCCGTGCTGGATGCGCAGCTTGATCGTCGCGATCGCTGCGGCGCGGCGCTTCGTCAGTGCCATCTGCACGTGCTCGGCAGCGACCGAGCAGTTGGTCGTGGCCATCACCACCATGCAACCCTTGGGGTGGCAGGACCGGGTGAGTTCCTCGGCGGCCTCCTTCAGCCAGCGCTCGATCGCGCCGCGCGCGGTCGGCTCCTCGGCGAGCGCGCGCGGGCCGGCGCTGCCGGGGCCCAGCGCATAGCGCTCGATGGCCTGGAGGAAGAGCTTTTCCTTGTCGCCGAACGCCGTGTACAGGCTGGGCGGCGTGATGCCCATTGCGGCAGTCAGGTCGGCGATCGACGCGGCCTCGTAGCCGCGCTCCCAGAACACATGCATCGCCTGCTCGAGTGCGGCGTCGCGATCGAACGACAGCGGCCGGCCCCGTGGCTTGCACGCTGCTTTCGGCCCCGCACACGCGGCGGCCGTTGTCTCGGCTTTGATTTTCATAGTGATCGCTAATAAATAGCTTGACCTGGCCTTGCGGCTTCGCTACATTGTGCCATATGTCGTAGTGATCGCTACGAATATTTGGTTCCCACTTTCTCACGCGAAAGCCTCGCACGACGAGGTGAGCCGCTGCTTTGCCTGAAGGACACACCATGTCGAAGACCACCGCCCCCCGCGCCCGCCGCCTCTGGGTCGCCGGCACCGCCCTCACCGCGTTCACCGCGGTCATCACCGCCGTCTTCACGCTGCGCACGACCAGCGCCGAAGCCACTCAATCCACCGCCCCGCCGGCCACGCCGGTCTCGGTGGCGACCGTCGTGCAGAGCGAGGTCGCGACCTGGGACGAGTTCTCAGGCCGGCTCGAAGCCGTCGAGCGCGTGGACATCCGTTCGCGCGTCGCCGGGACGATTCAATCGGTGCACTTCCGCGAAGGCGCACTGGTCGGCAAGGGCGACCTGCTGATCACGATCGACCCGGCCCCGTATGCGGCCGAGGTCGATCGCGCCGATGCGCAGGTCGTCGCCGCGCAGGCACGCGTGACGTACACCCGCAGCGAGTTCGAACGCGCCACGCGGCTGCTCGACGAACACGCCATCGCACAGCGCGAGTTCGACGAGCGCGCCAATGCGCAGCGTGAAGCCGACGCGAACCTGCGCGGCGCGCAGGCGGCGCTGCAGACCGCCCGCCTGAGCCTCGGCTACACGCAAGTGCGCGCGCCGGTCTCGGGACGTGTCGGCCAGCTCGAGATCACCACCGGCAACCTCGTCGCCGCCGGCCCCGGCGCGCCGGTGCTGACGACGCTCGTGTCCGTCAGCCCGATCTACGCGAGCTTCGATGCGGACGAACAGGTGGTGGCGCGTGCGCTGCATGACCTGCCGAGCGGTGCGAGCGCCCGGGCCCAACTCGAACGCATCCCGGTCCAGATGGGCACCGCCGCGACCGCCGACACGCCGTTCACCGGCCACCTGCAGCTCGTCGACAACCAGGTCGACGCTAAGAGCGGGACGGTGCGCGTGCGCGCGGTGTTCGACAACAAGGACGGCAACCTGATCCCCGGCCAGTTCGCGAAGCTGCGGATGGGCCAGGTCAAGACCACACCCGCGCTGCTGATCAACGAGCGCGCCGTGGGCACCGATCAGAACAAGAAGTACGTGATGGTGGTCGGCAACGACAACACCGCGGCCTACCGTGAAGTGACGCTGGGCGCGCATGTGAACGGGCTGCGCATCGTCACCGCCGGGTTGAAGCCGCAGGAGCGTGTCGTCGTCAATGGCCTGCAGCGCATCCGCCCGGGCGCGCTGGTCGCGCCGCAGGCGGTCGGGATGGAGCTGAAGGCCGACGCGCGGACCGACTCCAGGAGTGGCGCGGGCGGCAAGTCCTGATCCCGGACAAGAACACCAAGGACTGCCATGAACTTGTCGAAATTCTTCATCGACCGGCCGATCTTCGCCGGCGTGCTGTCGCTGCTGGTGTTCCTCGCCGGCCTGATCGCGGTACGCACGCTGCCGATCTCGGAGTACCCGGATGTCGTGCCGCCCTCGGTCGTCGTGCGCGCGCAGTACCCGGGCGCGAACCCGCAGGTGATCGCCGAAACGGTCGCCACGCCGCTCGAAGAAGCGATCAACGGCGTCGAGAACATGCTCTACATGAGCAGCCAGGCGACGACCGATGGCCTGATGACGCTCACCGTCACCTTCAAGCTCGGCACCGATCCCGACAAGGCCCAGCAGCAGGTGCAGAACCGCGTCTCGCGTGCCGAGGCGCGGCTGCCTGAAGAGGTCAAGCGCCTGGGCGTCGTGACGATCAAGAGCTCGGTCGACCTGACGATGGTCGTGCACCTGCTGTCGCCCAGCGGCCGCTACGACATGACCTACCTGCGCAACTACGCGGTGCTGAACGTCAAGGACCGCCTCGCGCGCGTCGACGGCGTCGGCGACGTGCAGCTGTTCGGCTCGGGCGACTACTCGATGCGCGTCTGGCTCGACCCGCAGAAGGTCGCGCAGCGTGGCCTGTCGGCGAGCGATGTGGTCACTGCCATCCGCGGCCAGAACGTGCAGGCCGCGGCCGGCATCGTCGGCGCATCGCCGGGCCTGAGCGGCATCGACGTGCAGCTCTCGATCAACGCCCAGGGCCGCCTGCAGAACGAGGAGGAGTTCGGCGACATCATCGTGAAGACCGGCGCCGATGGTGCGGTGACTCGCCTGCGCGACATCGCGCGGCTCGAACTCGGCGCGGCCGACTACTCGCTGCGCTCGTTGCTGGACAACAAGGACGCGGTCGCGGTACCGATCTTCGCCGCGCCGGGCAGCAACGCGATCGCGATCAGCAACGGCGTGCGCGCGACCATGGCCGACATCAAGAAGGCGATGCCCGAAGGCGTGGACTACGAGATCGTCTACGACCCGACGCAGTTCGTGCGCGCGTCGATCGAGTCGGTCGGGCACACGCTGCTCGAGGCGATCGCCCTCGTCGTGCTGGTCGTGATCCTGTTCCTGCAGACGTGGCGCGCGTCGATCATCCCGCTGCTGGCCGTGCCGGTCGCGGTGGTCGGGACCTTCGCGGTGATGAAGCTGTTCGGCTTCTCGATCAACGCGCTGAGCCTGTTCGGCCTGGTGCTGGCGATCGGCATCGTGGTGGATGACGCGATCGTCGTGGTCGAGAACGTCGAGCGCAACATCGAGTCCGGCCTGACGCCGCGCGAGGCCACCTACCGCGCGATGCGCGAGGTCTCGGAGCCGATCATCGCGATCGCGCTGGTGCTGGTCGCGGTGTTCGTGCCGCTGGCGTTCATCAGCGGGCTCACGGGCCAGTTCTACAAGCAGTTCGCGCTGACGATCGCGATGTCGACCGTGATCTCGGCGGTCAACTCGCTGACGCTCTCGCCAGCCCTGGCCGCGCTGCTGCTGCGCAGCCACGATGCGCCGAAGGATAGTCTGACGCGCGGCATGGACCTCGTGCTCGGCCGATTCTTCCGCGCCTTCAACCGCGTGTTCGCGCGCGGCGCCGGTGCCTACAGCGGCGGCGTAACGAAGGCGATCTCGCGCAAGACGGTGATGGTCGCGGTCTACCTCGTGCTCGCTGCGGCGACCGTGGGCTTGTTTAAGATCGTGCCGAGCGGTTTCGTGCCGGCGCAGGACAAGCAGTACCTGATCGGCTTCGCGCAGCTGCCCGATGGCGCCACGCTGGACCGCACCGAAGAAGTCATCCGCCGCATGAACGATGCCGCGCTGAAGACGCCTGGCGTCGAACACGCGGTGGCGTTCCCCGGCCTGTCGATCAACGGCTTCACCAACAGCTCGAACTCGGGCATCGTGTTCGTCACGCTCAAGCCGTTCGACGAGCGCACCGCGGTGAACCAGAGCGCCGCCGCGATCGCTGGCCGGCTGAACGGGCAGTTCGGCGTGATCCAGGAGGCCTTCGTCGTGATGTTCCCGCCGCCGCCGGTGCAGGGGCTGGGCACGACCGGCGGCTTCAAGTTGCAATTGGAGGACCGTGGTTCGCTCGGCATCAAGGGCCTGGACGATGCGGTCAAGGCCTTCATGGCCACGGCCTACAAGACGCCGGAACTCGCGGGCATGTTCTCGAGCTACCAGGTCAATGTGCCGCAGCTCTACGCGGACATCGACCGCACCAAGGCGCGCCAGCTCGGCGTGCCGGTGACCGACATCTTCGACACGATGCAGATCTATCTGGGCAGCCTGTACGCGAACGACTTCAACAAGTTCGGTCGCACGTACTCGGTGCGGGTGCAGGCCGACGCGGCCTACCGCGCGCGCGCCGAAGACGTGGGCCTGCTGAAGGTGCGTTCGACGACCGGCGAGATGGTGCCGCTGTCAGCGCTGATGAAGGTCACGCCGACCTTCGGCCCCGAGCGCGCGATGCGCTACAACGGCTTCCTCACCGCCGACATCAACGGCGGCGCCGCGCCCGGCTATTCGACCGGCCAGGCACAGGATGCCATCAAGCGCATCGCTGCCGAGACGCTGCCGCCCGGCGTGAGCTACGAGTGGACCGATCTCACCTATCAGGAAATCCTCGCCGGCAACTCGGCGCTGTGGATCTTCCCGATCGCGATCCTGCTCGTGTTCCTGGTGCTCGCCGCGCAGTACGAGAGCCTGACGCTCCCACTCGCGATCCTGTTGATCGTGCCGATGGGCCTGCTCGCCGCAATGACGGGCGTGTGGCTGAGCCACGGCGACAACAACGTGTTCACGCAGATCGGGTTGATGGTGCTCGTCGGCCTGAGTGCCAAGAACGCGATCCTGATCGTCGAGTTCGCGCGCGAGCTCGAGTTCACCGGCCGAACGCCGTTGCAGGCCGCGATCGAGGCGAGCCGCTTGCGCCTGCGCCCGATCCTGATGACCTCGATGGCGTTCGTGATGGGCGTGCTGCCGCTGGTGCTCGCGACCGGCGCCGGTTCGGAGATGCGCCACGCGATGGGTGTGGCGGTGTTCTTCGGGATGATCGGCGTGACCGCGTTCGGCCTGTTCCTGACCCCTGTGTTCTATGTGCTGCTGCGCCGCATGACCGGCAACCGCGTGCTGAAGCTGCACGGCAGCGTGCCGGCGGCGGCAGCCGGCGGCGGATTCCAGATCAAGCCGACGCCGGCCGCACCGTTCGAAGGATGAGACCATGACCACACGCTTCACTTCCGCTCGCTTTGCTTCCACGCTCGTGCCGCTGATCGCCGCGCTCGTGCTCGCCGGTTGCGCGAGCACCTCGACCTTCACGCCGACGGCCGCACCCGTGGCGCCCGCCGCGTTCAAGGAGATCGACGGCCGCTGGGCTCAGGCCGCGCCGGCCGAGGCGCAAGCGCGCGGCCGCTGGTGGGCCGTGTTCGCCGACCCGGTGCTCGACGACCTGATCGCGCGCGCCGACGCGAACAACACCGGCATCCAGCTCGCCGCCGCACGGCTGACGCAGGCACGTGCACTGCTGCGCAGTGCGGACGCCGATCGCGCGCCGCAGCTCGGGCTCGGTGCCGGCGCATCGCGCGGCAATCTGCTCACGCCGGGTGTTGCAGCGCCACTGACCGTGCTGAACGCCGGTGCGAACGCTTCATGGGAGCCGGACTTGTTCGGCCGCCTCGCCAAGGCGAGCAACGCCGCGTCGCTCGACGCGCAATCGCGCGAGGCGCTGCTGCAAAGCACGCGCCTGCTGGTGCAGTCCGATGTCGCGCAAGCCTATTTCGTGCTGCGCGCGCTCGACGACGAACGCGCGCTGGTGCGCGAGACCGTCAACGCGTATCGCGACACACTGCGCCTGACCGAACGGCGCTACGCGGCCGGCGACGTCGCCGAACTCGACCTCGCGCGCGTGCGGACCGAAGTCGCGGCAACGCAATCGCAGGCGCTCGCGCTGGACCGCCGCCGCGCGCAACTCGAGCATGCGCTCGCGGTGCTGCTCGGTGAGCTGCCGTCGACGTTCACACTGGCTGAAAGCCCGTGGCGCGGTGCGTTGCCGCTCGTTCCGCCCGGCATCCCGAGCACGGTGCTGACGCGGCGCCCCGACGTGTCGGCCGCGCAGACCGCGATGCAGGCGGCGCAGGTGCGCGTCGGCGTCGCACGTGCGGCGTGGTTCCCGGACGTGGCGCTGACCTCGAACGGCGGCTTCGCATCGACTGACCTCGGCGATTTGTTCAAGTGGTCGGCACGCAGCTGGGGCGTCGGCGCATTGCTGAGCCTGCCGCTGTTCGATGGCGGGCGGCGCGAAGCAGGCGTGCAGAACGCGAATGCCGCGTGGGATGCCGCTGCCGCCAGCTACCGCGAGCAGGTGCTGGTCGCGTTCCAGGATGTCGAGGACCAGCTCGCCGCGTTGCGGCTGCTGTCGGACCAGGCCGGCGCGCAGACGCAGGCCGTCGACGCCGCAGCCCGTGCGACCGTGCTGTCCAACTCGCGCTACCGCAACGGGCTGGTGAGCCAGCTCGAGTTCCTCGATGCGCGCCGCAGCGAGCTCACCAACCGGCGCCAGGCAGTGCAGGTGCGTGCGGCGCAGTATCAGGCCACCGTTGGCCTGATCCGCGCGCTGGGCGGCGGGTGGGAGCGCTCCGGCGCCTAGGGCTTCGGCTCGGTCAGCCCGGCCTGCCAGAGCAGGAACGCGAGCGTGTCGGCGCGCTCCTCGTAGCCCTGCTTCTTGGTCGAGCCGATGCCGTGACCCGCGTCGTAGTCGATGCGCAGCAGCACTGGCTTGCCACTCGTGCTCGCCGCCTGCAGACGTGCGGCCATCTTCGCGGCCTGCCACGAGTCCACGCGCGGGTCGTTGAAGCCGGTGGTGACGAGCACCGCGGGGTACTTGGTGCCGTCCTTGACCCAGTGGTAGGCGCTCATCGCGAACAGGCCCTTGAATCCATCCTCGGTCTTGACGCTGCCGAACTCGGGGATGTTCGGCGGGCCGTTGGCCGAGAACTCGGCACGGACCACGTCCGACATCGGCACCTGGTCGATTGCGGCGCCGAACAGGTCGGGCCGCTCGGTGATCGAGCGGCCGACGAAGATGCCACCGGCGCTGCCGCCCATGATCGACAGCCGCGGGCTCGTCGTGTAGCCGTTGGCCACCAGCCATTCGCCGCACGCGATCGCGTCCTTCCAGGTGTTGGGCTTGGTGAGCTGGAAGCCGGCCTTGTGCCAATCCTCGCCGTACTCGCCGCCGCCGCGAACGTGCGAGACCGCGAGCACGCCGCCGCGCCGGAACCACGCCAGCCATGTCGGTCGGTAGAACGGCGTCTGCGAGATGCCGTAGGCGCCGTAACCGTACAGGATCGTCGGGTTGCTGCCGTCGAGCTTCAGGCCCTTGCGGTGGATGATCGACAGCGGCACCAGCGTGCCGTCGTGCGACTTGACCTTGACCTCGGTCGAGACGAGGTCGCTCGGGTTGTCGTTCGGGCCCTGCGGCTGCAGTTGCGTGTCGACAACCTTGCCGGCGCGCGGGTCGTAGGCGAGCACACCGCCGAAGCGCGTCCAGCCGCTGGTGTCGAAGATCACGCCAGGCACGCGCACATCGGCGGCCAGCATGCTGATGTCGGCCTCGTACGGCAGCGCGATCAGCGTCGGCTTCGCGCCCGGCGTGTACGGCAGGCGCAGCAGCTCGCTGATCGAGCCGTTCATGCGGCGCACGTACAACCCGTCCTGCGCGGCGGCGAGGCCGGTGATCACCGAATCGCCCGCGGGCACCACGACCTCGGCCTTGCTCATCTCGGGCGCGGCCAGCGGCAGCTTCAGCACCTGGAAGCGCGACGCGCCCTTGTGCGAGAGGAGGTACATCGTGTTCGCGAACACCGCGGTGTCGGTGACCGCGTCGGCCGGGTCGACGATCTTCTTCCAGGCGGGCTTGCCGGCGAGCAGCGAGCCGACCGGTGCGATGTAAAGCGTCAGCTCGCGCTGCACGCCGTTCAGCACGGTGCCGAACGCGTGGTCGGAGCCGGGCACGATGCTGACGAAGTCGAGTGCGACCGGGTCGATCGGCACGCCCGGGGTCACACCGGCGCCGAACACCGGCACGTCCTTCTCGGGGTCGTCGCCGAGCTGGTGCAGGTAGACGCGTGCGTTGGCGTACTTGTCGGTCGCCGGTGCGCCGGGGGCCATCGCCTGCAGCCGGTTGTAGACGAGACGGTGGTCGTGGGTCCAGCTCGGCGGGCCGAACCGCGCGCGCTGGATCGCCTCGCCGGTCTCGCGGCCGGTCGCGACCTCCTTGACGTGCAGCACCGACTCCTCGGAGCCGCCGAGCGACAGGCCATAGGCGACGTACTTGTTGTCCAGCGACGGCGAGAACCAGTCGATCGCGGCGTGCGCGTCCTTGGAGCCGCTCGCGACGTCGGGGTCGACGAGCAGCCGGTCCTTGCCGTTCACGCCCTCGCGCACATAGAGCTTCGGGATGTTCTCGTCCGGCAGCCGCTTGTAGAAGTAGATCGCGTTGCCGTTGACCTGCACGCCGAAGACCCGCGCGACGCTGGCATCGCCGTAGGTCGTGATCTCCTTCAGCAAGGTCTCGCGCAGCGGCAGCCGGTCCAGCGTGACGCGGGTGTGCTCGGCCTGCGCCTTCATCAGTGCCGCGACGGCCGGGTCCTTCAGGTCCTCGAAGTAGCGGTAGGGGTCGGGCACCTTCGTGCCGAAGTAGGTGTCGGTCACGTCCTTGACCGGCGCCGCGGGTTGAGCGACGGCCACCGCGGTGGCCGCGGCCAGCAGTGCCGGGATCAGCAGATTCAATCGCATGTCGTTCTCTCCAGGAAGAGGTGGCGCAAGACCTCTCGCGCGCGAGCTGCGAAATTTACCGCGCCCGGCGGCCTGTCGGCGACACTCCTGCCCGATGTTCAAAGCACCCTTGTTCTCGGGCGTCCTGTTCGCCCTCGCCGCCGGCCTGATGTGGGGCCTAGTGTTCGTCGGCCCGCTGCTGCTGGCCGAGTACCCGGCCACGCTGCAGTCGTTCGGCCGCTACCTCGCGTTCGGCCTGATCGCGCTGCCACTCGGCTGGCTCGACCGCGACAAGCTGAAGGCGTTGACGCGCAGCGACTGGGTCGAGGCGCTGAAGCTCGCGCTGGTCGGCAACATCGTCTACTACCTGTTCCTGGCCAGCAGCATCCAGCGCGCGGGCGGGCCGCTGCCGACGATGATCATCGGCACCTTGCCGGTCGTGATCGCGATCACCTCGAAGCTGCGCCGCGCCGCGCCGGGCGCGCGTGCCGAGGCGCCGCTGGCCTGGGGCCGTCTGTTGCCGTCGCTGCTGCTGATCGGCGTGGGCATCGCGCTCGTGAACCACGTCGAGCTCGAGCACCTGCGAGCCGACCCGCACGCCGACATGGCGCGCTACGCGCTCGGCGCGCTGCTGGCTGCCGGTGCGGTCGCGTGCTGGACGTGGTACCCGATCCGCAATGCCGAATGGCTGCGTGCGCACCCGGACCGCAGCGCCCGCGGCTGGGCCACCGCGCAGGGCCTGATGACGCTGCCGCTGGCGTTGATCGGCTACGCGCTGACGTGGGTCTGGAGTGCGCTCAGCGGCGACGCGTTCCCGATGCCCTTCGGCCCGCGCGTCGCGGATTTCCTGCTGCTGATGTTCGCCATCGGCCTGTTCGCGTCGTGGCTGGGCACGCTGTGCTGGAACGAGGCGAGCCAGCGCTTGCCACCATCCCTGGCGGGCCAGTTGATCGTGTTCGAGACGCTGGCGGCGCTCGGCTATGCGTTCGTGCTGCGCAGACAGTTGCCGCAGGTCGAGACGCTGATGGGCGTCGCGCTGTTGGTCGCCGGTGTGATGTGGGCGGTGCGTGCGCAACCACGAGCCGCCGAAGCGCACGCCAGCTGATCAACGCAGGTAGGGCGCGTCCGGCAGTTCGTTGGGGTTGGCCTCGCCCGATGCCAATGCAAAGTGCGCGGTGAGCAACGCGCTGACCGCGTCGATCGCCTGATTCAGCCCGGTCTCGAACTGACCGCTCTTGAACGCGGCCTGCATAGTCTGCGCGATACGCTGCCACTCGGTCGCCTCGACCCGCGCACTCAGCCCCCGGTCGGCGACGATCTCGATCGCGTGCTCGGCGAGCAGCAGGTAGATCAGCACACCGTTGTTCTGAGCGGTGTCCCACACCCGCAGCTTGCCGAACATCGCCACGGCCCGTTCGCGCGCGGTCGCGCCACGGCGCAGGTAGCTCAGCGGCAGCCCGGCTTCGACACACAGCCGGATCTCGCCGCTGTGCGTCGCCTCGCTCGCCGCGACGCGCGTCTGCAAGCGCTCCAGCGCGCCGCGGCCGAGCAGCCGCTGCGCATCGGCGGCATCCAGGCGCCGGTGTTTCAACAGACGAACGACCCAATGGCTCATCACCAGCTCCCCGACGCGCCACCGCCGCCGAAGCTGCCGCCCCCGCCGGAGCTGAAGCCGCCACCACCACCACCACCGCCGCCAAACCCACCGCCCCCGCCACGGCCACCGCCCCAGATGACCGGCCCGCCACTGCGGCCATTGCCGAGACCGCCGCTGCCCATCCCGATCACGCCGACAAGGAACAGCGCGATCAGCCCGGCACCGCCGGCCACCAGCAGGCTCGCGGTGAGCCAGAAACCGATGCCACCAACCGCGCCGCCGGTGATCAGCGCACCGAGCTTGCGGCCGAAGATGCCGGTCAGTACCGCGCCGAGGATGGGCACGCCGATGAACAGGAAGATCGCGAGATCCTGCAGGTCGAAACCCGATCCGCCCGGCTTCGCGCGTGTCGCGCGGCTGGGGGCAGGCAGCGCTTCGCCGCCGATCGCCTTGTCGAGCCGGTCGATCGCGGCGTTGAGGCCGCCCGCGTAGTCCTCGACCTTGAACGCGGGCTTGATCTGCTCGTTGATGATGCGGCCGGCGAGCACATCGGGGATCGCGCCTTCGAGCGTGCGCGCGACCTCGATGTTCACGCGCCGGTCGTTCTTCGCGACGATGACCACGAGCCCGTCGCCAATATCGCGTCGGCCGACCTTCCACGCGTCGGCGACACGAAAGCCGTAGCTCGCGATGTCTTCAGGCTGCGTCGTCGGCACGATCAGCACGACGAGCTGCGCGCCGCGCTGCGTCTCGATCGCCGCGAGCTTGGCCGTCAACGCATCCTTCTGCGCAGTGCTGAGCGTGCCGGTCTGGTCGATCACGCGCGCCGACAGCGGCGGCACCGGCAGCACCGACTGTGCGAGAGCCGCCCCGGCCCACAGGGCCGCCGCGGCGACGAACGCGAGCAGGCGACGGATCATCCCGCGATCACTTCGCGGCGGACGCGGGCTTGTCGAAGCTCACCGTCGGCGGCACCGAGATCTGCGCCTCGTTCTGCACCGTGAAGCTGGGCTTGGTCTTGTAGCCGAACACCATCGCGGTCAGGTTGCTCGGGAAGCTGCGCGTCAGCACGTTGTAGCTCTCGACCGTGCCGATGTACTTGTTGCGCGCCACGGTGATGCGGTTCTCGGTGCCCTCGAGCGTCACGCGCAGATCCTGGAAGGCCTGGTTCGCCTTCAGGCTCGGGTACTGCTCCGCGACCACCATCAGGCGGCTCAGCGCACTCGTCAGCTGGCCCTGCGCGGCCTGGAATTTCTCGAACGCGGCCGGATCGTTGACGAGTTCCGGCGTGGCCTGGATGCTGGTCGCCTTGGAGCGCGCCTCGATCACCTTGGTGAGAGTGTCCTGCTCGAAACTGGCCTCGCCCTTCACGGTGGCGACGATGTTGGGGATCAGATCGGAGCGGCGCTGATACTGGTTCAGCACTTCGGCCCAGCTGGCCTTGACCTGCTCGTCGAGCGACTGAAAATTGTTGTAGCCGCAGCCCGAGAGCGCGAACGCCGCGAGCAGCGCGAGACCGGCAGCGCGCACGCGCGACAGAGAGAGAGCCTGGATCATTCTGGTGTCCTCCGAAAGATGGCGGGGCCATCCTACCCCCCCGCGGACCCGAGATGAGGCCACGCACGCCGGATTCAATGTGCGCTGGTGAGCGTCGTCTCCGGACCCTCGTCATCCATCGGCGCCGCCGTCCAGCTGACGAGCAAGAGTGCGGCGAACACCGCCGCGGCGACACACAGCAGCACGCGACCGGCTTCGGTCAACGGGCGCAACGGGCAGAGCAGTCGCATGTGAGAGGCTCCCGGGTCGCCGCACCGACGGGTGCAGCACGGATCAGAGCATCGCGCGCTCACGCGAAGCGAATTCGAAGCCTGCGTGAAGTCTCAGGGCGCGGGGCGCGGATCGTCGGTCAGCGGCAACGACAGGGCCGCGAGCGCGCCGCCGCCGGCGGTGTTCTTCAGCGAGACCCGGCCGTGGTGCAGCTCGGCGATCTCCTTCACGAAGCTCAGGCCGAGGCCGGTGCTGCGCTTGTTGGAGTGCGGGCGCGCGAGCGAATAGAACTTCTCGAACACCTTGTCCTCGGCGTACTCGGGGATGCCCGGGCCGTGGTCACGCACGGTCGCTTCCACGCTGCGCCCGCGCCGCTGCACGGCCACGGTGACGACGGCGTCGCGTGGCGAGAAGTCGATCGCGTTGTCGATCAGGTTCGACAGGGCCCGGCGCAGCAGGAAGGCGTCGCCCTCGACGTTCGCCGAATCACCGGCCGGCAGCTCGACGCGCACGCCCCGCGCGGCGCCGCTGGCCTGCGCACTGGCCACGACCTCGCCGGCCAGCGCACGCAGATCGACCGTCTCGACCTGATCCAGCGTGCGGCGCGATTCGAGCGCGGTGAGCTCCATCATCCGGTCGACGAGTTCCTGGATGCGCTGCGTCTCGCGCACGATGTTGCCGATGAACCGGGCGCGATCGGCCTCGGGCATGTTCTCCTGCAGCAGCTCGGCGGCGCCGCGGATCGCCGACAGCGGGCTCTTGACCTCGTGCGTCAGCGTCTGCACGTAGTCGGCCACGTAGTTGCGCCCCGCGAGTGCATCGCGCATCTCGTCGTAAGCCGCGCCGAGCGCACCGAGCGCGCGCCGGCCCAGGCGCGGCAGGCTGAACGAGCGCTGCGCGCGCACGTAGCGCACGTAGTCGGCGATCACGCCGAACGGCCGCACCAGCCACACCGACAGGATCACGACGAGCAGCAGCACCGCGACCACCGAGGTCGCGCCGACCAGCAGCGTCTTGCGCCGCGCCGCGTCGATGAACTGGCCGAAGCTCTGCACCGGCTTGCCGACGCTGACCGCGCCGATGATCCGGCCGTCGACGGTCACGGGTGCCGCGACGAACATCACCGAGGTCTTCGCATCACCCGGCACGTCGGGCGTGGCGCGCGCGCCGTATTCGCCCTGCAGGGCGAGGTGCACGTCGCGCCATTGCGAGTGGTCCTGCCCGACCGCACGGCCCAGCGAATCGAACACGACGCGGCCGGCGCGGTCGACCACCGTGAGGCGGAGCTCGACGCGGCTCTTTTCGACGCCGTAGATGTCGGCGCTGAAGCGCTTCGCGTAGAGCGTGTCGAACACCGGTTGCAGCGTCTCGGGCTGCAGCACGCCGCTCCGTGACGTGGTCTCGACGATCGCGGCGAGCAGTTGCGCCGTCTCGACCATCGACTCCTCGGCCGACTCTCGGTAGCGCGGGTCGATGTCGGCCAGCTGCCGCTGCATCAACACGCCCACGCCGAGCGCGTACGCGAGCAGGATGCCGATGAAGATTCGCGTGCGTTTGGTCAAAGGGAAGGCGGCAGGTCTTCGGCCAGCGCGTAGCCGCTGCCGCGATGCGTGCGGATCGGATCGAGCTGCGGCGCAACGAGCTTCAGCTTCGCGCGCAGCGTCTTGACGTGCGCGTCGACCGTGCGGTCGAGGCTCTCGGTCGCGTCATCCCACACGCGTTCGAGCAGGGCGTCGCGCGAGAACACGTGGCCGGGCCGCGAGGCGAGCGTGGCGAGCAGGCCGAACTCGTAGCGCGACAGTTCGAGCCGACGGCCGTAGAAGCGGACCTGGCGTCTGCCTTCGTCGACGGTGACCGGTGTGACGGGTGTGGCCGGCACGGCGACCGTCTTGGTCGCGCGCCGCAGGATGCTGCGCACACGCGCCACCAGCTCGCGCGGCGAGAAGGGCTTGGGCACGTAGTCGTCCGCGCCGAGTTCGAGGCCGACGACGCGGTCGATCTCGTCGCTACGCGCAGTCAGGAAGATCACCGGCACATCGCTGCTCGCACGCAGCCGCTTGAAGACCTCGAAGCCGCTGGTGTCCGGCAAGCCGACATCGAGGATCACGAGCGCCGGCGCGTGCGATTGCACCTGCTCCAGCGCGGCTTCGCCGGTGGCCACCCAGACCGGCTCGAAGCCTTCGGTGCGCAGCGCGTACTGCAGCGTGTCGGCGATCCCCGCTTCGTCTTCGACGATCAGAATGCGCGGCTTCATTCCGTCGGCAGGAAACCCTCGATCGACAGGTAGCGCTCGCCCGTGTCGTAGTTGAAGCCGAGCACCGCCGCACCCTTCGGCAGATCCGGCAGCTTCTGCGCGATCGCCGCGAGCGTGGCGCCCGACGAGATGCCGACGAGCACGCCCTCTTCGCGCGCCGCGCGCCGTGCCATCTCGCGCGCCGCTTCGGCCTCGACCTGAATCACGCCGTCGAGCAGGTCGGTGTGCAGGTTCTTCGGGATGAAGCCCGCGCCGATGCCCTGGATCGGGTGCGGGCTGGGCTTGCCGCCGCTGATCACCGGCGACGCGCTGGGCTCGACCGCGAACACCTTCAGCTTGGGCCACAGGGACTTGAGCGCCTTCGCGCAGCCGGTGATGTGCCCGCCCGTGCCGACACCGGTGATCAGTGCATCGAGGCCATCCGGGAAATCGGCGGCGATCTCGTTCGCGGTGGTGCGCACGTGCACGTCGATGTTGGCGGGGTTCTCGAACTGCTGCGGCATCCAGCCGCCGGGCGTTTGCGCGAGCAGCTCGGTGGCGCGCGCGATCGAGCCGTTCATGCCCTTCTCGCGCGGGGTGAGTTCGAAGCGCGCGCCGTAGGCGAGCATCAGCCGACGCCGCTCGACGCTCATGCTGTCGGGCATCACGAGGATCAGCTTGTAGCCCTTCACCGCGGCGACCATCGCCAGACCGACGCCGGTGTTGCCCGAGGTCGGCTCGATGATCGTGCCGCCCGGCTTCAAGGCGCCCGAGGCCTCGGCTGCCTCGACCATCGCCAGCGCGATGCGGTCCTTGATCGAGCCGCCGGGGTTGCTGCGCTCGCTCTTGATCCACACGTTGTGGCCCGCGCCGAAGAGGCGGTTGACGCGGATGTGCGGGGTGCCGCCGATGGTGGCCAGGATGGTGTCTGCGCGCATGAGTCTCTCCTGTGAAGAGCGCAAATTATGGGCGCGATAATCGCTCGATGTCTGCCCCTCTTCAAAACGACAGCTTCCTGCGCGCCTGCTTGCGCCAGCCCACCGATCACACGCCCGTCTGGCTGATGCGGCAGGCCGGGCGCTACCTGCCCGAGTACCGCGCCACGCGCGCGAAGGCCGGCAGTTTCATGGGGCTGGCGACCAACCCCGACTTCGCCACCGAGGTGACGCTGCAACCGTTGAACCGCTACGCGCTCGACGCCGCGATCCTGTTCAGCGACATCCTCACCGTGCCCGATGCGATGGGCCTGGGCCTGAGCTTCGCCGAAGGCGAGGGCCCGCGCTTCGCGCAGCCGCTGCGCGACGAAGCGGCGGTCGCCAAGCTTGCGGTGCCCGACATGGCCAAGCTGCGCTACGTGTTCGACGCGGTCACGTCGATCCGCAAGGCGCTGAATGGGCGCGTGCCGCTGATCGGCTTCTCGGGCAGCCCGTGGACGCTGGCCTGCTACATGGTCGAAGGCGCAGGCTCGGACGACTACCGGCTCGTGAAGACCATGCTCTACAGCCGGCCGGACCTGATGCACCGCATCCTCGAGGTCAATGCCGCCGCGGTCGCGCAATACCTGAACGCGCAGATCGAGGCCGGTGCGCAGGCCGTGATGATCTTCGACAGCTGGGGCGGCGTGCTCGCCGATGGCGCGTTCCAGGCCTTCAGCCTGGCCTACACCCAACGTGTGCTGGCGCAACTCAAGCGCGAGCACGAGGGCCAGCGCATCCCGCACATCGTGTTCACGAAGGGCGGCGGGCTCTGGCTCGACGAGATTGCCGCGGCGGGGCCGGATGTGGTCGGGCTCGACTGGACGATGAACCTCGGCGTGGCGCGCGCGCGCGTCGGGGATCGCGTGGCCTTGCAGGGCAACATCGACCCGAACGTGCTGTTCGCGGAACCCGCCCAAATCCGCGCCGAGGTGACGCGCACGCTCGAGAGTTTCGGCACGCCCGGCGCCCACATCTTCAATCTCGGCCACGGCATCAGCCAGCACACGCCGCCCGACCATGTGGCCGTGCTGGTCGACACGGTTCACGAGGTCTCTCGGCGGATGCGCGCGGCGGCGTGATCGGCGCCGGAACGACCGGTACCCGCTTTTCCCTGGCAGGTAAGTGAGTGCTCAGGGCTTGACTTATCCCCAAAATCGGGCATGAGCTTTCCGTGCCGCAGAGGACGCTGCAGTGCAGCAGGCATTTCCACCAAGTTCGGCTAAGTTGTTGATTTCATTGAGCCCCTCGGACTGCCACGAAAGCGGGCAATCCTTTCCCGCGCAAGGCCCAGCAAGCGTTTCCGGCCATTCCGACAGGGGTTGCCCACAAAGTTATCCACAACTCGGGCGGAAAATATCGAAACCCTTATGAATCATCGACTTAGGCCGAGAAGATGAAGAGGAATTTAGTTGTGTGTCGTAACTTATCGGCCATGCGACATGGCTGATGCCGTCACCGTCAAGGTGGCCGTCGACACGCCCCAGCACACCGGCCTGGCGGCACCGCTGGACTATTCGAGTGAGCGCACGCTCTCTTTTGGGACGTTGGTAATCGTTCCATTCGGCAAGCGCGAAGTGCCAGGTGTGGTGTGGCACGGGGCTGCGTCTTCTGAGCCTGACGTCGCGCTTCGCCCGATCTCGCAGGCGCTGGATGCACTGCCACCGCTGGGCGACTCCTGGCAGGCCTTGGTCGACTTCGCCGCCGCCTACTACCAGCGCAGCACCGGCGAGATCGCGCTCTCGGTGCTGCCGCCGGAACTGCGCAAGCTCGACAACGCGCAGCTCGCCAACCGGATCAAGAAGTTGCACAAGGCGCTGGCCACCGAGGCCGTGCCGGCGGCCGCGACCGGCTCACCTTCGCTGACCCCGGAGCAGACCGATGCGCTGGCGCAGATCGCCGCGATGGCCGCGCACGACGCGCCCGCCACGCTGCTGCTGCACGGCGTGACCGGCAGCGGCAAGACAGAGGTCTACCTCGGCGCCGCCGCACAAGCCCTCGCCGCCGGCAAGCAGGCGCTGGTGCTCGTGCCCGAGATCAACCTCACGCCACAGCTCGAGGCCCGGTTCGCCGAGCGCTTCGCAGGGCGCCACATCGTCTCGCTGCACAGCGCGCTGACGCCCGCGCAGCGCCTGCGCAGCTGGCTCGCCGCGCATCTCGGGTTGGCCGATCTCGTGCTCGGGACGCGGCTGGCGGTCTTTGCCTCGATGCCGCGGCTCGGGCTGATCGTCGTCGACGAAGAGCACGACCCGTCGTACAAGCAGCAAGACGGAGCGCGCTACTCGGCGCGCGACCTCGCGGTCTACCGCGGGCGGCTGGAGCGCGCGGTCGTCGTGCTCGGCTCGGCCACGCCGTCGCTGGAAACCTGGCAGCGTGCCAACGAGGGCCGCTACCGGCGACTGGCCCTGCCGGCGCGCATCGGTGGCGGCGCCCTGCCGGCGGTGCGGCTGGTGGACATGAACCAGCAGCCGAAGCAGCGCGGCGCGAACACGGCGCTCTCGCCGCCGCTGGTCGCCGCGATCCAGCAGCGCATCGCGCGCGGCGAGCAGAGCCTGGTGTTCCTGAACCGGCGCGGTTATGCGCCGATCCTGCATTGCACCGACTGCGGCTGGAAGAGCGGCTGCCCGCATTGCAGCGCCTGGCGCGTGTTCCACAAGCTCGACCGCACGCTGCGCTGCCACCACTGCGGCCTCACCGAGCGCGTGCCGCGCGCCTGCCCCGACTGCGGCAACCTGGACATCGCGCCGATCGGCCGCGGCACCGAGCGGCTCGAGGAGCAGCTCGGCGACTTGCTGCGCACCCCCGACGACCGGCCCGCGCGGATCGCCCGCATCGACGCGGACAGCACGCGACTGAAGGGCTCGCTCGAAGCGCAGCTCGGTGCCGTGCATGCGGGCGAGGTCGACGTGCTGGTCGGCACGCAGATGGTGACCAAAGGGCACGACTTCCGGCGCATCACGCTGGTGGCCGCCGTGAACCCCGACAGTTCGCTGTTCAGCAGCGATTTCCGCGCGCCCGAGCGTCTGTTCGCGCTGCTGATGCAGGCCGGCGGCCGCGCGGGTCGCGATGCGGCGCAGTCCGAGCGCAGCGAGATGTGGGTACAGACCTGGCACCCGCAGCACGCGCTGTACGCGGCGCTGCGGCGGCATGACTTCGAGGCCTTCGCGAGCAGCCAGCTGAAGGAGCGCGAGATGGCCGGTCTGCCGCCGTACTCGCACCTCGCGATCCTGCGCGCCGATGCACGCACGCCCGAGGCCGCGCGCGCGTTCCTGCAGGCCGCGGCCGACCTCGCGGCGACGCTGCCCGGCGCCGATCAGGTGATGATCTACCCGCCGGTGCCGCTGGGCGTGGCGCGCGTGGCGAACGTGGAGCGCATGCAGATGCTGATCGAGTCGGCGTCGCGCGCCGCGCTGCAGCGCTTCCTGGCGAACTGGCTGGCGGCACTGCACGCACAGCGCAAGCGCCAGGCCAGCGACGGCATGCCGAAGGGCCTCGAACGCATCCTGCGTTGGGCCGTCGACGTCGATCCGTCAGCGATTTGACGGGCGGCGCCCGCGCATCGGTGCGCGTGGCGACGGCGCGGCGACGACAGGGCGCGACACATCGGCGAGCAGCAGCGTGGCCCGCACGAGCTCTTCGACCGCGGCAGCGAGATCGACCGGGGGCTCGAGCGATTCGATCTCGGCGAGCAATTCATCGGCGTCCTCCAGGTCGTCGGGCGCGAGGTGCCGGTAGACGAGCGCGAGCGGCTCGGTCAGCTCCGCGGCGTCGAGTGCCATCAGCTCCGGGAACAGCTCCAGTGCGGTGGCAAAACCGGCGACCCACGGGTACACCGCATCGACGGCCGGCTCCGCATCTTCATCGTCATCGGCGCGCCCAGCCTCATCGGTCAGCTCGAATACCCACGGATCGAACCACTGGCGGCGCGCAATCGCATCGTTGAGCTCGGTATGCCGTCGCAGCACCAGCTCGTGCAGCCGTGTGACCTCGAAGGGCGGTGGCAGCGCGCGTCCATCGACATCGGTGATGTGAGGCAACCAGCGCGCGGCGGGCACGGCGCGTGGCTGCAACAGCACGCCGCACAGAAAACCGTCGAGCATGCTCACGTCGAGCGCCTCGAGCGGCGCGGGCACGCGATCGAGCAGCGTCTGCAACTCGTCGAGCTCGCGGTCAGTCAGCGGGCGCACGGGGCGGTGGGGAGCGGAGCCGGTCATGAGGCGCATTGTCGCGTCTTCGCTTCGCACTCGTGTCGAACTGCAACGGGTTCGGGGGCTTCCCTCAAATTGGGGATAGCGAACGCGCCGGCGCGTCCCTAGAGTCACTGCATTGCTGTCACACGAGGTCCGTCGCCGGATCGCGATGCAAGGTTCGAAGAGCCCGCCAGAACACCACACCGAACAGGGCAAAGAACCGCTACCAGTCCCAACGACGTCCTTTTCTGAAGGACTTCAAATCCCACCCGCTCACGCGGGTGGGATTTTTTTCGCCCCTTGCAGATCCCCTCGACCCCGCTCTGCGGCTTCCGTGAAGAAGCACCGGTAGTAAGCCGCGACGGCTGTCCGAGCCCCAACTCACGGGCTACGCAGCTGGGTAACATTTCCTCACACGTCGCAACAACACCCGGCAGGCACTTCGCCTTCGCCACGGATCCGGGGACATGCGGCAACCAGACAAGGTTCGTCGCAGGGAGCATCGGGATGTCTTTCGCAACGCCGTTCACGGCCCAGACAGGTGCTCGGCAGCACGCCGGCAACGGGATGGCGCGATGACCACTGCTCCCAGCGCACCCACCCCCACGCGCCCCATGCCGTGGGCCGCGCGCGTGACCCGGGCCCTGATGCCCGACTACAACCGCAAGGCGACGGTCTATTGGTGGGTCGCGGTCGCGGTGGGCCTGGCGGTCGTCATCCACGCCGGTGTCGTTGTAGGGTCCCTGCCGCTGGCCGCGGTCACCCAGATCGCCGTGGGCATCGCGATCGCGATGACGGCCGGGTTCTTCCCGGTCCGCATCCCTCGCTCGACCAATTCGTTCGCCGCGGGCGAAATCTTCATCTTCCTGCTGTTGATGATGCACGGCCCCGAGGCAGCCTCGCTGGCCGCAGCGGGCGAGGCCCTCGTCGGCTCCTGGCGCACGTCCAAGCGCTGGACCAGCCGCATCGCCAGCCCCGCCATGGCCGCGATCGCGATGGCCATCGCCGGCGGGTTGCTGCAAGCGGCGCTCGCACGGCTGGCCGAAGCAGGCTGGACCAACGCAGGCCTGTTGATCATCGGCGCGATGACCTGCGCGCTGATCTACTTCCTGGCCAACACACTGCTGGTCACGACGGCGCCGCGGCTCAAACGCGACGAACCCTTCAGGGCGACGATTCTGTTCGGTCTGTTCGGCTGGGTCGGCCTGGCCTACACGGGCAGCGCTGCGATCGCCGCGCTGCTGCACCTCACACTTCGACAGTCGGGCATCGGCGTGCTCATGGCCGTGGTGCCGATCATCGCGATGATGCTGGCGACGCTGCACTACTTCTTCCGGCAGCAGGAGACGGACGCCGCCGCGCGCCGGACCGCCACAGCCGCAGCCGAGCGCGAGGCCGACGCGGCGCGGCGCGAGGCCGAAGCCACCGCGCGCCACGTGCAGCAACTGGAGGCCAGCGAGCGGCGCTTTCACAGCGCATTCACGCACGCCTCCATCGGCATGGCGCTCCTTTCGTTCGAAGGCGTGATGCTGCAGGCCAACACGGCGATGCACGAGCTGCTCGGCATGGGTGAGTCGGAGCTCGCGGAGCGCGGCATCGAGGACTTCATCTGCTGCGACGACCTCGGTCGCATGAACGAACAGCTGCGTTTGCTGAAGACACGCCAGCTCGAGGCCGTGACGATCGAGCTGCAATGCCGCGGCCTCGGCGGCCGGCTGGTCTGGATCGCCGCGCATTGCAGCTTCTTCTCCGAGCCCGGATCCGGCGAGCCCTGCCTGATCCTGCAGGCCCACGACATCACGGCCCGCCGCAATGCCGAGGCCGGTCTGCACCACCTCGCGTTCCACGACAGCCTCACCGGCCTGCCCAATCGCCGCCGCTTCCAGGAGCATCTGGGCGAGGCCGTGTGCCGCGCGCAGCTCGACCCGGCGGACTCCTTCGCCGTGATGTTCATCGACTTCGACCGCTTCAAACTGATCAATGACAGCCTGGGTCACAGCGCTGGCGACGAGTTCCTGACGCAGGTCTCGCGCAGCCTCCAGGAACACCTGCGCCCCGGCGACGTGGTCGCCCGGCTCGGCGGCGACGAGTTCGCGATCCTCGTTAGGCGCCCGGAAAGCACCCAGGCCGTGGTCGCGCTCGCCGAGCGCCTGCTGCAGGCGATGCGCCGCCCGATGCTGGTCGCCGGCACCGAGCTGATCACCAGCGCGAGCATCGGCATCACGCTCAGCAGCATCGGCTACACCGCCCCTGACGAGGTCCTGCGCGACGCGGACATCGCGATGTACAAGGCCAAGGCGACCGGCAAGGCGCGCTATGCGCTCTTCGACATCGGCCTGCACACCGAGATCACACGGCGCGTACGCCTCGAAGGAGAGCTGCGCCGCGCGCTGGACGGCGGGCAGTTGAACGTGGCCTATCAGCCGCTCTTCAACCTCGGCACCGGCGCGGTGGCGGGCTTCGAGGCACTGGCGCGCTGGAACCACGCCGAATTCGGCGCTGTCGAGCCGAACGTGTTCATCCCGATCGCCGAGGAGACCGGCCTGATCCTGCAGCTCACCGACTTCATGCTGCACCGCGCATGCCACGAGCTCGCGCGCTGGCAGCAGAGCAATCCGGCCTTCGCCGACCTGACGATGCAGGTCAACATCTCGGGCAAGGACATCGCCAGCCCCGCGTTTCTCGCCCGCGTCACGCACGCGCTCGTCGAGGCCCGCGTGCAGCCGCAGCAGCTGGTCCTCGAGCTGACCGAGAACACGCTGATGGAGCGCATCGACGGCGCGCGCGCGCGGCTCACCGAACTGCGCAACCTCGGCGTCGGCCTGAGCGTGGACGACTTCGGCACCGGCTACTCATCGCTGGCGCACCTGTCGAGCCTGCCGATCGACAGCCTGAAGGTCGATCGCTCGTTCGTGCGCGACATGCGCTTCGACACGAAGGAGTCAACCGTCGTGCGCGCCATCATCCACCTCGGCAATTCACTGGGCAAGGCCGTGATCGCCGAGGGCATCGAGACGCGCTTGCAGTTCTCGCAACTGCACGAGATGGGCTGCGAATTCGGCCAGGGCTTTCACCTGTCGCGTCCGCTCGATCGCGATGCGGTCGACGCGCTGCTGGTCAGCGCCGTTGCGCGCTCGGCGATCGATCCGATCAACGACCCGATCGGCAACACGCGCATCGTTCAGCGCTCGGCGTTCCACTGAACGTCTACAGCCGCTCGGACTCCGCGGTTCGCGGCTGCCACTTCATCAGCCGCACCTCGACCTTGCCGACTGCCGCGTCGAGCATCAGAGCGAACACCGTCAGCACGAGGATGCCGGCCATCACGGTGTTGATGTCGAACGCACCTTCGGCCTGCAGGATCAGGTAACCCACCCCGCGCGACGAGCCGAGGTACTCGCCGACGACCGCACCGACGAAGGCCAGGCCCACGCTCGTGTGCAGCGAGCTGAAGACCCACGCCGTCGCGCTCGGCAGATAGACGTGTCGCAGCAGCTGCCGCTGCGAGGCGCCGAGCATGCGTGCGTTGGCGAGCACGACCGGGCTGACCTCCTTCACGCCCTGATAGACGTTGAAGAACACGATGAAGAACACGAGCGTGACACCCAGCGCCACCTTGCTCGCGATGCCGAGACCGAACCACACCGCGAAGATCGGCGCGAGGATCACGCGCGGCATGCTGTTCGCGGCCTTGATGTACGGGTCGGCGATCGCGGCCGCGAGCGGGCTGAGCGCAAGCCACAGCCCGCAGGCCAGGCCCAGCGCCGTGCCGATGCCGAAGGCGAGCACGGTCTCGAGCAACGTGACCCACAGGTGCTGGTAGATGTCGCCGTTGCCGACGAACCAGGCCCAGATGCGCGCGAAGATCTTCAGCGGCTCGCCGAAGAAGAACGCCGCCTGCTGATCGTTCTCGAACACGATCGGCGGGATCAGCCCCGGCTTGGTGACCACGTGCCAGACCACGAAGATCGCGATCAGCAGGCCGACCTGCCAGATGCGCAGGTTGCGCGTGCTCGGCTTGATGGCGTTCCACATGGTCGTCATGCGGCCAGCTGCTGCTGGTAGCCCTTGAGCACCTCGTCGCGCAGCACGCTCCAGATCGCCCGGTGCAGCTCGACGAAGCGCGGGGTCGTGCGCACCTCGGCCACGTCGCGCGGGCGCGGCAGGTCGATCGCGAACTCGCCGATCGGCCGTGAGCCCGGCCCGGCGGACAGGCAGACGACGCGGTCACTCATCGCAATGGCTTCATCGAGGTCATGAGTGATGAACAGCACCGCCTTCTTCTTCCTCGCCCACAGCTCGAGCAGTTCGTTCTCCATCAACTGCCGGGTCTGGATGTCGAGCGCGGAGAACGGCTCGTCCATCAGGATGATGTCGGGGTCCAGCACGAGCGTCTGCGCCAGGCTGACGCGCTTGCGCATCCCGCCGGACAGCTGATGCGGGTAGCGATCGCCGAAGCCGCCGAGGCCGACGCGCTTGAGCCACTCGCCGGCCTGCGCGCGCGCGTCAGGCACGCCGCGAAACTCGAGGCCGGCCATCACGTTCTGCGCCGCGGTGCGCCAGGGCATCAGGCTCTCGGCCTGGAACATGTAGCCGGCGCGCGAATTGATGCCGTTCAGTGGCTCGCCGAACACCGTGACCGCACCGGTGCTCGGCGCGAGCAGCCCGGCCGCGACGTTCAGCAGCGTGCTCTTGCCGCAACCCGTGGGGCCGACGACCGAGACGAATTCGCCCGCGGCGACGGTGAGGTTCACGTCGCGCACGGCGGTATAGCGCTGCGACGCATCGTTCTTGTCGGCGAAGGTGCAGGAGACGCCGGCCAGTTGGAGTGCCGGCGAATCGGTGGCGGAGGGATGCGACAACGCGACTCCTTTTCAGCGGGGGTCGAGTGTAGGGCACCGGTCGGCGCCTGCACGCTCGTGTATGGTCGATCTCGCTGCACGCTTGGTGTGCCGCACCGACACCCCGATGTTCTTCGACCGCCCCACCCCCCGAACCATCAACCTCGCGCTGCAAGGCGGCGGCGCGCATGGCGCGTTCACCTGGGGCGTGCTCGACGCCTTGCTCGAAGACGGCCGCGTCCGGTTCGACGGGGTCAGCGGCACCAGCGCTGGCGCGATGAACGCGGTGGTGATGGCCCACGGCCTGCTCGATGGCGGGGCCGACGGCGCCCGCGCCGCGCTGCAGACCTTCTGGACCGCCGTGGCGGCCAGCATGCCCGCCGAGTTAACCGTGGCTTCGCGCGACGGCACGAGCGTGAGGCTCGCGCCGATGGTGCACATGCTGCTGCAATGGACACAGTACTTCGCGCCCACGCAGATCAACCCCTTCGACCTGAATCCGCTGCGCGACATCGTGACCGCGCAGATCGACTTCGAGCGCTTGCGCAGCCACAGCCCGGTCAAGCTCTTCGTCGCCGCGACGAACGCCAACTCGGGCAAGCTGCGTCTGTTTCGCGAAACCGAACTCTCGGCCGACGCGCTGCTGGCTTCGGCCTGCCTGCCGACCATGCACCGCGCGATCGAAATCGACGGCGAACCGTACTGGGACGGCGGCTACTGCGCCAACCCGGCCGTGTTCCCGCTCTTCTACGACTGCGACGCGAGCGACATCGTGCTGGTGCTGCTGAGCCCGTTGAAGCACGTCGAGACGCCGCACACGGCACAGGACATCCGCCATCGCGTGCTCGAGATCGCGTTCAACGCGACCTTCCTGCGCGAGATGCGGATGTTCGCGCACGTGCGCGAGCGTGTGGCCCGATCGCGCTGGTGGCTCGGCGCGCTGGAGCGGCGCGCGATGCGCACGCACTTTCACGTCATCGAGGCCGAGGACGTGATCAAGGAGCTCTCGGCCGAGACCAAGCTCGCTGCCCACCTCGGCTTCTTCGGCATGCTCGCCGACCTGGGACGGGCGCGAGCGCGCGCGTGGCTGCAGGCGCACCACGGCTCGCTCGGCAAGCGTTCGACGGTGGACCTGGGGCAGCTGTTCTACTGAGCGCGTCCCCGCAGCCTCAGCTCTTCGGATACTTCGCGTTCGCCTTCTTCACGAAGTCGTTCGTGTAGATCGCCGCCAGGTCGATCTTGGCGCTGGCGATCTCGGGGTCGATGCTCGCGAGCGCGCGGCGCGCGGTCTCGGCACCGGCCTCGGGGAACAGGCCATCGACCGACAACGCGCCCTTCGCCGCGAGGAAGGCATCGACATACACCGCGCGGTCGCCGAGCAGGTAGCTTTCGGGCACGGCCTTGATGATGTCACCGGCACCGGCCGCCTGGATCCACTTGTCGGCGCGCACGATCGCGTTCGCGAGCGCCTGCGCGGTCGCGGGATTCTTGTCCAGGAAGCTCTGCGGCGCATACAGGCAGCCCGCCGGCATCGGGCCACCGAAGATCTTGTCGGCCTCGGCGACGACGCGGGTGTCGGTGACGATCTTCAGGTCGCCCCCGCGCAGCAGCAGCGTGATGACCGGGTCGAGGTTGCTGATCGCATCGATCTGGCCCGAGTGCATCGCCGCCACCGCGCCACTGCCGGCGCCCACGCCGATGATGGACACGTCGGTCGGCTTCAGCCCGGCCTTGGCCAGCACGAAGTTCGCGAGCACGTTGGTGCTCGAGCCCGGCGCAGTGACGCCGAGCTTCTTGCCCTTCAGGTCGGCCACGCTCTTGAAGTTGGGCATGGTCTTGGGGTTCACGCCGAGCACGATCTGCGGCGCGCGGCCCTGCAGCGCGAAGGCGCGCAGGCGCTGACCCTTGACCTGCATGTTGATGGTGTGCTCGAACGCACCGGAGACCACGTCGGCGCTGCCGCCGATCATCGCCTGCAGCGCGCGCGAGCCACCGGCGAAGTCGGCGATCGTGACCTCCAGCCCTTCGGCCTTGAAGTAGCCCAGGCTCTCGGCGATCGTGAGCGGCAGGTAATAGAGGAGGTTCTTGCCGCCGACGGCGACGGTGAGCTTGGGCTTCTCGACGCTCTGGCTCCAGGCCAGGCCAGGCGCTGCCAGCGCAGCGGCAGCAGCGGCAGCAGCGGTCACGAGGGTACGGCGATGCATGTGGTTCTCCGAGGGGTTCGCCACCGACTGTAGCGACCCCGGCGCCGCCGCGCATGATGGTCTGCCCCAAGCCCGCCGAGGCACAAACCCCCGTCACCCCGCGTTCGCGACCAGCGTCGGCACGGGCACGATGATGGTGCGATCGATCGTGCCGTCCTTGCCCTTGTCGACGGTGATAGTGGCCTGGCCATTCGCGACCGTGACGCCGATCAGGTTCTGCGGCAGCGTGAGGGTCCAGTCGCCCGACACCGGCGCGCCGCTGGCCGAGTAGCTGGCGCCGCCGTTCGTCGCGACGGTGTAGGCGTAAGAGCCGTTCGGCAGCGTGGCCGACAGCGTGTGCGTGCCGCTGATCGTGCTCGACTGCGGCAACCCGCCCACCAGCGTGACGCTGCGCTGGATGTCGGCCGCGCTCAACGTGAAGCTGCTGTTGCGCGTGTTGTAGTGCGTGGCCAGCGTCAGGCTGGGCGCGACGAAGTGGCTCGCCAGGCGCACGCCGCCCGCATCGGTCGAGACGGTGACCGTGCGGCTCACGCTGCCGTTCAGGCTCGCCGAGCCCTGGCCGAGCGCGGCGGACAGGTCGGTGAACACGAGGCCCAGGCCCAGCGTGCCGTTGCTCGTGTCACCGCTGGCCGCGAGCACCGTCATCGCCATCGAGCCATTCAGCGTGGCGGCGCCGGTCACGTCCTTGCAGGCCGCGAACGCGACAGCGTGGACCTCGCCCGCGTCGAGTTGGCCGTTGACCACGCTCTCCGGCGTGCCGCCGGTGATCGACAGCGTCGCGGTGCCGCCGCCGGGGCAGTTGTGCGTCGTGGTCGCGGCGGCCACGGCCAGTGCGGTGGCGCGGTCGTCACCGGCGGACGCGGCCGCGGCGAGGGCAATCATCGTCTGCGCGCTCTGCACCGCGGCGTCGGTCGCCGAACTGGCGTCGCTCGCGATCTGCGTGGCGTTGGCGGCATACGCCGTCGCCGTGCTGTCGTCGATCGCCGCGGCATCGGCGGTGTCGGAGCCGCCGCCGCCGCAGGCGGCGAGCAACGCGGCAGCGGCCGCACAGGCGATCAGCGACGGGGTGAACTTCGGTGAAGGGGTCAGCATGGCAGGCTCTCCGAACAGGTGTGGGTTGGATCGGCCCGACGTCTGCGGCCAGGCCTTGGCGCCAGTATCGACAGGGCCCGCTTGCCAGCGGTGACCGGCGCGCCACGTTGTGTGAGCAGGCTTTTCAGAACGGCGGCTCTGTCATCGGTTGTCATCAGACCGGCCCCGTAGAATGGGCCGCGATGAGCTTGCGCTGGCCCCTTCTTGTTCTCGCGCTGGCACTCGTCGGCGGCATGCCGTCGACTGCCGCCGCCCAGAGCGCACCGATTCCGGAGGCTGCGGCCTCGGCACCCGTGTCGCTGTCGGCGCGGCGCGTCTACGAGCAGGCGCGCTCGCAGCTCGTGCAGATCCGCACCGTGCTGAAGGGCCGTGCGAGCCAGACCTCGGTCGGCTCGGGCTTCTTCGTCTCGCGCGACGGGCACATCGTCACCAACTTCCACGTCGTGGCCGAGGCGGCCCTCAAGCCCGAGCGCCACGACCTCGTCTACGTGACCGCCGATGGCCGCGAGGCGCCATTGCAGATCCTGCAGCTCGATGTGCTGCACGACCTCGCGCTGCTGAAGGCCGCCGACAAGGCCACCGACGCCGCTCGCGGCTTCGACGCGCTCGCGTTCCGCCCGCAGGCGCAGCCGCTCGCGCAGGGCGAGCGCATCTACTCGCTCGGCAACCCGCTGGACGTGGGCTTCGCAGTGACCGAGGGCAACTACAACGGCCTGGTCAAGCGCAGCTTCTACCCGCAGATCTTCTTCGGTGGCGCGCTCAGCGGCGGCATGAGCGGCGGGCCGGCCCTCGACCAGCAGGGCCAGGTGATCGGCATCAACGTGGCGCGGCGCGTCGATGGCGAGCAGGTGAGCTTCCTCGTGCCCGCGAGCTTCGCGATGGCGCTGCTCGAACGCGGGCGCGACGCGGCGCCGATCAAGACCGCGGCCTACCCGATCGTCGATGCGCAGCTGATGCTCCACCAGGCAGCGCTGACCGAGCGCTTCATCCGGCAGGGCTGGAAGCCGGCCACGCACCCGCGCTACCGCGTGCCGGTACCGGTCGACGACTTCATGCGCTGCTGGGGCAGCAGCGACCCCTCGCGCACCGGCGGGCTCGACGTGGAGCGATCCAACTGCGTGATGGACACGCGCATCTACGTGGGTGACTACACCACCGGTGCGATCAGCGTGCGCCACGAGAGCTACGACGGCAGCAAGCTCGGCACGCTGCGCTTCGCGGCGCGCCACTCTGCCGCGTTCCGCAACGAAGACTTTTCGCGCCTGCGCAGCGAGCATCAGACCAAGCCGCAATGCCATGAGGACTTCGTCGACCGCGGCGGCCTGCCGCTGCGCGCCGTCATCTGCCTGCGTGCGTACAAGAAGCTGCCCGAGCTGTACGACGTTTCTGTGCTCGTCGCCACGCTGGACCAGACCCAGGCGGGCGTGCAGGGCCGCTTCGACGCGCAGGGCCTGAATTTCGCGAACGCGCAGAAGCTCGCCAAGCATTACCTGGAGGCCTACGGATGGGCGCGCTAGACGAGCGCCCCTCGGACGCCGAGTACGGCATCCGGTCCCCCGAGGGGACGGCGCCCGGCGGAGGTCCACAAAGTGGTCCTCTTCATGGCCCATGGCTGCCCGGCGCTCGCGCGCTGATCGAGCTGCTCGATCGCGACGGCCAGGTGCGGCAGGCCTTCGCCGTGCCGCACTGGCCGCTGCGCATCGGCCGCGCGCTGGACAACGACGTGGTGCTGGGCGACGCCCACGTGGCCGCGCACCACCTGAGCCTCGACGAGAACGAGGCCGGCCTGACGCTGACCGTGGCCGACACGCTCAACGGCGTGCAGCTCGGCGCGAAGCAGCTGCGCAGCGGCGAGCAGGCGTTTCTTTCCGCCACCGGCAACCCGATCGAGATCGGCGCCGGCCGCACCCGGCTGCGCCTGCGCCTGCCCGGTCACACGCTCGCGCCCGAGCTGGCCATCGCCCCGGTCGTCTCGTTGAAGCGCCGCGTGGTGCCGCTGATCGTCGCGACCGTGCTGCTGCTGGCCGGTCTGCTGTTCAGCACCTACCTGAACAACGACCCCGACGGGCTGACGCGTGCGATCGGCAGCGCCTTGCTCAGTGCCGTCGTCGGCGGCGCGCTGTGGTGCGGGGTGTGGGCGATGCTCTCGAAGCTCTTCACGCACCAGGCCTTCTTCAGCTGGCACCTGCGCGTGTTCCTGTTCGCCGCGATCGCGCTGATGGCATTGGGCGTGCTGCCGGCGCTGCTCGCATTCGCGTTCTCGTGGCCCTGGGTGACCGACTTCGCGTTCGTCGGGGAGATCGCGGTCGCCTCCACGGCGTTGTACTTCCACCTGCTCGCCGTCGAGCCGGCCCGCCAGCGCGTGCTGAAGTGGGTCGCCGTGGTCTGCGCCAGTGCCGGCATCGGTCTGACGCTGTGGTTCAACGTGCAGCGCAGCGACCGCTTCGGCGACGAGCTCTACATGAACCACCTGTTCCCGCCGGCGCTGCGCGTGGCCCGGCCGGTCACGTCGGATGCGCTCGTCGATGGCCTGGCCCCGCTCAAGGCCTCGCTCGACAAGAAGGCGAAGGAACCCGGCCGCGGCGATGATGTTCGCGCGGAGGAAGACTGAGGTCCCCATGAGTAGCAATACATCGACGCGAACGGTTCTGGTCACGGGTGGCAGCCGCGGCATCGGCGCCGCGGCCGCGCTGCTCAGCGCCCAGCGCGGCTGGGCGGTCGCGGTCAACTTCACGAGCGACGCCGCTGCGGCGCAGGGCATCGTTGCCCGCATCCGCGACGCAGGGGGCACGGCGCTGGCGGTGCAGGCCGATGTGAGCGACGAGGCCGCGGTGCTCGCGATGTTCGCCACCATCGACCGCGAGCTGCCGCCGCTGGGCGCGCTCGTCAACAACGCCGGTGTCGTCGACCTCGGTTCGCGCGTCGACGCGATGAGCGTGCAGCGCCTGCAGCGCATGTTCGCGATCAATGTGTTCGGCAGCTTCGTGTGCGCGCGCGAGGCGATCAAGCGGATGTCCACAAAGTACGGCCACCAAGGCGGCAGCATCGTCAACCTGTCGTCGGCCGCGGCGCGCCTCGGCTCGCCGGGGCAGTACGTGGACTACGCGGCGGCCAAGGGCGCGATCGACGTGTTCACGATGGGCCTGGCGAAAGAGGTCGCGCTCGAAGGCATCCGCGTCAACGCGGTCCGCCCGGGCATCATCGCGACCGACATCCACGCCTCGGGCGGCACGCCCGACCGCGCGGCGCAGATGGCGCCGCTGGTGCCGATGCAGCGGGCCGGCAGCGCCGAGGAGGTCGCGCAGGCGATCGTCTGGCTGATGAGCGACGCGGCCAGCTACACGACCGGCGCGGTCGTCGACGTAACGGGGGGCCGCTAGCGATGACGACCCCTCGGCGCCTTCGGCACCGTCCCCCGAGGGGAGCTCCGGCCGCTTGGGGCGGCCCGGCGCTGGCCGGATATCGGCCGTGACAAATCGCGACCAGACCGGCTGGGAAGAGCTCGCCAACAGCCTGAGCCACGGCATCGGCTTCGTGCTCGCGATCGCCTCGCTGCCACTGCTGCTCGCGTTCTCGGGCCCGGCGGCGAGCGCGATCAACATCGTCGCGATGTGCGTGTTCTCGGCGACGATGATGCTGCTCTACGGCGTCTCGACGCTGTACCACGCGCTGCCCAGCGGCCGCGCGAAGACCTGGCTCAACCGCTGCGACCACGCGGCGATCTACCTCTTCATCGCCGGCAGCTATACGCCGTTCGTGCTGGGTGTGCTGCGCGGCGGCTGGGGCTGGTCGCTGTTCGGCGTCGTCTGGGCGATGGCGGCGCTGGGCTTCACCGCGAAGATGTTCAACCGGCTGCGGCATCCGCTGTGGTCGACGGGCCTGTACATCGTGATGGGCTGGGTCGCGGTCGTGGCCGCGGCGCCGCTGGTCGCTCGGCTGCCCGGCGCCGGGCTGGCGCTGCTGGTGGCCGGCGGTCTGCTCTACACGGCCGGCGCGGTCGTGTTCCTGTTCGACTCGCGCGTGCGCTTCGCGCACTTCGTCTGGCACCTGTTCGTGCTGGGCGGCAGCACCTGCCACTTCTTCGCGGTGCTGTGGTACGCGCAGTGACGGACGCGCAGTGAGCTACTGACCCGCAAACCCGGTCAGCAACGCCAGCAGCTGCTTTGCCGCCTTGGCCTCCGCGACGCCCGCGAAGGCCTGGTAAGGCAGCAGCGTGAAGCGCGCCTCGCTGCACACCGAGTCCCACATCCGCACCGCCGGCACGCGCTCCTTCAGCTCGTGCAGGGTGGCCAGCGTCGGCTCGATGAGGTCGGCGAGCCGGCCATGCCGGAGCGCCGCGAGCACCCTGATCTCGGTCTGGCCCACGACCGACCAGAAGTCGGGCCGCGCCGCGGCAGCCGCGGCGAGCGAGTCGCGCACGGCGACGAGGCGCGCATCGAGACCCTTCGGGACGCGCCCTTCGATCCAGGCGATGCGCAACTCGGCGCTGATGAAGTTCTTCGCCGGATAGAACTGGTTCACCGCACCGGCCGCGCTGGCCAGCGCCTCGGCCCTCGCGCAGTGCGCTGCCATCTGCTTCAGCGCGGCGAGGCAGGCGTCGCGGTTCGCGGGCTTGCGCCCTTCGACCATCGCCAGCCGCTTGTAGCCGGCGCCGAGCAGGCTCTCGCGCTCCGCCGTCGGCTGCAGGGCGGCGACGCGGGCCAGGTGACCCAGGCCCTCTTCGATGCTCATCCGCGCAGCGGCATCGCCGCTCACGCCCTCGCCGTAGCGCACGAGTTGATCACCGAGTTGCTCCGCAGCGCGGAACGACGCGCTGCCGTCCGTTGCGCTCACGGCGGCGCGATACCACGCGATCGCATTGGCCGTGTCCCTCAGCTCGGCGCAGGCGACGCCGAAGGCCTCGGCCACCGCGCCCATGCGACCCCAGCCCGCGCCGAAGGTCGATTCGAGGTAGCGCAGCTTGTCGAGCTGACGCGCCGCGTCGACATGGCCGAGCCGGCTGGTGGTCGCGAGCGTCTCGAGCGCGAGCACGAGTTCGGGGGGTGACGACAGACCGACATACGCATCGGCCACCGGCGGCGGGCGCTGCGCGGCGCCGCCCGAGCGCTGCCACGTCCAGCCCGGATCGCCATAGCACTGGTAGGCGGCCCAGGTGTTGCCTTGCGGGTTCGCGCGCCACGCGGCCTCGCGCGCGGTTGCGACGGCGCCGATGAAACGGTCGCCGCGCAGCATCGCGGCGTAGAAGGTGGTCGCGAAGGTCTCGGCCGGCCCGTCCTCGACGGCCCAGCCCGCGGCGATCACGCAGCGCACACCGACCTCGATCAGCGCCTGCGCGATGTTGGCCGCGAACGCGGCGCGATCGTAGGGCTGCAGCGTGGTGCTCGCGTCACGCCCGGCAAGGTGGCAGCAGTTCAGGAACACGAGCTCGGGCACGGTGCGCATCGCCTTCACCTCGTTCGCACCGAGGAAGGTGCCGCCGGACAGCACGACGCCGCCATTCGCCCCTTCGGCCCCATGCCCCGCAATGTGGACGACGCGGTAGGGCCGCTCGAACAGCGCGTTGATGACGGTGCGCGCATCGTCGTGCCCGCTGACGAGCGCACGCACCTTGCTCGCGGCCACGCCGCCCGCGCCGGAGCCGAGCAGCGTCGCGACCGCGACCGCCTCGGCGCGCGCGTTGGGCAGGTCGACATACGGCGCGTCGCACATCGGCGTGCCGATGACGAGCACGCTGTCGTCGGCATTCGCATCCGACACCTGCGCGCGGAACTCGCGCGTGCGCAGCTTGCGCAGCAGCTTGCTGCGGATCGCCCATGGCCGGTTGTCGGCGCCGCCTTGCGTGGGCGCATCGGTGTCGAGCAGCTCCCAGGGGATCACCGCGGTGCCGGCTTCGAGCTCGATCAGCACCTCGCCGCTGCCGCCGAGGAAGGGCTCCATCTCGACCGGCACCAGCAGCTTGAACAGCGTGCGGCCGATCTGCGCGTCGTTGCTCGCGCTGTTCGAGGCCTTCGCGACCAGCTCGCTCAGCAGCGGCCCCTGCGCGCGCACCGCGCGTACCTCGGTGCGGGCGCGGCGGGTGTCGAGCGTGTACAGAATCGTCGGCTGCCCGCCCTCCTGCACGCCGGGCAACGCGCTGATGAAGTCGTAGGCGGCGCCGCGGTAGTTGGCATCGAGCGAGCGCCGCATCGCGCCTTCGCCCGACTCGACCCTGCCCATCACCTGCAGCTGGTTCGGCGCGTTCTGTGCCTGCACCTGCAGCGCGCGCCACGCGTCGCTCGCACGGTCGAGGTACAGCTCGATGAACGTGAGTTTCGCGAGCTGCGGCCAGCCAGCCTCCTGCAGTTTCTGGTTCGCCTCGAACGCGCCCTGCGCGATCAGCTGCGCGGCGCTGCCGACCGTGATGCCGGTGCCGCCGCTGCCGATCAGCGTCGTGGCCAGCTCGAACTGCGCGGCACTCCCGCCCGGCTGCTCGGCAAAGCGCTGCGCATACGCAAGCACGGCCTGGCACACGGTGTAGACCAGCTCGGTCGCGCGCAGCTTGCCCTCTTCGCCGAGGCCGACGACGATCACCGCCTGCGGCCGCGCCATCGTCAGCGCATCGTCGGGGTCGGGTCGGTGGTTGCCGAAGATCTGGTGCGTGCCGGTCGCGTCCGGGTACAGCCCGGTCGC
>JBDTVC010000016.1:0-37656 GCA_040007475.1 Burkholderiales bacterium
TTGCGAATCAGTGTGCCGGGCCAGAACCCCTACCCCATCATCGAAAGGTACGTCGATGAGATCGTGCTGGTGGAAGACGAACACATCATCGAGGGCATGCGCATGCTGGCCAAGGACGCCAAACTGATCGCAGAGCCGGCTGCGTCGATCGGCATTGGTGCCCTGCTGGCGAGCAGACTCAAAGTGACGCCGCAGGAGAAGGTCTGTGTGGTGTTGACAGGCGGCAACTGGGATCTGTGCGACCTTGCCGAGGTCTTTCAACGCGGTGAATGATTGCTCACGAGTGTGGGGGCGCATGCGATGGGAGCGCGGCGCCGCCAAAGCATCTTCTGCCGTGGCCCGCGTCAGAACCACATGAAGCTTGGCCTCACGCCACGAAACCAGCACCACGTTGTGGCGCGCCGCGCTTAATCTATTCGGCACGACGACCCACTGGACAGCCAATGAACGCGAACCACCTTGCTGAACTTGCCGCACTCGACCGCGCGCACCTCGTCCACCCCGTTGCCGCGTGGCGCCAGCACGAAGCACGCGGCCCGCTGCTGCTGACCGGCGCGCGCGGTGCGTGGCTCACCGACGGACATGGCCATGAACTGCTGGACGCCTTCGCCGGCCTGTGGTGCGTGAACGTCGGCTACGGCCAGGAAAGCGTGGTGCAGGCCGCCACCGCGCAGATGCGCCAGCTGCCCTATGCCACTGGCTACTTCGGCTTTGCGAGCGAACCGGCGATCCGCCTGGCAGCGAAGCTGGCCCAGATCACGCCCGCATCTCTGACACGCGCCTACCTCACGCTCGGCGGCTCCGAAGCAGTGGACGCCGCGGTGCGCTTCATCGTCCAGTACTGGAACGCTCGAGGCCAGGCGACCAAGAAGCACTTCATCGCACTGGAGCGCGGCTACCACGGCTCGTCGTCGACGGGCGCCGGGCTGACCGCACTGCCCGTCTTCCACCGCGGCTTCGACCTGCCGCTGGCCACGCAGCACCACATCCCTTCGCCCAACCCCTACCGACATCCACAGGGCGGCGACGCCCAGGCGCTGATTGCAGCGTCGGTCGCGGACCTGCGTGCCAAGGTCGCCGAGCTGGGTGCCGAGAACGTGGCGGCATTCTTCTGCGAGCCCATCCAGGGTTCGGGCGGCGTCATCGTGCCGCCCGCCGGCTGGCTGAAGGCCATGCGGGACGCGGCGCGCGAGCTCGACATCCTGTTCGTCGTCGACGAGGTCATCACCGGCTTCGGCCGCACCGGGCCGATGTTCGCCTGCGACGCCGAAGGCGTGCAACCGGACCTGATGACGCTGGCCAAGGGCCTGACCTCGGGCTACGTGCCGATGGGCGCGACCATGCTCTCGGAGGAGGTCTACGCGACCATTGCCGACGCTGCGCCCGCCGGTGCCCCCATCGGCCACGGCGCCACCTATTCGGGGCATCCGGTGGCCGCTGCCGTGGCGCTCGAGGTGCTGCGGCTCTACGAGGAAGGCGGCGTGCTCGCCAACGGCCAGCGCGTTGCACCGCGTTTCGCCGCCGGGCTGGAGGCGCTTCGTGCACACCCGCTGGTGGGCGACGCGCGACACCGTGGTCTGCTCGGCGCGCTGGAGCTGGTGAGCGACAAGGCCACCAAGCGGGCCTTCGACCCTGCGCTCGGCCTGCCCGACCGTGTCTTCGCCGCCGCGTGGCGCAACGGCGTCGTCTTCCGCTGCTTCGGCGACGCGACGCTCGGCTTCGCACCCGCCCTCACCTACACCGAAGCCGACTTCGACCAGCTCTTTGCGCGCCTGACGCGCACACTGGACGACGTGCTCGCGCAGCCCGAGGTGCGTGCTGCGCTGGGATGAGAATACCGATACACACCTAAGCTCGCGAGCATCGCCATGACAGACACCTTCAAGGTTGACCGCCTGGACCTGCGCATCCTGGCGCAGCTGCAGAAGAACGGCCGCATGACCAACGTCGACGTGGCCGACGCCGTGGGGCTGTCGCCCAGCCCGTGCCTGCTCCGCGTGAAGAGGCTCGAACAGGCCGGCTACATCGCAGGCTACGGCGCCCATCTGCAACTGGAGAAGCTGGGCGACACATTGACCGTATTCACCGAGATCACGCTCAACGACCACCACCGCGAGGACTTCTTCCGCTTCGAGGCCGCGATCCGGGACGTCGACGAGATCATGGAGTGCCATCTGGTCAGTGGCGGCTACGACTACCTGCTGCGCTTCCTGACGCGTGGCGTGAACCACTACCAGCAGATCATCGAAGGCTTGCTCGAGCGCAACATTGGCATCGAGAAGTACTTCAGCTACATCGTCATCAAGTCGCCGTTCGTGAAGACACATTGCCCGATCGAGAAGCTGTACCCGGAGCGTACGGCCTGAGAGCCGCCCGATGCTGTCGCGCTGTCAGCGCTGCGCAGGCGTGCTGGGCTACGCGGCAAGCGCCAGTTCCGCCACCGCGCAGAACCAGCGCACGCCGTGCGGCAGCGCCTCGTCGTTGAAGTCGTAGCAAGGGTGGTGCAGCGGGCGTTCATTGCCACCCTGGCCAAGCCAGAGGTAGGCGCCGGGCCGCTCTCGCACCATGAACGCGAAGTCCTCGGAAGTGAATGCCGGCCGCGGTGCGACGCTGGCCTTCAGGCCGGCAATTTCGGCGGCCCGCAATGCGAGTTGTGCCTCGGCCGCGCTGTTCACAGTGGCTGGGTAGTAGCGGTGGTACGTCACGCCGGCTTCGACACCGTGCGCAAGCGCAGTGCCGGCAGCCGCATCGCGCAGTGCAGCCTCAATGCGGTCCTGCGACGGCGCATCGAAGCTTCGGACCGTGCCGGTGACGGTGGCCTCGGCGGGCAGCACGTTGTGGCTGCTGCCGCCGTTCACGCGCGTCACCGACAGCACCGCCGATTCGGCTGGGTCGATGCGGCGCGAGACGATGGTGTTGAGCTGCGCCACGAGCTGGCTCGCCGCGAGCAGCACGTCGGGCGTGCGGTGCGGCTGTGCGGCATGGCCGCCGCGGCCGCGCAGCACGATGTCGAAGCGGTCGGCCGCCGCCATGATCGGGCCCGGCCGTGTCTGCGCTTCGCCCAGCGGCAGATCGGGCCAGTTGTGCAGCGCGTAGACGGCGTCGCAGGGAAAGCGCTCGAACAGCCCCTGCTCGACCATCACGCGCGCGCCGCCGCGGCCCTCTTCGGCGGGCTGGAAGATGAAGTGCACCGTGCCATCGAAGTGCCGCGTGCGGGCGAGTTGCTGGGCTGCGCCGAGCAGCATCGCCGTGTGGCCGTCATGGCCGCAGCCATGATGCACGCCGGCATGGCGGCTGGCATGCGCCAGGCGTGACTGTTCCGCGATCGGCAGCGCGTCCATGTCCGCACGCAGGCCGACAGCCCGGCGGCTGCTGCCGTGGCGCAAGGTGCCGATGACACCGGTGCCGGCGATCCCCTCCGTGACGTCGAGGCCCAGCAGGCGCAAGGCGGCCGCCACGATGCCTGCGGTGCGCTGCTCCTCGAAAGCCAGTTCGGGGTGCGCATGCAGGTCCCGCCGCAGGGCTACCAGGGGGGGCAGAAGGTCGTCGATCAGCTCGTCGTGCCGCAGCGCCATGAGAGAACGGTAGATTGGAATCGATGATGCAGGTTAGACGCTGTCGCGCAGCGTTTGGTGCCGTTCTGGGCCGCAAATCGGCAGCCTCGTGCGCCAGCGGGGCACAGACCGGCAGATGCCGCGGTCGATCGCGGTCGAGAATTTCGGTCCCGCCACGACACATGAGGCCCGCGATGAACCGTTCGTCGTCTCGTCAGGAAAGCGACTTCCTCGGCGCGAGGAGCATCCCGGCCGCCGCCTACTGGGGCGTGCACACGGCGCGCGCCGTCGAGAGCTTTCCCATCTCGGGCCAGCCGCTGTCGTGCATGCCGAAGTCGATGCGGCTGGAGGAATGAACACCGCATCTCGCCGCGACGAGCAACGTCACCGCGTCGTCATCGTCGGCGGCGGCGCTGGTGGGCTTGAACTCGCGACGCGGCTCGGCGACCGAATGGGGCGCCGCATAGACGTCACCCTGATCGACCGCGAGCGCGTGCACGTCTGGAAGCCCAAGCTGCACGAGATCGCTGCCGGCAGCATGGACATGTCGGCGCATGAGATCGACTACCTCGCGCAGGCGCACTGGCATCGTTTCCGCTACCGCATCGGCGCGATGACCGGGCTGGACCGCATGCGCCGCGAGGTTCACGTCGCCGCCTCGCACGACGACGCCGGTCGCGAAGTGACCCCGCAACGCGCTTTTGGCTACGACACCCTGGTCATTGCCGTGGGCAGCCAGAGCAACGACTTCGGCACGCCGGGCGTGAGGCAGAACGCGATGATGCTGGAATCGCAGACCGACGCGCGGCGCTTCCACGCCAGCATGATCAACGCCTGCATCCGGGCACACGCGCAGACAGCACCGCTGCGCCCGGAGCAACTGAAAGTCGCGATCATCGGCGCCGGCGCCACTGGGGTCGAGCTCGCTGCGGAGTTGCACCGCACGACGCGCGAAATGGTGGCCTATGGCCTCGACCGCGTCGATCCCGACAAGGACCTGCAGATCAGCGTGATCGAAGCCGGTGACCGCGTGCTGCCGGCGCTGCCGCCGCGCTTGTCGCGAGCCACCGAGAACCTGCTGGCCAAGCTGGGCGTGCAGGTGCACACCAGCGCCCGTGTGGCCGAAGTGCTGCACAACGGCGTGTTGCTGGCCGACGGCCGCTTGCTGCCGGCGGAACTGGTGGTGTGGGCGGCGGGCGTCAAGGCGCCGGACTTTCTGAAAGAACTCGCAGGGCTGGAGACCAATCGCATCAACCAGCTCGTCGTGCGGCCGACGCTTCAGACGACGCTGGACGACGACGTGTTCGCACTGGGCGACTGCGCGGCTTGCGCGTGGCCAGGCCACGGCACCGTACCGCCGCGGGCCCAGGCCGCGCACCAGCAAGCGACGCACCTGTACAAGCAAATTCGAAGACGGCTGGCCGGCAAGCCGCTGCAGGACTATGCGTACCGCGATTTCGGCTCGCTGGTGTCGCTCGGCGAGTTCAGCACCGTGGGCAACATGATGGGCGGCCTCATCGGCGGCAGCCTGCTGGTCGAAGGTGCGTTCGCGCGCCTGATGTACCTGTCGCTGTACAAGATGCACGAGCTCGCGCTACACGGCCCGGCAAAGGTGACGCTGGACACGCTGGCCCGGCTGATCACGCGGCGCACCGAGCCGCACGTGAAGTTGCATTGACATGGACGCGCTGCTGCTTGCCCGGATCCAGTTCGGCTTCACGGTCTCGTTCCACATCGTCTTCCCCGGCTTGACGATTGGCTTGGCGAGTTACTTGGCGGTGCTCGAAGGCCTGTGGTTGCGGACCGGGCGGCAGGTCTACATGGACCTGTATCACTTCTGGTCGAAGGTGTTCGCCGTTGCCTTCGGCATGGGCGTCGTCTCCGGACTCGTGATGGCCTACCAGTTCGGCACCAACTGGAGCGAGTTCTCCCGCTTCGCCGGCGGCATCACCGGTCCTCTGCTGACCTACGAGGTTCTGACAGCGTTCTTCCTCGAAGCCGGTTTCCTGGGTGTGATGCTGTTCGGCATGCAGCGTGTCGGGCCCGGGCTGCATTTCGTCTCGACGCTCGCCGTGGCGGTGGGCACGCTGATTTCATCCACGTGGATCCTCGCGTCGAACAGCTGGATGCACACGCCGCAGGGCCACCAGATCATCGACGGCCGCGTGGTGCCGGTCGACTGGATCGCTGTCATCTTCAACCCCTCGTTTCCGTACCGACTGACCCACATGGTACTGGCCGCCTTCATCGCCACCGCACTGGTCGTCGGCGGCAGTTCAGCCTGGCACCTGCTGCGCGGCCGAAGCCACGAAGCGGTGCGCGTGATGCTGTCGATGGCGTTGTGGATGCTGCTGGCCGTGACGCCGCTGCAGGCGCTTGTCGGCGACGCGCACGGCTTGAACACGCTCAAGTACCAGCCGGCCAAGCTGGCGGCGATCGAAGGGCATTGGGAAAACCATGCGGGCGAAGGCGTGCCGCTGATCCTGTTCGGCTGGCCCGACAGGCAGGCAGAGACGACGCGCTGGAAGCTCGAGGTGCCACGCGCCGGCAGCTTGCTGCTGACGCACAGTTGGGACGGGCAGATCCCGGCACTGAAGGATTTCCCGCGCGCCGACCGCCCGAACTCGACCATCGTCTTCTGGACCTTCCGCGTCATGGTGGGCCTGGCGTTGCTGATGGTCCTGCTGGCCCTGCTCGGTTTGTGTCTGCGCCGCGGCGGGCGCTTGTACCGCTCGCGTCCGTTCCTGCGCTTTGCTTTGCTAATGGGCCCGAGCGGGCTCGTCGCATTGCTCGCCGGCTGGTACACCACAGAGATAGGGCGCCAGCCGTGGATCGTGTATGGGCTGATGCGCACGGCCGATGCCGTTTCGCCGGTAAGCGCTTCGCAACTCGGCATCAGCCTGGCGCTGTTCGTCGCCGTCTACCTCATGGTCTTCGGCGCCGGCACCGCGTACCTGCTTGCGCTGATCGCCAAAGGGCCGGTGGTCGACGAGGGGCTTTACCCCGTATCCGGCGGGCCGGGGCAGGCCCGCAATCCGGCGCGGCCGCTGTCGGCGGCCCCTGATGCGATCCCCGGGACGCGGAGCTGAGCATGGGCATCGACCTGCCGCTGCTGTGGGCCATCATCATCCTTTTCGCGGTGATGATGTACGTGGTGATGGACGGCTTCGACCTCGGCATCGGTCTGCTGTTTCCGTTCTTCGAGGCCAAGGACGACCGCGACGTGATGATGAACACCGTCGCGCCCGTGTGGGACGGCAACGAGACATGGCTCGTGCTCGGCGGCGCGGGACTGCTGGCTGCCTTCCCGCTGGCCTACGCAGTGGTGCTGAGTGCGTTCTACCTGCCGCTGATCCTGATGCTGATCGGGTTGATCTTTCGCGGCGTCGCTTTCGAGTTCCGTTTCAAGGCCAGCCCCGAGATGCGCGGGTGCTGGGATCTTGCTTTCATCGGCGGCTCGGCGCTGGCGACCTTTTGCCAGGGCGTGGTGCTGGGCGCCTTCATCAATGGGATTTCCGTACACGACGGCCGCTACGCCGGCGGGGCCTTCGACTGGCTGTCCGCGTTCTCGGTTGTCACCGGCCTCGGCCTGCTCGCCACCTATGCGCTGCTCGGCAGCACCTGGCTGGTCATGAAGACCGAAGGGCTGCTTCACTTGAGCATGAGGCGACTGGCGCGCAACCTGGCCTGGGTGCTGCTGCTGTTCATCTGCGTCGTCAGCCTGTGGACTCCGCTGGCGCACGCGCGCATCGCGGAGCGCTGGTTCAGCTGGCCGAACCTGGCTTGGTTCCTGCCCGTGCCGCTGCTGGTGGCGCTGGCGATGCTGCTGCTGTCGAGGTCGCTGCGCGGCACGCAGGACATGGCGCCCTTTGTGTATACGCTTGTGCTGGTCTTCCTGGGCTACAGCGGGCTGGGCATCAGCCTCTGGCCGAACATCATTCCTCCGGGGATTTCGATCCACGAGGCTGCGGGGCCGCCACAGAGCCTGGGCTTCGCACTGGTGGGCGCGCTGCTGATCATTCCGATGATCCTGATGTACACCGCGTGGGGCTATTGGGTCTTTCGCGGCAAGGTTCGGCGCGGGGACGGGTACCACTGATGGACACGCGCTCGGGTGCGCCGCATTGGCGCTGGCTTCGGCGTGTAGCATGGCTTGGCGCACTGTGGATTGCGGGTGTCGCAGGCATAGGCCTCGTGACTCTGTTGTTGCGCGCGCTGATGCTCGCCGCTGGCCTGTCGTCGTAGGCCGGCCGTGCCACGGAGTGCTTGATCGGCACCATGGCCTGATGAGACTTGCCCGATGGGACACTGCCGCGGGTAACGGGGAAACTCGCGCGGCAGGCGATCTGCCTATGACCAGGTTGCGCAGCTTGTAAACAAGGGGATGGAATGCACTCTTTGCTGCCTGACCTAAAACCGCATGGAAACTGTTGGCGAAGTTACCGTTTAGCTCGGCCGCCCTACCTGAAACAGCAAGCCGCACATCAGGAGCGCCCCTTGGCGCGCCTGTTTTTTGCCGCTAAAAATGACGTCCTGACAAGAACGCTTCTTAGGAGATCAACTTGGGGACAGGGAGGACGCGACGGCAGAAAAATGGATGCCGATTCCGTCTTCGCCCACTGACTGTCGGCAATCAGGCAACACTCAGAAGGACGGCTCCTGGCCTGGCGGTTGATTCGCGACTGACCGCTGTCGAAGTCGGCCCACTGACCGGAGTGGGTCGAGACTTGACATCCGCGTTGACCAGCATCGGCCACTAGCGACCTCTGCGAACCTTTCTGCTTGGTGGTAACACAACCCGCAAGCATCCCCAAGGAGCTACCTGCGTAGGGCCCTAGTCGCGCTATGCAGTACGCCACCTGCCAGCGCGCCCAGAGAGCCTGACCTCAACAAACCGGCAATCGCATAGACGTTCGCGGCAACCACGAGAACAATTCCCAGCCAAGCGACCTTGATGGGTAGCGCCACGAGGCCCTTCCAAACAATTTGCACTCCGCGACTTCCCTGGCTAACCGCGATCAACAGGCACGCGACAGCGACCACCGCATAGCCCAACAGACTCCATCCAAAGACGCCGATTTCAGAACCGAGACTTCCTTTCAGCGGTGGCGCAAAGTGTGGCGGTCGATCACAGCAAGGGATCGGGTCCCATTTGTTGGTTCTCAAGTTCCAACTTCCCCATTTTCCGCCTTCGTCCGAGGTATCGAGGTACCCAGCGTAGGTTGCGCCCAGTACCTCGTTGAGCAGATTCGCAGGGGGCGCAACGTAGTAGTTCTTCAACACCTGGACGATCTTGCACTGCATGTCCACGACGACCAGTCGCGATGTGGGCGCTGCGGCCGTCGCAGGGTCGCGCGGATCGGGGATGGCCAGTGCAACGATTCCCGCTCGTACCGCCAGATCATTCAATACGGGAAGTTCAGCCAAGCCCACCAACCGTCGCAAACTCGCAGTGGAGAGTTGACAGGCGCCATTCGGCGCGGCGATGACGACCTTGGTCGCGTTCTGCGCACCCGCGAACAAGGTCTCTCGCGGAGACGACCAGCACGCTCCAGGAACCATCGTCAGGACGCTCGCAAGCAACAAGGTAGTGAACCATCTCATCGTGGCCGAGCCTCCATCCACCACAGATGTGATCTGGGTCGGAATGCAGTCTTGCAGCAGCCGAACATTCTCAAAGAGGTCTGCCAACATTTTTCGCGTCTCCTGGGATCTGTACCTCATGGAGTTCTGAAGCTCCAGCTCTTGCTGTAGGAGGCACCGTCCAGCAGGCCAACGAACTGAACGGTGTAGACAGTCGCCGGCTTCAGCGGGTCCCGCGGTACCAGGGCAATGAAGGCCTTCGCACTCAGTGCGATCAGCTCCGGGTCAGTCGCATAGCTCAGCAGATTGCAGAGCACTGCAGTGCCGGAACTGTCGGTCAGCGTGAAGGTGGTGACCGAAAGGATCCGGTCTTCGTCGGCCGAGATCGACACCGGATAGCCGAACACGCCGCTGGCGCCAGGCGTGCCTGGACGCGGCGACTCCGACGGCATCGAAACGCTAGTCGTCGTCGAGGTGTCCGCGGGCCACACCACCGTGGTCAGCGCTGGAGCCCCTTGGCCAGTGCCAGTGAAGGCCAAGTCGAACACCGAAGGAGGGTTCGGGTTCGTGCTCGTCTGGACGAAGCCGACGCCGATATCGCGGATCTTGTACTGCAGGAGCGGAATCCGGTGATACACAGCGTCGACCAGGTTGTCCACCGTCGTCGCGCCGTCGGGGGTGAAGGCCATGTCTTCGGCCCAGCCGGTGTATGCCGTGCTGTAGGCAGCCGCCACCATGCGGTCGTTCGGATTCACGCCGGTAAAGCCGGCTTGGCCGGCCGTCTCGATGTGACCATTGCCAATGCCGTTTGACGTCACGTAACCAGCGTGCGCCTGGGCCGAGCCGTCCAGCGCGGCGTTCTGCGTGAACAGGCCGAGGCCGACGCTGCCGCGGATCGCGTTGATGCGGTTGAACGCATTCAGCTGGAACGAACCCGCTAAGTAAGTCGGCGTCGGGACCGATGTCACGGGCTGCCGGCCTGCGGGAGCCGGGCTCGGCGCCGGCGGAGGATTCCCGGTTGCAGCCACCGTGCCTCCAGAACCTCCACCGCCGCATCCGGTTAAGGCGACCACCGTGGTCGCGGCGGCAAATAGATCAATCAAGTTTTTCTTCATTTCTCCCTCTCCGTATTTACGTAGGCGATGTTCGCATATGCGAAATCAGCATTCATCGTGTTGGTCGCGAAGACGCGACACGCATGCAAACTTCTCTTTACTCCGACCGGACCACGCTGTTCCTGCAGATGCTCAGGGACGCCAGACTGACGGCTGGCAAGACCCAGACGCAGCTTGCCCTGGCGCTACACGTCGACCAGACCGTAATCTCCAAATCGGAGCGTGGGGTCCGCAGGCTCGACGTAGTGGAACTGCATGCCTGGCTGTCTGCCCTGGGGGTGCCGCTGCTCGACTTCGTGGCTGCACTGGACGACGGCCTATCGGCCATTGCCATTCGCAACGCCGGTGGTCGGAGCCGGCAACGGTGATTCATCCCGTCCCTTGTTGATCGCGAGCCCGCTGACATATCCAGCCAGAAAGTCATTCGGTGCTCTCTCGAGCAGCTCCGCAACGACGTCCGGGTCGATCGCGCCCTGGATCGCCGGATTGCCTTGCCTTTCGTAGAGCCACCACCAGTCGGGACGTTCAAGGCGCGCCAGCGCGAGAGCGTCCTCAACGTTCAAACGCTTTGCCGGTGCTCGGGGTCGGATGCGCACCATCGGTGCTGTCATCAGGCTGCTCGTGTTCATGTCCATGAATTGCTCGTGTTGATTGGGATCGGTATCGCTCTTCCGAACTTCATCTTCTAGACCAGGAGCGGATCGTGTGTTCCGTTCACTGGGTTTGGTGCCGCCCCTTTGTTGACTTCAACTCCTGAGCCGGTCGCGGTGGACGATCTGAAGATCGGCAAGACCCCGTGGAGGGAGGCGCGCAGAGGCCGCAGCGCAAGCGAGCGCAGCGAGTGCGAACGGGCGAGCACGCCAGCGCAGCGGTGCCCGCAACGGGGGCTTGCTGATCTACCGTCCACGAACAGCGACCGGATCAGGAGTTGAAGTCAGGCAGCAATCGGACACAGTGAACACGCGAGTCGCGCATCGCGACGCGCGGCGCCGGAGGCGCATCCACACTGCGCATCGCGCAGTGCTGATCGGCTCTTACCCCTTGGTGAAGCAAGCCTTGCAAGACTTGAGGGCAAAGTACGCAAGCAGCGAGGTCGGCCACAGCTCAGAGGTGCGCTAGTCCACTGAAACAGTAAAATCGGTTGTGTGGCACTACGTACGCGGCGCCTCCGGTTCTTCTGATTCAATGGACTAGGGCCTGTTAACACTAGTTGACCTGACGATGCGTGCTGCGGGAAAATCCGATGCATGGAAATCACGCCAGCGCAATTCGCTCAAATCGAGCACTGCCTGCCTACGCAGCGAGGCAACGTCAGTCTGTCCAATTTGGACGTGTTGAACGCGATCTTGTATGTCGCAGAGCACGGCTGCAAGTGGCGCGGTCTGCCCAAGCGGTTTGGCAACTGGCACACCATCTACACGCGGATGAATCGCTGGACAAAGTCGGGCGTCATGGACCGAGTCTTCGAGGAGCTGCAGCAGGCTCAGGTGGTGCGCATCAAGATCGAAGCCGTGTCGCTGGACAGCACCAGCATCAAGGTGCATCCGGATGGCACCGGGGCGCTAAAAAAAACGGCCCGCAAGCCATCGGAAAATCCCGAGGCGGATGGAACACCAAGATTCATATGGTTGCCGCGGATGCTCGCACGGCCATAACGTTCTCTTTGTCGCCAGGACAGGCTCACGATGCGCCGGCAGGCCGAGAGTTGCTCAGTCGCCTTGGCGCACCGAACAGGCCGCTCCATCTGCTCATGGATCGCGCATACGAGGGCAACGAAACGAGGCAACTCGCACTCGATCTTGGCTTCATTCCGGTTGTCCCGCCGTTGAAGACCAGAGTGGAGCCGTGGGAATACGACCGCGAGATGTACAAGCGCCGCAACGAAGTCGAGCGCTTGTTCCGGCGTCTCAAAGGCTACCGCCGCATCTTCTCGCGCTTCGAGAAGCTCGACGTGATGTTCCTCGGCTTCATCAGCTTCGCGCTGATCGCCGATGGACTTCGTTTGTGTTAACAGGCCCTAGTGCCGCAGCGTCTTCGCAGTCGTCGATGCGCTCCCAGGTGCCTTCGCGGATTCGCTCAGCGTGTTCGTTCGCGAGAAGCTGGGAAAGCTCTCGACGGAACGCGGTCATCTCGCGATGCCCCTCGCACCGGAAGCCGAACTTGTCGAACCTCGGCCCATACGAACTCATCATTCCCGGAGCTGAGCAGACGCCGCAAGGCCCTCGGCCCGGAGCGTACTCGGTCGTCTCTTCGGCGATCAAGCGATGTACTGCCATAAAACCCTCCAGTGTGTATCCCTTCAGCATATCGAGCCAAGGCCAACCCATCAAGTTTCGCAACCTGCATCGCAGAGGTGAGGCGGCACACCTCACCCTGAGCGCGATGGCATTCCGACTGCACACGGCAAAACTTGTCGATCGACGCTCCTTCCTGTAGCTTTGTTTGCATGACACGACAAAAGCGCGATGACATTCCCACGGGCTACTGTTTGCTCGATGACGTACTCGTTCCCGAACACGTTGAACGCAGCACTTGGGAGGACCGACGTCGACAGGCCACGAGCGAGACGGTGGCTCATGCCTCCACCATTGCTTCAAAGGAGCCGTGGCCGTCTGACGAAGGAAGCAGCCGAGACCTGGTCGGCATGGAAGTCGCAAAGCGACCGACGACGCCATCTGCACCGACGGAAGAAGAGATCGAACTGGCTGCGATGCTCGCGAGTCCGCACCGGGTCTCCGTGGTCAACATGGGTGACGTCCGTGAAGCGGCGATGGCTGCTGCGTCCAAAACTCGCTCGACCGACGCCGAACGAAACAAAGGGATGAAGGCCCTCACGACACGTCTGTTGGAAGCCGGTGGCTATCGCGATGTGGCTCGTCCTGCAGATCGGCACGAAGCGCTGCTTTGTTTCCTTCAGGATGCGCCGAACATGCGCGAACTCGGCGACATGCTGCGAGTCGCTCTCGATGTCGCCCATTTGGGCCAGAGGCCCATGCAACTTGATCCCGTCCTGCTCGTCGGACAACCAGGAATCGGGAAGACATGGGTCGCCGAGGTCTTGGCGCGAGTTCTCGAGACCAAACGGTACGTACAGAGCTACGCAGTGCAAGGAGGCGCAGGCAACGTATTGTCGGGCGCCGACAAGCACTGGAGCAACGCGTGCATGGGCGCAGTATTTCAAGCGCTCGCCGAAGGTACGGTCGCGAATCCGGTGTTCCTCTGTGACGAGTTGGATAAAGCTGGGCTCTCGCTTGATTCAACGGATCGCAAACGCGATCCGCTTTCTGAACTGCTCCCGCTTCTGGAGCGTTCCACTGCTCGGGAGCACCGCGACCGCTACAGTGAGATTCGCTGCGACGCCTCCCACATCTCGTGGATTGCGACCGCCAACACTTTGAAGGGACTGCCGACGCCTCTGTTGAGCCGGTTTCGCATCGTCCATGTGAAGCCGCCCACGGTGCGTGAATCCTTCGAGATCCTGCAGATGATTTGCCGTAACGTTCTGCGCGACCTTGGCATCGAAGGCGAGATCAAGCGTCCAGGCGGGGCCGTTGCTCGTGTTCTCGCGGAGATGACGCCCCGCCTGATGCGGCGAACGATCACCGCGGCCGTCGGCGGCACCCTGTCGGCGGGCAGGCGCGAAATCACGATGGAGGATCTCGAACGGGCGCTCGGCCTCGACTCTGACCAACGCCAAGCGTTGCATTGAACTCCAGCACAGGTGCGTGTGCGTTGGCTAAAGACGCCATGCCGACAGCGAACCCTTCGTACTTGAGTGCGACTCAGAGGGCATGCGTGATCAAAACACTCCCCCGCGCGCCGTACGTGATAGCAGTACCGTTGATGGTCGACGCAGCGTCGTCTAGACGGCCAGGTCCAACACGACGCGGGGTTGTTGGCTCATCTGGTGAGCTTTGTTCCTGGCACAATCACTCCAGACCATGACACAGCGCGCCCCGATTCCGGTGATCGATCTGTTCGCCGGGCCCGGAGGGCTGGGCGAGGGCTTTGCGTCGCTTTCCGACTCCAATGGGGCCCGGCGATTTGCGGTCAAGGTGTCGATCGAGAAGGACGAGGTCGCGCATCGAACGCTGGTCCTGCGCGCCCTATTCCGCTCGTTTCCGGATGGCAAGGCGCCCGACTGCTACTACGACTATGTCCGAGGCAAGATCACGCGGGACCAGCTCTTTGCGCATCATGACGCGGCTGAAGCGGGACGAGAGGCGTTGGCCGAGGCCAGGTGCGCCGAGCTGGGGAAGACTCCGCATCAGACCATCGACGGGTGGATCCGCAAGGCGGTCGGGGAAGAAAAAGAGTGGGCACTTATTGGTGGGCCCCCTTGCCAGGCCTACTCACTGGCTGGCCGCTCCCGGCTTCGGCCAGGCAACGCAGAGGCGTTCGAAGCCGACAAGCGCCATTTCCTCTATACCGAATACCTTCGGATTATCAAGCTCTTCAGCCCCTCGGTCTTCGTGATGGAGAACGTCAAGGGCATGCTCAACTCGAAGCATGGCGGCACGCCGATCTTCGACCGCATCCTGGCGGACCTGCGCAGGCCCGGCAATGGCTCGACCTATCTCGTGCGCTCGCTCGTGGTGGACGGTGACGAGCCCAAGCCGCTCGACTATTTGATCGAGTCGGAGAAGTTTGGCGTACCGCAGTGCCGGCACCGAGTGATTCTTTTCGGTGTGCGTTCCGACGTCGTTCAGAGAATGCCCAGCCACGAACGCGCGGCCGGCAAGTTCAAGTTAAAGGCCTCTAGCAAGAGGGTGAGCGTCGCCGCCGCACTCTCGGGACTTCCGCCACTCCGCAGTCGTCTTTCGGCCAAGGATGACTCGCATCGCCTTTGGCGGTCGGTTCTCAAAACGGCGCCGGAGTCACTGAGGCTGTGGCGCATGCCGATCCGGACGGACATCGAGGAGCTGATGGCCAAGTCGTGGGAGACGGCCGAGGCTTACGCCTCCCATGGCTCACGTTTTAACGAGAGGCTTGTCGCGTATGGGGACACGCTGCCCCCACCCCTTCGCAAGTGGATGCAAGACACGCGACTCGGTGGGATCGCCCAACACGAGACGCGCTCACACATGTCCTCGGACCTGCACCGCTACATGTTCGCCGCGTGCTTCGCCCAGCTCCAGGGCTACTCGCCCAAACTTGGATTGTTCCCTCCGAAGCTGCTGCCTGACCATGCGAACATGGACAGCGAGGAAGTCCCATTCGTGGACAGGTTCCGCGTGCAGCTCGCGGGCGAGCCCTCATCCACGGTCGTTTCCCACATCTGCAAGGACGGCCACTACTTTATCCACCCTGATCCGTCGCAGTGTCGAAGCCTGACGGTGCGGGAGGCTGCTCGGTTGCAGACCTTCCCCGACAACTACTTCTTCGAGGGCAACCGCACGCAGCAATACCACCAGGTTGGCAACGCCGTGCCGCCGTGGCTGGCGCGGCAAATCGCCGAGGTGGTCTTCGACTTCATGGAGGCAGCGCGGAGCTGATTTCCCCGGTCTGCTCGGAGCACTCGATCCAACTCGACAACGCCTTGGAGATGGCAGCGGACGGCTCCGCGCCACGGGTCGCGCATTCCCAGACGGTCAGCACCCGCCAGCCGTCGGCGAGGAGCGACTCAATGGCTCGATGGTCTCGCGCGACATTGCCTTCTAGCTTTTCCAACCAGAACTCCGGACGTGTCGAGGGTAGCCTGGCGTATCTGCAGCCGGCGTGCATGTGCCAAAAGCACCCATGGACGAAGACTGCGACCTTCCGTCCTGGAAGGACGATGTCTGGCGCGCCCGGAAGATCTCGGCGGTGCAACCTGAATCGGTAGCCGGCGGCGAACGAGGCGCGCCGCACGACCATCTCAGGCTTGGTGTTCTTGCCACGGATACCGGACATCATCCGGCTTCTGACCGTGGGCTTTACGACATCCACCATGGCTTCATTGTCGACAATTGCGCTTGACATGGCATCCGGTTGCCAGCCACCTGCTAGATTAAGGTGAGTTCGTTGGCCTGGACCTCCACGCGGCCGACCCAGGGCTCTGAAGTCGCCTACTCAAGTTCCTCTTTGGCAGGGATACCCTTGGCGGCGGCCATCTGAATATCCTCGACTTCGGCCTTCCCGAAATAGACGAGCCACGCACTATCTGGAGTCGCGTTGTCGCGTGGCTTGTCAACGGTCGGATCAAACAGCAGGCCCAACTTCACGTGCTCCCACAGAACGCCCTTCAGGTAGGCAAGCTCAATCCTGAGTTCATTGCGTGACGCCAGCCGTCGCTCGTGGAACTTAGCAAGCGTTTCAAAGCCTAGCGGATTCGGTGAATGGAGATGCTGACCGGCAAGGTTGAAGATGTGCAGGAACCGATCAATCGTTTGCTGTTCGTCCCCTTCAAGGAAGTGTTTCGTGCCGTCTTCGAGCTCTACCATCTCTCCGAGCGGGCGTGGCAAGTAGTGCGGCGTGATCTCCGCCAGCTTCGGCAGGATCGTGTTCACCTTCCAGTCCTGTGTGTAGTCTGGACTCTTGGTCGCCTCTGCCCGCAGCGCCGCGTACCGCGCTTCGTCGGCCATGATTCCGCCGAACACGACTAGCTCGACGATCTTGCGAATCTGAAGCCACATGAACTCGTTGTCGAATTCCTCGGTCAACGTGCGTGACTTTTTAGCCCCAAGAATTCTCTCGATGGCGCGAAAACGCTGCTTCACCTCGACCATGGTGTTTCTATAGAGCAAAGGGGCGATATCCATCCGTCATTGTGCGTTTCCGCCTGCCGATCGGTCCGGCGTTCGCCTTGCCTAAAGACCGTTGCCCCAGAATGATGGCCAGTGCCCGCAAGAACAGTCGTCGCTCCGAGCGGCCTCAAAACTAGCGCGCAGAACCTTCGCAAAAATGGATAGGAGCCCTCTTGTGTTCGAGCTCGAACTCACAGGTGAACACGTCGCCATGCTCGGCGATGAGGATCTGAGGACGCTGGTCGTCAAGCTGTGCGAGGCCGAGCTGCGTAGGACCGGGCGGCCATCTTCCGCCGTACTTGCCGGTGGCAACCAGACGGCACCGGATGGTGGAGTAGACGTTCGCGTCCAGCTCGAAGCGACAGACGGCGGGACAACAACTGCAGCGTCACCGCAGCGGCCACCCCTAAAGGGGCCCGCGTCGCGCGCTGCGCTTGACTCTGAGGCGCCAAGCCCTTCGTGCGACTTCATTCTCCGGCCAGAAACGGGCTTCCAGGTGAAGTGCGAGAACATGCCCGTGGGTGCGATCACGGCAGAAATGCGGCCGAAAGGCGTTTTGCGGAACTGCCTCAAGGACTTGATTGCCCGCAAGGGCGCCTATGTCATCGTGAGCTCCAAGGGCACGGTGGCCGACGTTTACCTTGCCAAACGAATCCAGGCAATGCGGGACGCCGTGGCAGACCAGCCTAGCCATTCCGACCTGAAGCTCGACTTTTTTGACCGGGACCGTCTAGCCAGGTGGGTGCGACAGTATCCCGGTGTCGAGCTGTGGCTCCGAGAGCGGGTCAACGCTCGCCTGCAAGGCTGGCAAGGGTACGGCTGCTGGGCCGGACCCGACGTTCCCTATCTGCTTGACGACACGGCAAGGCTGGTGGAGCGTACCGGCGGCGGCGCTGCGAAGGCGCTATCCGTGACCGAGGGTTTGGCAAGGCTGCGCGCCGCCTTGAGCAAGCCCGGCCAAGTGCTTCGGGTGGTTGGGTTGTCCGGCACGGGCAAGACTCGCATGGTGCAGGCCCTGTTCGAGAAAGAGGTCGGCAGCGGTGAGCTTCCCGACCAAGCATTCGTGCTGTACACCGATCTCGGAAACGAGCCTGACCCAAGTGCACGGGAGATGCTGTTGCGACTGGGCTCGAAAGAGCAGCGGGCAATAGTCATCGTCGATAACTGCAATCCCAAAACCCATAGAACGCTGGCTGACGTCGTCAGCCAGTACAACAAACACCTGAGCCTTCTGACAGTCGAATATGACGTTGCGGACGACGACAGCCCAGACGCGACGGACGTGTATGAGCTTGCGCCGGCTTCAGCCCAGGTTCTTGAGGGCATCCTTCTGCGCCTGATGCCCCACCTGACCGGGCCGGACCGCCAGCGGATTACCGAGTTCTCGGGCGGCAACGCCCGGGTTGCGCTGGCCTTGGCTCGCACGGTCGCGAAGGGCGAGGGCCTTGGTGTCCTGAACGACACGGAACTGTTCCGACGGTTGTTTAGGCAGGGGCAGGCCGAGGATCCGGAACTGCTGAGGGCGGCACAGGTCTGCTCGCTCGTGTACTCCTTCGAAGTGGAAGACATGAAAAGCGAGTCTTCGGAGTTGCGGGTGCTCGCGAGGTTGGCGGAGATGACGCCCAACGAGCTGTACCGGCACGTTAGTAGCTTAAAGCGGCGCGACTTGGTTCAGTCTCGCAGCAAGTGGCGCGCGGTCCTGCCCCCGGCCTTGGCTAACCGCTTGGCGCAGTGGGCGCTGCAGGAAATACCTGCTGCCGACATCACGGACGCGTTTGCAGTCAGTGAGCGCCTCCTCATCTCGTTCAGCCGCCGCCTCGAATACCTGCACGACTCCGAGGAGGCGTGCGCCATTGCCGGCCACTGGATGGAAGACGAGAGGTGGCTCGCTGACCCCGCCCAGCTGAACGAGCTTGGCCGCAAGCTCTTCATCAATCTTGCACCGCTGGTGCCCGACAAGGTTCTTGCCGGCATGGAGCGTGCCCTCAGTTCCTGCAGCGCGGCCAACTTCGTGCTGAGACACAAGCACTCGATGCACGAGTGGAGCACGCTGCTGCGGCACTTGGCCTACCAACCCGAGTCGTTCGACAGGGCCGCGGCCCTGCTCCTCACCCTCGCAGAGCACGAGGAAAGCAACAACGTCGACTGCCGCGGGGCGTGGAAGGAGATGTTTCGCATCGGCCTATCGGGGACCCTGGCGCCGCCGGCGCAACGCGTTCGGCTGCTGGAGCATCTGCTCACCACGGCCACTGGCAAGCGGCGCGAGATCACCTGGACGGCGGTTGAAGCCATGCTGGAGGCAAACCACATCAGCTCGTCGCACGATTTTTCGTTCGGCGCGCGGCCGCACGGCTACGGCTGGGAGCCGGAGTCGCACGCCGAAGTCCTGGCGTGGTTTGAGAGTGCCATTGCACTCCTGCGCCGTGAAGCTGCCTCGGGAGACCAGGGTCTTCAGAGAGTGCGCACCGCTCTCGCCGCTCACTTCCGCGAGGTCTGGGCTTGCGGCGTGGATGACCAGCTGAAGGCGCTGATGCTTGAGGTGGCGGGGAGAAGTGGCTGGCCGGGGGGCTGGGTTGCGACGAGGAGCACTCTGCGATTCGACAGTAAACAGATGGCGCCTGAAACGCTTCGGGCGTTGAATGAGCTTGATGCGGCCATTGCGCCCAAGGGGCTCGCGCAGGAGGTTCGGGCTTACGCCTTGGAGCACGCAGGGGGCCTGCTGGACGTCGCCGACGCCGTCGACGAATCTGACGAGAACGAGGACAAGAATCCGGTCACATCTTGGGAGCGGGTGAACGAGCGGGTTGTCGACCTTGGCACCGCCCTCGCCGCGGATGACGCTGCTCTTGAGCAGGTACTAACGGAGCTCCTCGCCCAAGAGAGCGGCCGCCAGAATTACCTCGGGCAAGGCTTAGGCCAGGGAACGCATGACGCCCAGCGTCACTGGCAGATGCTCCACGATGCGTTCGTGGAACTGCCGGGTGAGCCGAACGTCTCCTTGCTGGCTGGCTTCGTCCGCGGACTGCGCAATAAGGAGCCGAAAAATGCCGTCGTCATCATGGACAGCGTGGTGGGCGACGACAAGCTCGACGTGTACTACCCCGACCTGCTGGGTGCGCCGCGAGACGACGCGGACGGCGACCGTCTGATTGCGTCCATGAAGCGGGCTAACGCCAGGGCGCACCGATACGTGCTGAGTATCTCGCACGGGGATGACGGCGGTCTGTCGGTTGCGAAGTTCTGCGAGGCGATGCAGGTGCTCTCCACGATGGAGAACGGCCTCATCGCCGCTATCGACGATTTGGGCACCGAGCGACACCGCTGGAATGAACGGAGGGCTGATATTTCTCCTGAGCTGGTACTGCTTGCGCGCACCTTGTTGGCCAGCTTCACCTTCGAATCCCGCAACCACAACGTCGGGCGGAGGGTCAACGAACTCGCCAAGCTCGCCTTCGTAGGGCCGCTGGCCGTCGAAGCAGCTGCGCAGTTCGCCGCTCGCTTTGCAGCTGCCCTTAACGACTACAGCCACGGCGAGGACTTCGGCGACTTGGCTTGCACTCTCTTCAAGCTGCAGCCACTGGTTGCACTGGACGCATTCCTGAGCAAGCCGAATCCCAAGCGCCACCTCGGCTTTCGGGCGCGGTTTATCGCCCGTCATGGCCCAATCGTGCAGTGCGCGCCCGAAGAGATGCTCTTGCAATGGGTGGGCGCTGCCCCGGGAGCTCGAGCGCCGGTAGTGGCTCGTGAAGTCGAACTATTTGAGAAGCCGACCAAGAAGACGGCGTCTGCGCTGGAAGACAGCCCAAGTGGCGCGACCCTGAGCGCCGTGGCAGCTCGCCTCCTGGAGCTCGCGCCGGACAAGGCGGCCGTGCTCCAGGGCTTTAGCAGTCACTTTCATCCAAGCCACTGGTCGGGCAGTCTTGCGCAAACTCTCGCGCCTCACTTGTTACTCGTCGAGAGTTTGGTAGGCCACGCCGATTCCGTCGTTGTAGCCTGGGCGCAGGAAGCCCTTAAGGTGATGCGACAGCGCATCGAGCACGATCGGTCGACAGACATCATCCGTGAGCAGTCCTTCGAATAATGTCACGACGCCTTCGCCGTACCCGGCCACGCGGCTATCCCAGCTCCGGAATGCCGGCAGAAGGGGCCGAGAACGTCGAACCCATGACGGCCTCTCGACACTCAGGCTTCTTGGCCCACTCGGAAAGAAGGCGACCGTTGGCTGTCCGCAAGAAGATCTCATTGACCTCTTTCGCCCAGACCGTGATCTGGGCCATCAGCTCTGGCGAGCCCCCTTGATTGGCCCACACCCTTTCCAGATTTAGACGATCTCCAAGCGTTGCCGCCAGCACGGAGATTGCATAAGTTGCGACGTTAGCTTGGCCGGCGACGAACATGGGTCTCGCAATTTTCGACGTGTCGCGAAAGAGCTTGGCCTTGGCGATCATGATCTTGTAGTGGTCCTTCGTGATCGGCTTGGGCTCCTCGCCTTCCTTGCCGGCGATGGAATCCATGAAGCGGTCGAAGTTCTTCTGTGAGCCCATGCTGACCAAGTCAGGCTTTCGGTCCCAGGCGTTGATGTATTTGGCCAAGTCGGTTTTGGTGATCCTGCGCCCCGGCGGAATGGCTTCCTTCAAGGCTTTGAGCCGAGCCGGCGTCGTGCCCTCGCGCGCGAGCATCGTGTTGTAGCTGCCGGCGGCCCGTTCATAGAACCAGCGCGACACACCGTCCGGGCAATACACGGACAAGGACAGCCGCTCGATCTCCACGTGAAACGGTTTGTTGGCCGATAGATCCGACTGGCGGACGGCGTTCTGACTGTTCGCGTAGCGCGAGATGTCGGAGACCAGAGCTTCCTCCTGGGCTTCGTCCTGGCTGTTCATGACGATGATCTTCGCAGGCACGAACACCGACGACAAGTCGATCTCCGGGTGCTTGCGCTTGGCGAAGAAGATCGTCGCGGTAGTCTGTCCGCCGTTGACGATTTGCAGCCCCTTAATCCAGGAGATGCCCACGCCCCCGTCTGCCGTCTTTCCGAAGTGCAGCTCGTCGGCGACGATGACGATGCCGTTGTTGTAGGCCATGAACCGGCCCGGCTCGTTGCGCAGCGTGTTCTGGATGCCGGCGTTGACGCCCTTGCCTTTGACGTTCAGGAATGAGCGGACGTTGGCCTCCAACAGGCGCGAGCCGAACTTCTCGTAGAGCAGGCGCAGCGCGTCGCCGGGGATCGCGGCAAGGGCGTAGCCATAGTCCTGCTTTGCGCCGGGCACGAAGATGCATGGCAACGGCGAGCCGGAGGCCTCCACGAAGTCCACGAGCAATTCGTCGCGCGGCTTGCCCTCGGACCAATGGCGAAACAGCCGCTCGATGTCCATGACCTCGAGCCGCACCGACTTGCCGGCTATCTCGCGCGTCTTGAAACTCTTGGTCTTGGCCACCTTGTCGGTCAGCACAAAGATCCTCACCTGCTCCAGGTCGTCATAGACGAGCTGGATGGTCTCGGCCAAGCTGCGCGCGTCGCTCGACTCCTCGAGTCTTGCTGCCATCGTGCCGCCGGCGCACATTGCCAGAAACCGCAGGCACTGCTCCACCGCGGTCTTCGTCTCGGTGTCGGAAATGTTGGTGACCTCGTTGACTCCGTCGTAGAGGCTGACGAAGAGATCCAGCTCCTCGCGCTCCATCGACATCGCGTATCCGCTCAACTTCAAGTTCGCGTTGCCGATTCGCCCCTGGAAGTGGCACGCCGATGGCTCGTGGGTCATGCCGATCTCGGCCATGTGCGCCATGACGATCTCCGAGAACGCGATCTCCTCGAACGGGGCGCCCTCGCTCATTTGCGCGCGCACCTCGGATTGCGTCTCGCGCAGGAATTCCAACAGCTCCATGTTCACAGCGCTCCCAGTTTTTTCAACGCCTCATCCATCCCGACATTGGGTCCCGACGCGCGGTCCAAATCGATCTCATACGACGCCTTGATGATGCCGGCGGGCACCCTCGAAGGCGTCAACCTTGGAAAGCTCGGTCCGACCTCGACGATCCGCGAGGCGACGTGGACGAACCGTCTCGCATACCTGCCGGCGTGGGCGTCGAAGTAACCGGCGGCGACGAGCCGCTCGGCTAGGACGCGTTCGGCCTCCTCGTCTCCCCTGGCGACGTCCCGCAGCGTCTCGACAAAATCGGGAAGGGACTGACCGCTCTCGACTTGGCGCAGGCGCACGCCGGCTACGTATAGCGGCTGGCGGGCCGTGTCGTCCAGCTGGTCGAGAGATCCAATGCGCGCTGGGAAGCCGACGACCGACAGCGTGCATTTCACCTCAATGCCGCCTGTCCCGATCTCAAAGTCCCGCAGTCCGTCGACCGGGCCCAGCCAGGCCTCGCACGCGATCGCCGCGGGCAAGCCGGCATCGATGATCGAGGCGAGGGCGATCAGCTCGCCGACCAAACCAATTTCCTCCTCGGGCCCCAGGCTCTGCCCGCCTTTGCGCATGAACTCCTGCCATGCGCGGACGCGTCCAATAAACACGCGCAGGAGCCGAGCTACATCGGCGCCCCCCTCGGCGTCGAGCGCGCCGGCCACGTCCGCTACCATGGTGGCGAAGAGCTCCGAGCCACCCAAGGGCGCGCGAGCCAAGGCGATCCATATCGCGCCGTCGCCGTGCGGGTCGACCCGCTCGACCGAGAAGCCTTGGCCGTCGGGAAGCTTCTCCGCGGCGGGCAGGGACGCACCGGAGAACGAGGCGAGCAGCGCCTCGTGGTTTCCAGGGAAACGCCGCCCCGCGCTGAGCTTGCATCCTCCTGCCGGCGTGACCGGAATCGTCCGCCATCCAGGCTCGTCGCCCGCCCCCGAAAGCGACTGCCAGGCGACCGCGCATTCGTCAATCGGCCGGGCCATATTCGGTCTCCCATAGAAGGTGGTCTACCTTGTATTCGACCTTGACCCCGGCGGCGCTTGTCGGGAAGCTCGCACCGAACGCGACGATCGGCGCGGTCCGCCCCGCGAAATTGCCTTCGGCCTTCGTGGGGTCCAGCAGATAGAGCAACAGCAGGCCGCGCTCCAACGCCGGCGGGACGCCGTCTGCGCCTTTGCCGCGCACCCGCCTGATGGCTGGGCCGTTGGGGGCCTCTGGCGGCTTGGGCTTGGTGCTGTCGTTTTGCCGGCCAGGGTCAGGCTTCCACGCCTTGACGGTCGATTCGAGGGCGGCGCTCCAGGCGGCCTCATTGAGGTCGATCGCCTCGTCGCGCGGCGACAGGAGTCTGCCGATCGAGTAACGGTCTTTTATGGCGTCGTCGGCCTTGCGTTGCAGCGGATTGACTGCAAGGCCCCCAGGAAGGGAAAAGGGATCGGAGGCTCCGCCGCCGATGACCGCGACGGTCCATGAGGTCAGCTCGCCGACGCTGCCCATGGAGCGAACGAACTTGTGCAGCAGATCGCTGTTGACCTTGCGCGCTTTGTGATGCGTCGAATAAGCCTCGAAGAACTCGGCGACGGTCTCTCCCGGCACGCCGCTCCACAGGAAGCCCTTCCACTCCTGCGTCGAGGCCCCGCGGGTCCTCATGGGATCGCTCTCGGTGGGCGCTCCCATGGCGCCGACGAGCCGCTCGAAAGCCGCCAGGTTACGGTCGAGGGTGGCTGCGTCGTTGTGCAGCGAGACGGTCTCCAACAGCTCGCCGCTGAACGACAGTTGGAGGCTTCGCGCGTTGCGCATCTTCAAGGGCGAAGTGACCAGCAGGACCGAGTGGGACTGCACCCTGAGGCCGTATTCGAGGGGAGTACCACCGCTCTCCGCCATGGCGTCGAACTCTCCGCGCAGTTCCTCGGCCGCGTCGGCGATATGCTCGAACCACTCGACGAGATCTTCCGTCGTGTAGAGGCGGCAGAGGTCCACGTATCCCGGGCGGTAGCCGAACCAGCGGCCCATCTGCATGAGCGTGTCATACATCTTCGTCGTCCTGACGAAGTAGCTCACACACAGGCCCTCCAAGGTGAGCCCGCGAGACAGCTTGTCGCCGCCGATCGCGACGACTTTGAGCCCCTTGCCGGGCTCCGAGTAGTCGAGCGCGTCCTTGGCGGTTCCGTTCACGATCCGCACCTCGATGTCGGAGACGGCGTCGGGAAGCGTCGCCAACACCTCCTCCCACGTGGGCACCAGCGGCGGGCCGCCGGGCTCGGGCACGCGCTCGGCGACTGCGGCGCAGGTGGGGACGAAGTCGCGCTCCCAAAGCTCTTTGAGCTGTGCGACCAACATTTCGTGGTCGATCCCGCGCGTGAGCCTTTGCTTCATGCGCTTGACAGCCTCCTCGACCTGGGCGTGGACCTTGCCCTGGACGAGAGTCAGCCGGGTCACGTGAACCAGCATGGAGGAGTGCTGCGAGCCTTGCCCCCGGATGCCGCGGACCGCGCAGGCGAGAGCGAATGCGCAAAGCGCCTCCCGCAGGGACGGGGGAAGCGTCTCCTGCCCCATGTGGGTCGGTGTGTGGTCCTTGTTGTGCTTGGGCGGCATCCATCCGCCAGGCGCGTCCTTGTCGATGTTGTCGGACACGCCGCGAGAGAGGGGCAGGCCTCCCACTCGGCCGTCGGGCGATCGCAAGCCGAAGACGCGCGCGGGTCCGACGTAGTTCGAGGGCGCCGCGAGGTTTTTGATGAACGCCCGCGGGAACAGGTCCGGGCCCTCGTCGGCGGTCTGGCCTTGACGATGGATGAAGATGTTGGCGAAGGGCGTGGCGGTGTAGCCGACATACGCCTTCTTTGCGAACGAGTGCAGGATGGTGCGGATGAGCCTGTTGATGGCTTTGGGCTCGTGCTCCTCGTCGGGGTTGCCCTCCGCGTCGAAGAATTGCTCTCCGGTGTCAACCGAGGCGTGGTCAGCCTCGTCGTCGATGACCAACAGCGGCAGCGCGCCGACGATTGGGCGACCGGTGGCCGGGTCCCTCGTGTCGGCGACGTGGCCGCGGATCCATTTGAGCAATTGCGTCAGGACGGTCTTTTGCTTCTTGACGACGAACAGCCAGGGCCGCTGCTCTGGCGTGATGGCGAGGTTGGCGGCTGCGCGCGTGTTGAAGTCGCCGTTATCGGCCCGCGTCGTCATGCAGTTGGGAGCGATGGAGGGGTCGCTGTCGATCTCTCCGACGCCGATGGGCTTGCCCGGGTCGCGGTTGGGCGAGGTCTCGTAGCCGAGGAAGCTCTCCTCGAGGCGGATTTGCGTTTGCGAGCGCAGGTTGTTGTGCAGCCCAGCCAGCACGATGATGATCTTGTAGCCAGCGTCCGCCGCCTTGCAGACCAGGCCCGAGTAGTTGCCGGTCTTGCCCGACTGCACGTGGCCGACGACGAGGCCGCGGCGGTCCCACGCGCCCGCGCGCCTGGGATCTTCGAGCAGGCCCAGTATGCCGTCGGTGGAGTCGTCGAGCGCGCCGACGACCTCGGACGAGATTTGCCGCTCGATGTATTGCTCGTAGCGCCGCCAATAGCGCCAGTCGCTCTTGCGGGCGGCGTCGAGCCATTTGAGGTGCCCGGCCTTGTCTTCGAGTGTGGAGTCCTTGCCAATCCAGCGGCTGTATCGGCGGACCAGCTCGGCGATGGCCGCCTCTTGGTCGACAGGCTCGCCGCTGGAAGGCTCGATCATCATCGCCGCCAGCCTCACCTTGTCGGAGATGAGGGCCGCCGTGAACTTGCTCTTGTCCCCCTCGGAGCGCAGAAGAGTCTGGGCGATTGCGATCGCGTCCATCGTCGATTTGTTCGGTTCGCTCATGGTGTCCCTGGACAGTTGTTTTGCCCGGCCTCGCCGGGCAGCGCCGCGATGAGGTCCGGATAGTTCTGAAACGGCTCGGTCGTCGACAACGCCTTCTTGGCGCGCTCGTGGCTCATCGCGCGCCGGCTCACCATGTCGGCGTAGAGCGCCTTGAGCACCTCGACGACCGCGGCGGTCGGCTCGCCCGCGAAGCCCGTGCGCGGCGTGTCCTTGTTCTCGGCCGTGTCGAGCCAAATGCGCTGCACAGGGACGGTCTCCTCGACCACGCGCAGCATGGCCCGGATGAGGGGCGCGTGTTCGGCTGCGGCGCCGAGGGCCGCTGCGACGGCCGGGTGCTTTTCGTCGATGCGGTAGCGCGCGCCGGCGTTCGAGCGCTCCACGCGCCATGCCTGCTCGATCGGGCCGCCGACCCGCGGCTGGCTCGGCGAGCCGCGATACGCGAACACCTTGCGCGCCTGCTCGCGGGTGTGCTCGGCGAGCTTCGTGAGCCAAGGGCGCAGAGAGACCGGGGGCCGGGCTATCGATTTGCGGATGTCGATCTTCCACGCGGCGTCGGCCGTGTTCGGAATGTCGAGGCGGATGCGCGCGAGGCGATACGGCTCCTCGCGGTTCCATGCGCGGCCGGGCCCAAGTCCCAGCCATCCGCCCGCGACCAGGAGCCGCTCGTTGCGGTAGACGTAGAAGCCCTGCTGCGCGTTCCAGCCGTCGGGGCCAGCGGCGCGCTCGAACTCCTCGGCGGACAGCTTGTCCTTGTGGGGGAGCACGTGGCATTCCACCGCGACTGTGACGGCGTCGGCGCTGGACCTCGCGATTGGAGAGTTCCAAGGCTTGGCCGGGTGCCCCGACATGAACGGATCCCATGGCGCGACGGGCCGGCCGTTGATGAGGATCCGCAAGCGCGGGCGCGGACCTTCGAGCAGGCGGTGGAACACCATCGCGAGATGGGCCTGCACGCGGTCGATGAGCTCGAAAAAATCTTCGGCCGTGTAGGCCTTGGTCACGACCCGATCCATCGCCTCCCAAAGGACCAGCGTGCCGGATGCCTTGTCCGACAAAGGTGCCAAGAAGCCTTCGGACCCAGGAGCCGGCCCTTCGAACAACAGCCAACCGCCGGAGGGGTCTCGCGCGAGCGCATCGAGGTCCCAACGAAGGCAGGAGCGAGCGCCAGCCTTGGCGCTCGCCACGGTCAGCCGCCGGCACTGGGAGAACGACGCGGTTTTGAGGCCCATCCCGAAGCGGCCGAGGTCGCCCGGATGGCGCTCATCGAGCGGGCTCTTGTCGCCGAGCGTCATAGCGCTTTCAAGCTCCGCGTCGGACATGCCGCGGCCGTCGTCGAGCACGCTGACGCGGCTCTCGGCCCCGGCCCATGCGAAGCCGACATGGACCTCCGAGGCGCCGGCGGACACGCTGTTGTCGATGATATCGGCCAGCGCCGCGGCGCTGGAATAGCCCAGGCCGCGCAGGGCCTCCAACATGGCGCCCGCGCGGGGTGGGGCGTTGCGCGATGCGAGGCTCATCGCCAATACCCCTTTCCGGGCCAGTATTCGAAGCCCAGCGCCATAAGGGACCGGATCAGCTTGCGGTGACGGTTGTCGGTGGACTTCGTGAGGCTCACCCAGGTGGTCGTCTCCTCGCCACGCGTGGTTTGCTCCACCGAGATGTCCAAGAGTGCCGCCTGCCGCAAGACTCGCTCGACGGGGGTGAGCCGCTTGCCGCCCTCCGTTCGCGCGACCGTCGGCGCGCGCGCCACCGACGCGCGTGGAGGGTTGGGAACGGGATCGGCCGAGGCGACATCCTCGCCATCGTCGTCTGGGTTTGGCGGCGCCGATGGCTCCGAAGGTCGACGCCTTTCGGGGTCAAGCGACCACTCGAGAAGGCGGACGAGACGCGTTGGATGTTTCAGCTTCGTCAGCGCCTTCGACTCGATTTGGCGGATGCGCTCTCTCGTCACGTCAAACAGCGCGCCAATCTCTTCGAGCGTCTGCGGCTCATCGACACCCATGCCGTAGCGCAGACGAACGATCTTCTCTGGCCTGGCTCCCAGCTCAACAAGCAAATCGTCCAGAGTCTTGCGCAGCTCCATGGCTGAGATGGCCTCAAAGGGTTCCGGGTTGAACGCGTTGAGGTTCGGTTCGTTGTCGAGCGCGTCGATCGGCAGCGGCGCCGACGACGCTCTGATCAGCGTCTCGACCTTTTTCCAATCGTGTCCCACGAGCTTGGCAAGCTGCTGGATAGTGGGGAGCCTGCCGGTTTCCTTCTCGAAGGCCTCGGCCGCGCGGGGAAAGTGCTGCGCGATCTCATAGACGTGGACAGGCAGCCGTATCGCCAGTGAGGAATCGGCGATCGAACGCGAGATCTGTTGTCGGATCCACCAGGTCGCCATCGTCGAGAAGCGAAATCCCCGTCGCCAGTCGAATTTGTCGACCGCGTTCAAGAGTCCGATGTTCCCGTCCTGGATCAGGTCGTCCATAGGGACGCCGGCATACATGTATCTCTTCGCCAGGGAGATGACCAACCGAAGATTGGCTCGAACCATCCGGCCTCGCAGCGCCATCAAGGAGCGAATGGCTCGCGCATAGGTGGCCGCCTCCGTGGAACCGTCTGCCGCTGAGTCGCAGAGTCCGATCAAAAATGATCGGCGGAGCGAAATCGATGCGAGTGCGTCGCGAACCTGTGAGCCGGAGCGCTCGGCCTCGAGCAGCCTCGCCAGCTCGTCGGCCAGAGCGAACGCGTCGAGAGTCTCGTCTTCAGCCGTCATCTGGCCAAGCTCGACCTCCTCGTCGTCTTGGCCAAAAGATGGATTTGGTGGAACGACAGTGACCCCCGATTCAACGCTGTTCAAGTCGTCGACGCCGGCGGCTTCCTCCACTGGCGAGGCGGCCTCGCGTGCACTCGACACGATCGAGTTGATCGACCTTTCGCCACGGCGTGCGCTGGCGATGGCAAGCCGCAGGCACTCCAGTCCTCCACGCCAATGCGAGAGCGCGTCGATCGCAGCGTCGACGGCGCGACCCATTTCCCGGGCGAGCTCGACCTCCTCCTCGGCGGACAGAAGGATAGTGCGCTGTGCCTCGCGCATGTAGAGGCGGATGGGCTCATTGTTCCGCGAGCGCAGGTTGTCGAGAAAACCGAGAGCCTCGTCGACAGTCTCAGACTCCTCAGCTGACTCTTCGGGATCGACAAATGCTTCGGAGCTGTCAAATGGGGACCGGCATTCGAAACGTTCGTCGCTCTCGGCGCCCAGGTCGTTGATGACCACGCACAACAGTGCTTCGGTGGCCTGATTTCGCGCGCCGTCAGCATCTCGGCAAACATTCTCGATTGCGAGCTCGGGAACGCTGCCTTCCCGAATCGCACGCAGCAGAAGCGCGCGAATTTCCACGCGGCCCTCTGCATCCTGCGCTCGAAGCAGCGGCGCAGCCTGGAAAGGCAGATCGGCCTCGAAGTCCGCCCAACCCGCAGAATTGTCCGGAGCGACATGCCTCCCGATGGCCTCCTGCGTCGCGACGTGCGCGACAACTGCTGGTCGATCGTCGGTCGGTGGTTTGGACTCCGCTTCCGGCTCCCAGCCGGAAAGCTCCAGCGGCTCGCCATCGTCATCAAAATCGAGTTGGACCGGCAGTGCATCAGATACTGCGGGCTCCACACGCTCAGCCTCAGCTCTTCCCAGGTCGGCCGCCGTAGGCGAAGCGCCAGATGTTTCAAGAGAGCCCGTGACCATTGCCACCGTTAGCTCAAAGAGCGGGACTGCCACCGGGACGACTTGCAGCGTTTGCTGGCTCAGTGCCACTTCGATGACGCAGGCGGCATCCGTTGCGCTGTGGGCAATCGCGATCTCCAAGGCGCTTCGGCCCGTCCGGTCCAGGGTGGCCAAATTGGCTCCAGCCTCAATCAGCAAACGGCACACCGCGGACTTGTTGCGCGCGGCGGCGATCATTAGCGGGGTGAGCCCGCTCTCATCTGTTGCGTTGAGGTCATCGCCCCTGGCGATGTGTAGTCTGACGGCCGTCTCGGCGCCGGCCCAGATCGCCATCTTGAAAAGGCGGTGGACAACGGAAGCGTTTCGAGTCGGAGCGAAGCTCACCCGAGCTGCCCCCGAGGGGTCAACGGAGTCCGCCCCGACTGCGGCGCTAGGCGGTTGTCAACTGAATCTTGTCTGGCTTCTGGCCGCCCAGGACGGCCCGGGCGACACGGTGTCGCTTTGGCCATGCGGGCTCTTATTAGTAGATGTATGGAAACAATTCTATAGTTCGCCCGGCTCCGGGACGGGGCATTGCAAAGGCATACCGGCGATTTGACACGCGCGAGCCGGGATTCTAATTAACGTTGTGGACGTCGCATCCGCGTGACGATCGTCATCCACCGTCTCGAGGAGGATCTTCAATCCAGCGTCGGTCGACCAACAAGGTGAACATGTTGTCGAGCTCTTGCCGGAGCCATTCAGCCACGACGCGCTCGAAAGCCTGCGGCTGGCCCGTTGCCGCGAAGGTCTCGCGAAGCACCTCTCCGAGGATGCCAGCGATCGAAGGAGTGAATGGCCTTCTCGAGGAGGCGTTCGAGGGATCGCGGACGCCGAGCTCCCTCGCCTGCGCAATGAAGTCCGGACAGGCGAGCCTCATGCGCGCTATGAAAATCTCCGCGGCCAACTTGTCGGCGGACAAATCCGAAAGGGGAAGGTAGCCCGCGAACTTGGGGCTCGCAACTTCACCCGCATCCGGGCGAGAGAATCGTCCGACACTGCTGAAAACCTGAACGACCGTGCCTCCGCCGGTGGGTTGCCGCTCGATGCAGACTCCGACGGCTCCATGGAAGTTCGATCGCCAAAGCGATGCGATGTCCGAAATGGCTACGGACCGCGCGACGAACCTGTCTGCGGCTTCGTCCAACTGTGCTGCCAGGCGAGTCAGTTCGGCGTCGAAGAGCCCGTCACGGCGATAGGCCTGGCCGAATACGTTCATGGGGTGCTCCTCAAGTCGTAGGTCCATGCGGGCGAGAGCTCAAGGGCTGCAGACCCCACGTCAGTGTCGGACGTGCTGCCGTTGTCGGCGCCGGTATCGACGACGGGCGTCAATGTGAAGGCAGGAAGGACAACGAACAGGTCTATGCCGGCATCGGTCATTCCCATTCCTCCCCCGTCAACATCCGGTGGAGTTCGTCGCAGTCGGTCAACTGATTCGGCTCCATGGTGCACCACACGATCAGGTGCATCGTCTTGCAGTAGCAGCGCAGGTCGGTCGTCGATTTGAACCAGAGAGACTGAGGACACCCGGTGCAGACCGTCGAGGGTCTGCGCTCGGCCGAGAGTGCTTGCACGACAGGCCGAAGCTCCCACGTACGCGGCTCTGCGGCTTCGACGATCTCGCTCGTGTCGAAGCTTCCGATCAAGGTCTCGATCTCGGTCATGGGCTACCTGCACTTTCTTCGGAGTGGCTGTGGAACTGGAACTTGAAGAGTCGTTTGCCGCTGCGCGACCAGATTGGTGCCCGCTTGGTCCAAGGCTCTCTGCGCCTCCGCAAGCTGGTCGAGTCGATATGTCGTCCACATGGCCGCGGCCATCAGCATCAGTGCGGTCATAAAGATTGTTGCCGCCACCGGCCAAAGCAGAAGCCATCGAATGCGAATCAACATTCCCCGATGTAGCTGGCCGACCTCTTCGCGATGACGTTCCGAAGCGCTTCTTGTTGAACGCAGCCCGTCGCTCAACAGCTTCTGCAAGCCGGCGGCGTGCTGAGCCAGCAGCTTCTGGGTCTGGTCGGCGAGCAGGCGCTGGATCTGTTCCTGATCGTTCCGTAGCCTGTCGGACAGCGAGGAAGGCTTTGGAGGAGAAGGTGTCGACATATACGGCGCCTTTCAAGCGGATCGACTTCTCGCCGGGTGTCAAGCGGACACTGATGTAGTCGGCGCCCGCTCGGTTGATGTCGCCCAGTTCGGCGAGCGAGGCCAGGACGTCGGTGCGATCTCGCACGAGGCCGGTCTCAACACGGTTTACCAGCCAGTCGGTGATCGACAGGCGTGGATCCGGCTCGATGTTCAGCCCGGCTCTCAGCTGCGATGCAGTGACCGGCGCCATCAGCCCGGGTTGCACCGGTCGTGCTCGCGCCGGATCGTCAGGCCTAGCCCAACCCTTGTGGAAGTTCCAGAAGTCGCGCAACGCGTCGAAGTCTTTGCGCCAGCCCGGAGGGAAGGCATTGAAGGATCGGGAGGCATGCAACTCGACGCGTGGAATCAGGAAGTGCACATGGACGCCACCATGGGCGCTGCGGTGAAGCACACAGGTCCAGTCATACTGGTCACGCATCAAACCAGCGAACGCTGTCCGCTCGATGTCATCGAGCACCGAATCGATTTCGGCGCGCGAGGGCGCATCCTCCGGCGCCCACGCCACAGCGCCGCTGCTATAGCGGTGTTTGCTGGTCAGCGAGTTGATGATCCGCGCGGTCATGCGAGGATTGCCACGGAGGGTCACGACTTCGGCACGCAGCTCACCGTTGTGATCGTGGGTTGCCCCCAGGTAGTCGACAACTTGAACGCCGTCACCGGTGCCGTAATCAAACACTGTGATAAGCATTTAGGCCCGCCCGCGCCCCTGAACGACTGAAGCAAGTTCAAGCTGGATCTCAACCAGTACGCGCAGGCAGCGCAACGTGTCGATTCGCTGGGCACGAAGCGCAAGGTCTTGCATCAATTTGGCGAGTTGATTGAGGTTGTTTCCGACTCGCGCCACCGCATGGAGAAGTGCAGTGTCTGCAGGTGAGAAGCGTCGACGCGGCTTGGGCGGCCGATAGTCGATCACGGGAACGGCATTGAGATGAACAGATTGGCGGAGCCAATCGGACATCGGTAGGCCGGAGTCCGCTGCCGCGGCGCGCCACTCTTGAGCAACAGACTCGGGGATGCGCGCGCTCACGACCACGGTGAGGTGGCGAGATTTCATCAGATTCGAAAGAAGAAAATCGCATGCGCGTGCGGATGGTCACCTGCCCCCTCATGGACTTGGAGACGGTAGCTCAGCTGCGGATCACGCATAAGCACCTTACGAATACGGTCACGGTCGGAAGCGCTCAACGGCCAATCCGTCGTCAGCGAGTGCAGGCTGGCATCGGGGGTCTCGCGCGACGCGCGCGCCGTAATGAGCAAGGCGACTATGGCCATCAACAGATACGTCTCGGCATCGGCTTCATGTCCAGCCTTGAACTTGGCGCTGCGCCTGGAAGCATGCAGCGCGTCGAGAGCGAGCTCGTGTGCGTAGTCCACGGCGCCTTCACTGAGCAACGCTGCCACTTGCCTAAGTGCAGATCCCGCTTCGATTTCACGGCCTTTCAGGCGCGGCGCGACCATGGCCAGGTTGAAGGCAAGCTGCTCGATATCGGACAAGGTTGGAAGACTCGACATGATCAATGGGTCTCGGGGTTGGCAGGGATCGAAGGGGGCGAAGCCCCCTCGCCAGCACCGCGTCGACAACGCAGTTGTCTACGTGGGTAGGCTGGCTCACAGAACTTGGCACCGGTGTAAGAGTGCCTGCAGTCAAGGATCGACGCTTGAACCTCACTTCAACCTGACCTCAACACTTGATGCAACCAGCTGACCGAGAGCGCAGCCGTCTGCGACCATGCAACCTTTCCAATACTTTCCGAAGGAAATGCAATGGACCAGCACCAAGATTCGCAAACGGCGAACAAGAGGATTGACATCGAAGCGATGCGGGCGCGAATTTCTTCCACACCGCCACCGGAGAAGAAGCTGACACGCCGCGACGCGATCGAGGCACTGAAACCAGAGCTCGTTGAGGCACTGGCTAACGGACACACGCCGACGTCACTGTCGGCAGTGCTCAGGACAGATGGCCTGAAAGTCGGAGCGCGCACACTCGCCTCGTGGCTGAACGTGTCGGCAGCATCCGCATCGAAGGCGCGCTCGCGCAAGCCCTCGAGGGCGTCTGCAGCGTGATCTACTTGCCCGTACGACGCGCAGCGCGGCGAGGCGTCTCTGGTAGCTGACCGTCGTGCGCAAGCGCATACTGCGCCGCTTTGAGCGTCGTGTCGGCGTATCTCTGCGCGTCGGCTTTTTTCCCGCGTCCAATCGCCGACGTCATCAGCCAAGCCCTGACTTCGTTCTCGGCTCCACTCTGCCCGGCTCTGCCTTTGAGCATGCTCATGGCGACCGACAGGTCATCAGCCGACGCGCTGTCATCAGTACGAACACGCGCGCGACCGCCGACATGACCACCGCTTCGACGACCCAGAACGCCGCTCGGTGTCGAGGTGCTCGTTGCGGTGGTCGGCACCGTCCCGCGATCGCTCGCGGGCACAGCGAGGCATGGCGCAGCCATCTGCTTGCGAATCTCTGTCACGCACAACGGCTGCGCGTCGAGCTGCACGTCGATCAGCCTGGTGACGAAACTGTCGCGCTCCGGTTTGCGATTGATCGAGCCGGGCGGCCTGACAGGCTGAATGCCGCCACTTGCACCAGGATCGCAAATCTTCTGACGGACGTAGTAGCTCTGCAGCTCGTGTCGATCGTCGGCATCAAGCGCCTCGTCGCAGAGCAGAAGCGCTTGATACTTGTGCTCACTCGTCTGCAGGATGAATCTCCGACATGCAGGTAGACGCTCGACGACGACATCGTCAAGCACGATCAGCGACCACGACTGTCCGCGAGCAGCGCGCCAGTAGAAGTCGCGACCGAGGGTTGGCTTGCCACGCGCTCCCACACGATCGCCAAGGATCGCCGGCAAGCTGCGGTCAAACTCTACAAGAACCCGCCCGGCTCCGAGGTTGTACGCCGCCTGCTCACCGAACGCGGTGTTCTGACGACGACCCCCTGCGTCCCTATACGTCCATCGCCAACCCACATTCTTGCTGTCTCTCTTTCCGTCAGGCTTCTCAACATCGATGCGATCCGGCGCCATGAGGTCGAACTGGGTGACGCCATGCAGACCGAGTTGCTGCACAAGGAACTCGAACTGGTCGCGAACACTGACCGTCGCCTGACAGACCGGATGACGACCGTACTGCTCGAAGCGCGCCTCGTCGCGCACCCGCCCGCCTTGGTTAGATTCGTCTTTTTTCGAGTCCAACACGGCCGGCGCTGCGCTGCCGGGGGAAGAACCACCCGGTGCGACCCCTTCGACATCGACCATTGCGGTGCGGACGCGTTGTGCGTCATCGACGACGCTCTCAACCTCGGGCATTTCCGCTCCCGGGCAGTTCGGAAGCGTTGGCTTGTCCCCCGGCAGCGCAGCGCCGGCCGTGTTGCTCTCTTCCGGTTTGTGGGAACTGAGTTCCCCTTCATGCATCTCCCCAGTTCCCATTTGAATGGGAACTGAGTTCTCTTTCAAACGCGGGTCATACGGCCACGGTGGCAGTTCTTCAAGCATGTCAATTGCCTGATCTGTGCCCTCGTAAAAGGCAGGATGCAGCCAGATGCGGTTGCGCCTGCCGCCGCCCGCGCCGCCAGGCGCGATCAGGATGAACGGGTTGTGGAAGACAACTTCACATGTGTGTGGCACTCTCCCGCCACTTGGTGCCGAGTCCCCACGCAGATCAAGCGGTTGACCGTCCACATCGGCGATCGGATGGCTTAACCACCACAGCGTCTCCCCAGCCCAACGACGGGTGATCCGCGTGATGGTCGCCAAACTCTGAACCGTGGGCCCCAAGCCTGCTGCGTACTTGGGCTTCCGTCGCCCGGTAAGCACGCCGCGAGGCGCGACGTTGTCGACCATACCAGCGAGCGCCAGCATGATCAGGAGCTGCGCCTGATCCAGTGCGGGTGCCTTGTGCAGCTTGCCTGACTTGTTCGTTCGGATCCAATGGTTGACGCGCCGAATGGCACGCTCCGATGGCGTTTCGCGTTTTTTGCTCATGGTCGTCTCGGCGACGACCAGCGAACAGTTGAGGTGTCATCTGCAACTCGCGCTCAAAATGCGGCCGCACTCCCCAACCACGAGGCGCGACGAGCATTACGAGGGAAGCCAGTGACTGCCCAACAGTCACTGGCCGGCCTCCTCCCTGAGTCTGGCCGCGAGGGCGCGTGACGGGCCAACTTTGGCATGCAGGTCGAGCGCTCGTTCACGCAATCGTGCGGCGACGTGGTGCTTGCCCTTTTCTTCCCAATAGTCAGCGGCGGCCAAGAGGTCCACGAACAGGAATTTGCCTCGCTTGACAAGCCAAGGCCACTTGCCAGCCCACTTCATCGTGTAGCAGCTGCCGAGCTCGACATGCAAGTCGATGAGAACGTCCTCAAGCGGCTCCTCCAGCCTATACGCCGCGCTCATGCCGCGTACCCGGCAGCCAAGCGCTTAAGCCTGTCGTACTCGTCGAGCACATCGACGGGCCAGACCACCATCTGGCTTGACCGTCGAATACCAGCTGGAAGCAATCCGGCTACGACCCAGTTATTGACCGTGCGGGTGCATACCCCGTAGCGACGCGCGACCAGCTTTTTGCAAAGATCAGCGGACGACTTATCTTGATTCATGACACAACCTATAAAGGCACGCCATCCGATTCCGTACGGACGAGCGCGATCCTTCCAAGTTGCGTCAGACCGAACGGGCTATGCCGCGTTGGCTGGTGGGCCTACCCACCAAAACATCATCTCAAGGACGATGCGCGAGACGCTGCCGAAATCCACCTCCCTATGCCCGTTCGACCTCTGGAGGACCAGGTCAGTTGTGGCTTACGAGCTAGGTTAGGAGCTGACGAGCTTGCGCCCGCGGGGCAGCGGGCTTAACTCGCCGGTGGATGCTGCCGAAGAACAGTGTAGGGGCGGTCGGCAAATGCGCGCAAGCGAATGCACACAGCCGTTGAAGACGAAGCCATCACCGCAGGCCGCTGGGGGCAACTCAGGGGGCAACTGCGCTAGACTAGAGGCGTCTAGCTAGATGGATATTGCGTTTGCGCGCCCTTTGGGAATCCCTGAAGCGCCACCA
>JBDTVC010000017.1:0-37585 GCA_040007475.1 Burkholderiales bacterium
CGCTGCAGAGCGCGATCTTCAACAGCGCCAACTTCTCGAGCATCGCGACCGACGCGAAGGGCGTGATCCAGATCTTCAACGTCGGCGCCGAGCGCATGCTGGGCTACACGGCCGCCGACGTGATGAACAAGATCACCCCGGCCGATATTTCCGATCCGCAGGAAGTGATCGCGCGCGCCAAGGCGCTCTCCGTCGAACTTGGGACTCCGATCACGCCCGGCTTCGAGGCGTTGGTGTTCAAGGCCTCGCGCGGGATCGAGGACATCTACGAGCTGACCTACATCCGCAAGGACGGCAGCCGCTTCCCGGCCGTGGTGTCGGTCACGGCGCTGCGGGACGCGCAGGACGTCATCATCGGCTACCTGCTGATCGGCACCGACAACACCGCGCGCAAGCAGGCCGAAGACGCGTTGCTCAAGGCGGGCGCGCTGCAGAGCGCGATCTTCAACAGCGCCAACTTCTCGAGCATCGCGACCGACGCGAAGGGCGTGATCCAGATCTTCAACGTCGGCGCCGAGCGCATGCTGGGCTACACGGCCGCCGACGTGATGAACAAGATCACCCCGGCCGATATTTCCGATCCGCAGGAAGTGATCGCGCGCGCCAAGGCGCTCTCCGTCGAACTTGGGACTCCGATCACGCCCGGCTTCGAGGCGTTGGTGTTCAAGGCCTCGCGCGGGATCGAGGACATCTACGAGCTGACCTACATCCGCAAGGACGGCAGCCGCTTCCCGGCCGTGGTGTCGGTCACGGCGCTGCGGGACGCGCAGGACGTCATCATCGGCTACCTGCTGATCGGCACCGACAACACCGCGCGCAAGCAGGCCGAAGAGGCGCTGCTGAAGGCAGGGGCGCTGCAGAGCGCGATCTTCAACAGCGCCAACTTCTCGAGCATCGCGACCGACGCGAAGGGCGTGATCCAGATCTTCAACGTCGGCGCCGAGCGCATGCTGGGCTACACGGCCGCCGACGTGATGAACAAGGTCACGCCGGCCGACATTTCCGATCCACGCGAGTTGATCGAGCGCGCAAAGGCGCTGAGCGTCCAGTTCGACACGTCGATCGCGCCGGGCTTCGAGGCCCTGGTCTTCAAGGCCTCGCGCGGCATCGAGGACATCTACGAGCTGACCTACATCCGCAGGGACGGCAGCCGCTTCGGCGCGGTCGTGTCGGTGACGGCGCTGCGCGACGCGCAGGACGGCATCATCGGCTACCTGCTGATCGGCACCGACAACACCGCGCGCCAGCAGGTCGAAGAGGAACGCCAGAAGCTCGATCAGCGATTGCGCGACCAGCACTTCTACACCCGCTCGCTGATCGAATCCAACATCGATGCACTGATGACGACCGATCCGCGCGGCATCGTCACCGACGTCAACAAGCAGATGGAGGCGCTGACCGGCTGCACGCGGGATGAGCTGATCGGCGCGCCGTTCAAGAACTACTTCACCGATCCGCACCTGGCCGAGGCGGGCATCAAGCGCGTGCTCAACGAAGGCAAGCTCACCAACTACGAGCTCACCGCCCGCGCCAGGGACGGCAAGCTCACCGTGGTGTCTTACAACGCGTCCACCTTCCACGACCGCGACAGGACGCTGCAAGGCGTCTTCGCCGCGGCGCGCGACATCACGGAACGCAAGCAATACGAAGAATCGCTGCGCGAGGCGACACACAAAGCCGAACAGGCGAACCGTGCCAAGAGCGAGTTCCTCGCCAACATGAGCCATGAGATCCGCACGCCGATGAACGCGGTGATCGGCCTGTCCTACCTGCTCGGGCAGACCTCGCTGGACGAGCCGCAGTCGGCCCTGCTCGCGAAGCTCAATCTCGCCAGCAAGTCGCTGCTCCTGGTACTCAACAGCGTGCTCGACCTGTCGAAGATCGAGGCCGGTGAGCTGATCGTCGAGCGTGCCGCGTTCAGCCTGCGCCCCCTGCTGAAGGAGCTGAGCGACGTGATGGCGGTACAAGCGGATGCCAAGGGAATTGCCTTCGAGATCGACGTGCCGGGCGACCTGCCCGGAGCGCTGGAAGGCGATGCCACACGCCTCAGCCAGGTCCTGACCAACCTGCTGTCGAATGCGATCAAGTTCACCGAGCACGGCAGCGTCAGGCTGTGCGTTCGCCAGCTCGCCGGCACGCCCCAGCGCGTGACGCTTGGCTTCGCCGTGCAAGACACGGGCATCGGCATTGCCCCCGAAGTGCAGGCACAGCTGTTCGCGCCGTTTGCCCAGGCCGACGCATCGATCACGCGGCGCTTTGGGGGCACGGGGTTGGGCCTGTCCATCGTCAAGCGTCTGGCCAACCTGATGGGCGGCGAGGTGGGCCTGGACAGCACGCTTGGCGTCGGCAGCGAGTTCAGGGTCGTGCTGGACTTCGACCTGTCCTCGCCGGAGGCGCTGGCTCGCCTGGAGGCCCTTCCAGCGGCGTCGGGCGAGCCCGCCCTGCTTGGCATGCGCGTCCTGGTCGTCGACGACAGCGACATCAACCTGGACGTGACGAAGCGCATTCTCGAACTCCAGGGCGCGCAGGTCTGGCTCGCGAGCAACGGGCAGGAGGCCTTCGAATTTCTCGAGGCCGAGATGCACGACATCGACGTGGTGCTGATGGATGTCCAGATGCCGGTGCTCGACGGCCACGATGCAACCCGGCGCATCCGCCTCGAACTGAGGCTGGCAGACCTGCCGATCATCGCGCTGACAGCCGGTGCGCTGAGCAGTGAGCGTCAGCGAGCCACCGAGGCCGGAATGAACGACTACGTCGTCAAGCCGTTCGACGCCCAGGCCCTGGTCGGCAGCATCCTGCACCACGCCAAGCCTTCAAATGGCCGGCTCACACGGCAGACCGATGCGGCACCTGAGACATCGGCGGAAACACCGGTGCCGTGGCCGGAGATCGAGGGAATCGATTCGAGGGACGTGGGCGAGCGCCTGGGTCAGGACTTCGACCTGTTCCGATCGATGCTCGCGCGCCTTCTGGAGGAGTTCTCCGACATTGCGATTCCCGCGCTGGCGCGGGCGCAAGACCCGGTGGCGCTCGCCGTTCATGCCGGACGCATGCACAAGCTGAGGGGCTGCGCGGGCATTCTCGGGGCCAAGGCGATCCATCAGCTGGCGGGCCAGGCCGAAGCGGCCTGTGCCGCAGGCGAGGTCGAGCGAGCCGCGGATCTCGCGACGAGACTCACCGCGCAGTTGCAACGGCTGCATCACGACGCGGCACCCGTGCTCATGGCGGCTCGGGCTCGGGCCGAAGAGCTGGCGCTGCAAAGCGGCGGCGAGCTCGAGCCGCACGTCTTGGCCGATCTCATCGACCTGCTGCGCCAGCAGAGCCTGTCCGCGATGGACCGCTTCAGCGCCATCTCACCGCAGCTTCGAGGGCGCATGAGCAAGGACGCCTATGAGTTCGTGCGCAGTCGCATAGACAACCTGCAGTTCAATGAAGCGGCCGAGGCCCTGGAGGTGAGTCAGCGGTAGCGCGTGCAGGCCGAGGTGATGCTTCAGCGAGCGCGCGGCGCGCGCGGCAACTGGGTCTGCGGATCGACAAGGCCCATGCGCACAGCGTAGAGCGCCAAGCTGGCCACATCACCCAGCCCGAGCCGATGCATGATCGCGGCGCGGTGGACGTCCACGGTCTTCGGGCTCAGGCCCAGTGCGAAGGCGATCTCCTTCGAGCCCTGGCCGCTCGCGAGCAGGGTCAGGATCTCGATCTGCCGCCCCGTGAGCTGGTCCTCGGGACGCGGCTCTTCCCTGGCGGCCAGGCGTTGCGACACCAGCGGGCTGAAATAGCCGTGGCCGTCCATCACGGCGCGGATCGCGTATTCCATCTCGTAGCCCGGCGAGCCCTTCAGCACATACGCATTCGCGCCAGCGCGAATCGCGCGGCGGGCGAAGTCTGCGGTGTCGTACATCGAAATGGCGACGATCTTCAGCGCGGGGTGCTGTTCGCGCAGCGATTCGATGGCGGTGATGCCGTCACCCTCGGGCATGGCCAGGTCGGTGATCACCAGGTCGGGATTCAGCTTGGCCACAGCCACGATCAGCTCGGGGCCGCTTCGCGCCTCGCCGACCACATGGAAGCCCGGCAGCGCGGACAGCAGCAGCTTGATGCCGGCGCGAACCAGGTCGTGATCATCGGCGATGACGAGGCGGGTGACCGGCTCTCTCATGGTGGCGGGCTCATGGGCACTCAGAGGCAGGCGTGCACTGCCGTACCTCGGCCAACACGAGAACGAATTCTCAGGTAACCGCCGATCAGTTCGCAGCGTTCGACCATGCCCATCAAGCCCAGGCTCACATGGCGCTGGTCGCCAGCATCACGCAACGCCGCGTGCGCGTCAAAGCCGCGACCGTCGTCGATCACGGTGGCGGTCAGCCGATCCGGCTCGGTGCGCACGAGATTGATCCAGACGCGCCGCGCATGGGCGTGCCGTGCGACGTTCGTCAGCGCCTCCTGCACCACGCGGTAGAGCACTGCCGCCTGGACCGGCGGCGCCGCATTGACCTCGCCCCGCGTCCGCACCTCGACGTGGACGCCGCAGGGCCGAAGCTGCAAGTCCGCGACCGTTCTCACGGCCTCGACCAGCCCCAGCAGATCGAGTTCGGCGGGCCGCAGCATGAAGGACAGGGTCCGAATCTGGTCGAGCGACCCGCGCGCCAGGCGGGTGGCGACGGCGCGACATTCCTTGGCAGCCGGGCCGTCGGGCATTCGCTCGGCGGCCTCCAGGTGCATCAGCACGCCGGTCAGCGCCTGGCCCAGCACATCGTGCAGTTCGCGGGCGACCAGCTTGCGTTCGCTTTCCTGCACGTCGACCATGTGCGCCGACAAGGCCTTGAGCCGCTGATGGGCGCTCGCAAGCCGGGCATGCAGAACCTCCGCGGTACGGCGCGCACGCTCCTGATCGAGCACGCGGTTCATGATCCGGGGCAAGGTGGCCAGGTCGTCTTTCGCGACATAGTCGCGCGCGCCCAGCCGGAGTATCTCGACCGCAGCCGACTCGCCGATACCTCCCCCCGTGACCACGATGAGCGGGATGCGCATCTTCAGTTCCTCGAGCAAGGCCAAGGCAGCCTTTGGCGAGAAGCGGGGCAGCGTGTAGTCGCACAGGATCAGGTCGGGCTCCATCGCAAGGCACGCGCGCATTGAAGCTTCGTCGGTGGCGACGCAAAGTTCCGCCGCCACGCCCGCGTCATGAAGTGCTTGGCGGATCACCTCGACATAGAAGGGGTTGTCCTCGACCGAGACAATGCGCAGCCGGCTGGGGTCAGGCATGGCCGGTGGCTCGGGGCTGGCGCTTGCCACCGTGGTCGCCGGTGAATCGATTCGCGCCATGCTTCTCTCCCGGCTCTGCCATAAGCTTGCATTGCAAGCCCATTCGTCGCACCACGCAGTAGGACGGACGCTCGATCTCAGGCCGTCCACCACCCCGACCTCACACACGCTCGCAAGTCAGGTTGTCATCGGCGCGGGTCGCGGTTGCGGTGGGGTTGGCCGAGGCGCGTCCCTTCGCCACAAGAGGCGCTCTCTCACACCGGCGTCGCGACGACGCGCAGGATCTTGCCGCTCGCGCTGGGGCGGCCCGGCTCGTCCGCACGGCAGCGGATGGTCACGCCGAGTGCGCCCTGCTGCACGAGGAACGCCGCGAGCACGTCGTGCGCCTTCGCAAGCGCCGCACGCCCGGCCTCGCCGCGCAGCCCGCTGCGCAGCAGCACCTCGCACGGCCCGAGTCGAACGAGCTGGAAGTCGAACAGGCCGGCCTCGTCTTCGAGCACGGTGCTGAGCGCGAGCGGCAGCAGCAGCGCCGAGCCGCGGCCGCGGCCGAGCCGGAGCGCGTCATCGCTGCGGCCTTGCACCTCGATCACCGGCAGGTGCGAGCCGCAGGCACAGCGCCCGGCATGCACGGTGACGCGGTCACCGATGTCGTAGCGGATCAGCGGCTGGGCATGATTGGCCAGGTTGGTCAGCAGAGTGGTCGCCGGCGCGTGGCCGCAGGGCACGGCGCGGCCGTGCCCATCCACGGGTTCGAGGATGACCCAGTCGCTGTTCAGGTGCAGGTGGCCGAGCGCGCACTCCGACGCGAGTGCGAGAAACTCCGAGGCGCCGTAGCTGTTGGCGACCGGGCACGCGAACTCGTCGCCGACGACGCGGCGCAGCGCGGGCGAGAGCATCTCGCCACCGGTCAGGATCTCGCGCGGCGCGATGTCGAGGCGGCCGGCCGCGTGCTCCTCGGCGAGCAGCATCGCGACACTCGGGTAGGTGGCGACGACGGTCGGCGCGAGCCGTTCCAACTCGGCCGCCAGCTGCCGCGCCGGCTGCAGGAACGACACGCTGTGCATCTTTGCAGCCAGCATCGGGTTGAGGCGCCGCAGCCGCTCCATCGACACCGTGCTCGCAAAGTGCCCGCCGGTCGCGCCGACGAACGCGATGCGCTCGCCGAGCAGCCACGGGTCGAGCATGCGCTGCCACGGCCGCAGCACCGGCCGGCGCAGCGCTTCGAGCGCGTCGTACACGGCCATGCTGGCGGCGTCCTGGACGAACACACCGGGCTCGCCGCTGCTGCCCGAGCTCTCCCAGATCACGTAGCGACCGAGATACGCCTCGCCAATGCGCTGTGGGTCGGCGGTGAAGCGGCGGATCTCATCCAGCCGCAGCGCGGGGTCGGCGACCCAGTCGTCGAAGCGGTGCATCAGCTCGGCGCGATGCGTGACGGGCAGCGTCTGCAACGCGACGCGGGCCGGGTCACGCCGCTTCAGCACCTTGGCGTAGATCGCCGAGCCCTCTGCCGCCGCAGCGAGCAGGCGGGCGAGGCGATGCGCACGCAGTGCCTCCAGCGTCTCGGGCCCGGCCTGCGACGCCGCACCGACCTCGGCGGCGATGCGCGCAGAGTGCCAGGGGTCGAACCAGGTCGGCATGACGCGCGCCCGCTAAGGCATCAGCCCCGACCGGACCGATTCGCCGATCGACTGCAATGGCCCGAGCGGGTTGGCCCGGTCCTCGACGAGCTCGATCTTCGGTTGGCCGCCGTGGTTGCGAAACAGCACCACATCGTCGCGCAGCAGCATCACGCCCTCGAAGCGCCAGCCGCGCGTGTTCGTGATGCGGCGAAAGTTCAAGAAGTCCAGCACGAAGTTGCCCGCCCGCTCGCGCGTCAGGTTGCCGATGCGAAAGACAAAGGCACGGCAGGCCTGCTCTGCGGCCAGGCAATCGCGGATCCCGATGTCGGCGCGATCGAGCGGCACGTTGGATTGCACCAGCATCCCCACCCACTGCGGGTACGGCAGCTGCTGCACGTTCGCGCTGGCCTGCACATCGAGCCCCAGGCTGGCGAGATCGGTCACGCGGGTGCGGTAGGGCACGACCTTCTCGATCGCCGCCTGCGCCTCCTCGTAGCTGTTGAAGCGCGAGGTGTCGTCCGAACGCGTGCGCGGCAACAGGTTGGCGCAAGCGGTCAGCGCACCGCAGCACAGGGCGATCAACCATCGGCTTGTTCGCATCATGACCGGAAGTGTGCAGCCCGCACCTGGGCGCCGCAAGCCCGCAGGAGCCGCGCTGGGCGCGGTACCCGGCACCTTTGTGCAGCAACGCGGAGCGCGCTTGATCCAGAGCAAGGTCCGACGCACGACAAGGCCTAGATTGACTGGACCCGATCGATTCGACCCGTCAACGAAAGGACCCTCATGAAGACCGATGCGAATCTGAAGCGCGACGTGCAGGACGAGCTGGCCTGGGACCCGCAGGTGAAGTCGACCGCTGTCGGCGTCGCCGTGAAGGACGGCGTGGTCACTCTCACCGGCCACCTCGACACCTTCGGCGAAAAGCTCGCGATCGAACGCGCGCTGCGCCGCGTGCACGGCGTGCGCGCGATCGCGCTCGAGCTCGACGTGAAGCTCTCCCCCGACCACCACCGCAGCGACAGCGACATCGCGGCCTCGGCACAGGAGGCACTGATGTGGAGTTCGATGGTGCCGGGCGAGCGCGTTTGCGTGACCGTCGAGCAAGGCTGGGTGATGCTCGAAGGCGAGGTCGAGTGGGATTACCAGCGCCGCGGTGCCGAGAAGGCGGTGCGCCCGTTGATCGGCGTCGTCGGCGTCAGCAACGGCATCACGATCAAGGCGAAGATCGCACCGGTCGATCTGGAGCGACGCATCGCGCAGGCCTTCGCGCGGCAGGTCGACCGCGAGATGAAGCACATGCAGGTGCTCGTCGATGGCTCGACGGTGACGCTGCGCGGCAAGGTCAACTCCTGGCACGAACGCGACGCGGCGCAGGGCGTGGCGTGGCAGGCGCCGGGCGTGCGCGCAGTGATCAACGAACTCGAGGTCGGCTGAGTGGCGTCTCGAGCCCTGAGAGCCTGACACCGCCACCATCGGGAGCGAACATGGACCTGCAGTTTCTCGGTGCCACCGGCACCGTCACCGGCTCGAAGTACCTGCTGCGGCACGACAACGGGCGCGTGTTGATCGACTGCGGCCTGTTCCAGGGCTACAAGCAGCTGCGGCTGCGCAACTGGGCGCCGCTGCCGGTCGACGCCGCGTCGATCGCCGCCGTCGTCCTCACGCATGCCCACATCGACCACAGCGGCTACCTGCCGCTGCTGGTGAAGCAGGGCTTCAAGGGCAAGGTCTTCTGCACGCAGGCCACGCGCGAGCTGTGCGCGATCCTGCTGCCCGACAGCGGCCACCTGCAGGAGGAGGAAGCCGCCTACGCCAACCGCCACGCATTCTCGAAACACAAGCCGGCGCTGCCGCTGTACACGCGCGACGACGCGCTGGCCTGCCTGAAGAAGTTTGTGCCGGTCGCATTTGACAAGCCCTTCGAGCCGGTGCCGGGGCTGCGCGCCACGCTGTCGCCCTCCGGGCACATGCTCGGCTCGGCCTTCGTGCAGATGGACGATGGCCAGCGCTCGATCCTGTTCTCGGGCGACGTCGGCCGGCCCGAGGATCTCGTGCTCACCGCGCCGACGCTGATGGCCGGCGCCGACTACTTCGTCACCGAGTCGACCTACGGCGACCGCCTGCACGAGCGCAGCGACGTGCTGGTGCAGCTGGCCGATGTGATCAACCGCACCGTGGCGCGTGGCGGCGCAGTGATCATCCCGTCGTTCGCGGTCGGCCGCGCGCAAAGCCTGCTGTACTGCATCCACCTGCTCAAGCAGCGCCAGGCGATCCCGGCCCTGCCGGTGTTCCTGAACAGCCCGATGGCCGTCGACGCGACCGCCGTCTACCGCCGCCACCGCGAGGAGCACCGGCTCAACGCCGTCGAGTGCGAGGCGATGTGCCACGCGGCGACGATCATCAACACGCCCGAAGAATCGATCGCGCTGAACAGCCGCCGCGGGCCGATGGTGATCGTCGCGGCCAGCGGCATGGCCACCGGCGGGCGCGTGGTCCATCACCTCAAGTCGTTCGCGCCGGACTGGCGCAACACCATCCTGTTCACCGGCTTCCAGGCCGGCGGCACGCGCGGCGCCGCGATGATGGCCGGTGCCTCGACGATCCGCATCCACGGTGCCGACATCCCGCTGCGCGCCGAGGTCGCGATGCTCGAGAACCTCTCGGCGCACGCCGATGCGGGCGAGCTCGTCGAGTGGATGAAGCACTTCACGAAGACGCCGAAGCGCACCTTCATCACACACGGCGAACCGCCCGCCGCCGACGCGCTGCGCGTGCGCATCCAGCGCGATCTGGGCTGGGCCTGCCACGTACCCGACTACCTCGAAACCGTGACGCTGGAGTGAGCCGCGCCACCATGACGGCCACCAACCACCGGCTGCGGCTGCGGCGCATCGGGATCGACACCTACCAGGAGCCGGTCGTCTACATGCACCGCGATTGCGATGTGTGCCGTTCCGAGGGCTTCGAGGCGCAGTCGCGCGTCGAGGTGCGGCTGCGCGGCCGCACGATCATCGCGACCGTGAACGTCGCCGTCGGCGAGCTGATCGCACCGGGCGAGGCGGGGCTGTCCGAATCGGCGTGGAGCCTGCTGCAGGCGCAGCCCGGCGATGCTTGCAGCGTCCACCACAGCCCGCCGCTGGACTCGCTGAGCGCCGTGCGCGCCAAGGTCTACGGCCACCGCCTCGGCGCGCGCGAGTTCGACGCGGTGATCCGCGACGTGGCCGCCGGCCGCTACTCCGACCTGCACCTGGCCTCGTTCGTCACCGCCTGTGCGGGCGATCACCTGAACCTGGACGAGACGATCGCGCTGACGCGCGCGATGGTCGGCGTGGGCGACCGCATGCACTGGGGCGAGCACCGCGTGATGGACAAGCACTGCGTCGGTGGCCTGCCGGGCAACCGCACGACGATGATCGTCGTGCCCATCGTCGCGGCCTGCGGGCTGTGGATGCCCAAGACCTCGTCGCGCGCGATCACGTCGCCGGCCGGCACGGCGGACGCGATGGAGACGGTCGCGCCGGTCGACCTCGATGTGCCGGCGATCCGCCGCGTCGTCGAGCGCACCGGCGGCTGCATCGTGTGGGGCGGCGCGGTGCGGCTGAGCCCGGCCGACGACATCCTGATCCGCGTCGAGCGCCCGCTGGAGCTGGACAGCGAGAGCCAGCTCGTCGCCTCGGTGCTGTCGAAGAAGGTCGCGGCCGGTGCGACCCATGTGGTGATCGACATCCCGGTCGGCCCGACCGCGAAGGTTCGCAGCGCCTCCGCCGCCGCGGCGCTGGGCGAGCGGCTCGTCCAGGTCGGTCGCGCGCTCGGCCTCGAATTGCGGCTCGTGCTCAGCGACGGGCGCCAGCCCGTGGGCCGCGGCATCGGCCCCGCGCTCGAAGCGCGCGACGTGCTCGCGGTGCTCGAGCGTTCGGCCGATGCGCCGCAGGACCTGCGCGAACGCGCGTTGCGGCTCGCCGCCGAGGTCATCGAGATGAGCGGGGAGCACCCGGCGGGCGACGGCGCCGAACTCGCCCGGCAGGTTCTCGACGATGGCCGCGCGCGCGCGAAGTTCGCCGAGATCTGCGACGCGCAGGGCGGCATGCGGACGCCGCCGCACGCGAAGTTCAAGGAACCCGTGCTCAGCCCGCGCAGCGGGCGCGTGCAGGCCATCGACAACCGCAGCCTGGCGCGCGTCGCCAAGCTCGCAGGTGCACCCAAGTCACCGGCCGCGGGGCTCGAGCTGCACGTGCGGCTCGGCGATCACGTCGAGGCCGGGCAGCCGATGTTCACGTTGCACGGCGACGCGCGCGGCGAGCTCGCGTATGCGCGCCGCTACGTGGAGACGCACGCCGCGATCGTCGGCATCGCGATCACACCGTGAACAGGCCCTAGACGACCGCGCCGAACAGGGAGCCCACGCCGGCGGTGATCGCCATCGCCAGCGCGCCCCAGAACGTGACGCGCCAGGTCGCAACGCCGATCGCCGCGCCGCCGGCCTTCGCCGACACCGCGCCGAGCACCGCCAGGAACACGAGGGACGTGACGCACACGAGCGCGATCAGGCTCGCCGCGGGCGAGAGCACGGCCACTAGCAAGGGCAGTGCCGCACCGACCGCGAAGCTCGCGGCCGAGGCGAGCGCCGCCTGCACCGGCCGAGCACTCAGTGCCTCGGTGATGCCCAGCTCGTCGCGTGCGTGGGCCCCGATCGCGTCATGCACCATCAGCTGCTCGGCCACCGTGGTCGCCAGCGCCGGCTCGAGCCCGCGCGAGACATAGATCGCCGCGAGCTCGCGGTGCTCGGCCGCGCTGTCGTGCGCGATCTCGGCGCGCTCCTTCGCGAGGTCGGCATGCTCGGTGTCGGCCTGCGAATGCACCGACACGTACTCGCCCGCCGCCATCGACATCGCCCCCGCGACCAGCCCGGCGACGCCGGCCACCAGGATGCTGTTGTGCGTGCCGTGCGCCGCCGCGACGCCGAGCACGAGGCTCGCGGTCGAGACGATGCCATCGTTGGCGCCGAGCACCGCGGCGCGCAGCCAGCCGACGCGATCGCTGCGGTGCCACTCGGGGTGGCGCGTGCCGGTCTTCATGGGCGGTGCCCTTCCTGAGCGTCTGACTTCATCTTGTTTTCCTTCGGCGTCGTCGACGCGGGTACGCCATGGTGCCTGATGGGCTGGCCTCACGCGATCATCGAGGGCATGGCAACTCCTGGGGGGAGCATGGCCGACCGTGCGGCCGGTTCGTCTGCGCTGAATCAAGGGCCGGCCATCATTGAGCCACATCAACGTCGCGGCGGGTGCACGCCGCGACACTGCGTGTGCAATACAGGGATTCCATGAGCATCCGCCACCTCGACCCGCTTCTCAATCCGCGCGCTGTCGCCGTCATCGGTGCGTCCGACCGAACCGGCAGTGTCGGCGCCACCGTCTGGCGCAACCTGCGCGCCGGCCGCTTCGAAGGCGCGGTCCACGCCGTGAACCCGCATCACACGACGCTGGACGGCCAGGTCGTCTTCGCCCGCGTGGCCGATCTGCCCGGCGCCGTCGATCTGGCCGTGATCTGCACGCCGCCGGACACGGTGCCGACGATCATTGCCGAGCTCGGCGAACTCGGCACGCGCGCCGCGATCGTGATGACCGCGGGCCTGAGCAGCGCGCAGAAGCAGGCGATGCGGGACGCCGCCCGCCCGCACGTGCTGCGTGTGCTCGGCCCGAACTGCCTGGGCCTGCTGACGCCGCACCTGGGCCTGAACGCGAGCTTCGCGCACACCGATGCGCTCGCCGGCGACGTGGCCTTCATCTCGCAGTCCGGCGCGCTCGTCACCGCGGTGCTCGACTGGGCCAAGACGCGGCGCGTCGGCTTCTCGCACATGGTCTCGCTGGGCGAGCACGCCGATGTCGACTTCGGCGACCTGCTCGACTACCTGGCCAGCGACGCGCGCACGCGCTCGATCCTGCTGTACATCGAGTCGATCGAGGCGCCGCGCAAGTTCATGTCGGCCGCGCGCGCGGCCGCGCGCAACAAGCCGGTCATCGTCGTGAAGGCGGGCCGCGCCGGCAAGGGCATGCAGGCCGCGGCCTCGCACACCGGCGCGCTCGCCGGCTCCGACGTGGTGTTCGACGCCGCGATCCGCCGCGCCGGCATGCTGCGCGTCGACACGCTGCAAGACCTCTTCATGGCCGCCGAGACGCTCGCGCGCTTTCGCGGCACGCCGGACGGGCGGCTGACGTTGGTGACCAACGGCGGCGGCGCCGGCGTGATGGCGGCCGACGCCGCGGCGCTCGCCGGCGTCGAACTCGGCGACCTGAACGCCACCGTGCTCGCACGGCTGGATGCCAAGCTGCCGCCGACCTGGTCGCGCGCGAACCCGATCGACATCATCGGCGACGCCCCGGTGGCGCGCTACACCGACACGCTCGAGACGCTGCTCGCCGACCGCGACACCGGCACCGTGCTGTTCCTGCACGCGCCGACCGCGATCGTGCGCAGCGACGACATCGCGCGCGCCTGTTCGCCGCTCGTGCGCCCGGTCGCGAACCGGGTGATGGCCTGCTGGCTCGGCGACGCGGCCGTGGCCGATGCGCGCCACATCTTCGAGGAGGCCGGCGTCGCCGACTACGCCACGCCCGAGGAGGCGATCCGCGCCTTCGCGATGCTGCAGACCTACCGCCGCAACCAGGCGCTGCTGACCGAAGCGCCGACCGCGAGCGAGAACGGCCCACCCGACCTCGCGACCGCACGCGCCACGATCCAGGCCGCGCTGGCCGATGGCCGCGACCTGCTCGACGAACTCGAAGCGAAGACCGTGCTGAAGGCGTATGGCATTCCTGTCGTGCCGACGGTGGCGGTGGGCGCATCGGCCGCGGAGGCGGTGGACGCTGCGCGCGGCATCGGCTACCCCGTCGCGCTGAAGATCCTCTCGCCCGACATCAGCCACAAGTCCGATGTCGGCGGCGTGGCGCTGAACCTCGGCGACGACGCTGCGCTGCGGCGCGCGGCGGACGCGATGCTGGCGCGGGTTCGCGACGCGCGGCCGCAGGCGCGCCTCGGCGGCTTCACGGTGCAGGCGATGATCCTGCGCCCGATGGCGCAGGAGCTGATCGTCGGCGCGAGCGTCGACCCCACGTTCGGCCCGGTGCTGCTGTTCGGCCAGGGCGGCACGGCCGTCGAGGTGCTGGCCGATCGCGCGATCGCGCTGCCGCCGCTGAACCGCGTGCTCGCCCGCGAGCTGATCTCGCGCACACGCGTCGCGAAGCTGCTCGCCGGCTACCGCGACCACCCGCCCGCGCAGCTCGATGCGATCGCCGACGTGCTGATCGCGCTGTCGCAGATGCTGGCCGATCTGCCCGAGCTCGCCGAGCTCGACATCAACCCGCTGCTCGCCGACGACCGCGGCGTGATCGCGCTCGATGCGCGCCTGCGCGTGAGCCACGCCCCGACGGCGGGCACCGAACGCTTCGCGATCCTGCCCTACCCGGCCGAGCTGAGCGAGACCGTGGCGTGGGACGGGCGCGACCTGCTGCTGCGCCCGATACGGCCCGAGGACGAGGCCAGCCACCTCGCGTTCATCGAGCGCCTGCAACCCGAGGACCTGCGCCTGCGCTTCTTCAGCGTGCGGCGCACGCTGCCGCGCAGCGAGCTCGCGCGGCTGGTGCAGATCGACTATGCGCGCGAGATGGCGTTCATCGCGCTCGCGCCCGGCGCCGATGGCCTGCCGGAGACGCTGGGTGTGGTGCGCGCCGTCGCCGACCCGGACAACGTCGAAGCCGAGTTCGCCGTCATCGTGCGCTCGGACCTGAAGGGACACGGCCTCGGCGAGCTGCTGATGAACAAGCTGCTGCGCTACCTGCGCAGCCGCGGCACGCAGCGCGTCGTCGGCGACGTGCTGCACGAGAACCGGCCGATGCGCGACCTGGCCGAGAGCCTGGGCTTTCGCGTCGACGAGGCGGTGCGCGATGACAGCGCGCTGCACTACGTGCTCGACCTTCATGCCGAGGGCGGCGAGGCGGCAGCGTGAAGACACCCGTCGCGCTGCTGGCTGCGGCCGCACTCGCCGTGCTGAGCGGTGCCGCGCCGGCGGCCGGGCTGACGCCGGCGAACTACGTCGAGGTCGGCGACACCATCGTGGACATGCTGGACACCAGCGTGCTCGCGTTCTCGACGATGCTGATCAGCCGCGTCGACACGCCGCGCCCGATGCTGGCGTCGTTCGCGGCCGTGTCGACGCACACGCAGTCGTTCACCATGCCGTGCCCCGGAGGCGGCTCGGTCGCCAGCAGGATGGTCGACCGCGACGCGAGCGGCGATGTCTCGGTGCGCGATCGTTTCGTCACGGTCTTTCACGCCTGCCGCATCGACGGCGAGACACTCAGCGGCAGCAGCGAATTCGTGATCGCCGCGAACCGCACACTCAATGGCGTGGAGACCACCGAACTCGAGTTCCGTTTTCGGCAACTGGGCAGCGACGCGATGCGCTGGGATGGCGCGGCCCGCGCGGTGCTCAGGTCCGACCTGAAGAGCGGCGCCGAGCAGTACACGGTGACCTATCAGGACATGGCGGTCGTGCGCGGCGCGCGTGCGATGCGCTGGCGCCTGACGATGGCGACGCAGCACCCGCCGCTGGGCGACCACACCGCACAGATCGACGGTGCGCTCGTGCTGGAGCACGACACGGTGCAGTTGGTGCAGAACGACCCGTTCGTGATCGCGCCCGGCGGCAAGCCGCGTGCGGGCCTGCTGACGGCCACCGACGCGGGCGACGACCGGCTCGAGGTCGAGGCGGGCCGGCGGTTCTACCGCTACCGCTTCTACGCGCGCGGCAACCGCACCGACACGCCGGACTCACACTCGCAGAGCAAGCCGCACGGCGGCTCCTGACCTCAGAGCCTGAGAGTATTTCGAGCGTGTCCGAGCAGCGCGTCAAAAGGTGCTCGATCTAGGCGCAAAGCGCAGCCATAGCTCGGGCTATGGCGAGCATTTGCAACGACGAGCGGGCGCCTTTTGGCGTGATGAGCGGGCATGATCGAAAAACTCTCAGGCTCTCAGGCCACTACTTCACCAGCAGCACCGGCTGCGTGGCGGTGGCCAGCACGCGCTGTGCGACCGAGCCCAGCAGCAGGTCGGCCACGGCGGCTCGGCCCTTGGCACCCAGCACGATCAGGTCGAACTTGCCAGCTTTCGCGAACGCGACGATCTCCTGGGCGACATGGCCGGTGCGGATCGCCATGTCGTGCTTCAGCCCCGCGGCGTCGAGCAGCTTGCGCGCCGGGCGGAGCTCCTTCTCGCTCGTCTCGCGCAGGTAGTCCGCGACCACGCTACTGCCGACGAAGGCCTTGGCGTGGCGCAGGCCGACATCGTCGTGCACGCTGATCAGCGTGATCGAGCTCGATGCCGTGCCGATCGCGGCACACAACTGGCTGGCGTACTTGACGGCGTGGAGGGCCGGCTTCGATCCATCGGTCGCGACGAGAATTTTCATGGTGGGTGGTGTGGTGAGGTTCAGGGGCAAGCCAGTGACTAGGGCCACATCCGCCGCAGCACGCCGTCCCGGCGAGCGACGTGATGCCAGATCGCCGCGGCCCCGTGCAACGCCGCGATCGCCAGCAGGATGTTGGCCCCCAGGCCGTGAAGGTCGACGACCTGTTCGCGCAATTCCCGGTTGTCAGTGGTGAAGGCCGGCACCGTGAACCAGTTGAACAGCGTGTCGCCGCGAATCCAGACGCTCGTGAAACCCAGCACGACGACGGCGACCACCAGGCCATAGAGCACGCGGTGGACAACGACCGCCGCCGCACCGGCGACACCCGGGTCGGACGGCGGCAGATGCACGCCTCCGCGCAGCCGCCACGTGATCCGCCACAACACCACCAGCGCCAGCAGCACACCGGCGGTGATGTGCAGGCTGCGTGCGGTCACGCGCGGCGTGCCCTTCGGGAAGAAGTCGATCGTCTGGCCGGCGACCCACAGTGCGAGCACCAGCGCGGCGGTGAGCCAGTGCAGCACGATCGTGCGGCGGTCGTAGGTGGCGACCGATGTGTCGCCTGTGTTGCGCATGTTCATGCCGCGAGCATAGCGGCCCTCCGGGGCGGCGGCGAGGATCGTCGATGCAGCGGAATTGTTCTGCATCAAGTCGTCCGCCGGCACGCCGCCTAGCATGGTTCGAAGCACGTCCGGGAGCAAACCCATGAGCAAGTTGAACGACAAGACCGATGCGCCACTGAGCGGCTTCGATGTTCTCGATGTCTGCCACCGACAGACCGTGATCGCACTGGGCCGGCTGGCCGCACTGATGACCCACCTGGCCAACCAGGGTGCCGACGACGAGGCGCGCGAACTGGCACGCGAGATCGTCACGCACTTCTCGACGACCTCGCGCGATCACCACCTCGACGAGGAGCGGCACGTGTTCCCGACCTTGCTCGTGACCGGCGACGCCGAGACCGTCCAGGCCGTGCAGCGGCTGCAGGTGGACCACGCCTGGCTCGAGGAAGACTGGGTGGCGCTGGCGCCGCTGCTCGACGCCATCGCCGGCGGGCAGAGCTGGGTCGACCTGGACATCCTGCGCGAAGGGGTCGAGGTGTTCACCGCGCTCTCGCACGAGCACATCGCGCTGGAAGAGTCGCTGATCTATCCGCAGGCGCGCGTGCAACTGGGCGCCGCCGCGCGGGCGGCCATGGGCCGCGAGATGCTCGAGCGGCGACGCGATGCGGCCGCCGCGCGCCGGCGCCTCCACAGGCCCACGGACGACTGAACACTGGCGACAATGGCGCATGACCCTCGAGGAAGGACTTCGCGCCGTCGTCGGTGACTGCCTGGGCCACATCCGCCGCCACGAGGCCGGCGTCTCGGCGGGTGCCGACCCCGAGAGCGTCCACCAGATGCGGGTCGGCCTGCGCCGGTTGAAGTGCGCGCTCCAGCTGTTCGAACCCGCCCGGCCGCTGTGGCGGGCCCACCGCGACGAACTCGCCTGGCTGGCCACCACGCTGGGCGGCGCGCGTGACTGGGAGGTGCTGGCCGGCGACACCCTGCCGAGCCTGAACCACGACCACGGCGACGTTGCCGATTGGGCCGCGCTCGCGGACGCGGTGCGCAGTGAGGCCGCCGAGCACCGCCGTGTCGCCGCCGAGGCCGTGCGCTCCACGCGCTATGGCCGGCTCATGACCGCGATGCAGGCGTGGGTCACCGGCACCCACTGGCGCGACGGGCTCAGCGCGGCCGAACTCGGCACGCTCCAGTCGCCGCTCGTTCACACCGCCGATCGCTGGCTGGCCCGCCAGCATGCGCGGCTGATCGAGCGCGGGCGCAAGCCCGGGCACGCGACGGCCCCGCAGCGCCACCGGGCGCGGATCGCCGCGAAGAAGCTGCGCTACGCCACCGGATTCTTCGGGGCCTTGTACCCACCCTCGCGCGTGGCGCACTTCACCGACGCGCTTGCCGCGCTGCAGGACTCATTCGGCACGCTCAACGATGCCGTGGTCGCACGCCGCCTGCTGCGCACGCTCGCCGCGGCGCAGCCGGCCGTGGCGCCGGCGGCAGCGGCGGCGATCCAGGCGCTGGCGCACCGGCGTCGGCGCGGGCGGCAGGCGCCGGGCCGATCGTGGCGGCGCTTCAAGCTCGCGAAGCGGCCTTGGGCCGGGCACCGCACGCGCGCTTGATGCGCGTCAACGTGAATCGCCTTGCCGGCGGCCACGATGTGGTGTGGGGACGCGAGGCGCCTCCACCGTTCGCATCAAGCACCCAGAAGGAACAGAGCCCATGACCACCCTCCACGCCGTCCTGCGCATCGATCACCAGAGCGCCCAGGTGCTGCAGTTCGATGCCGAGCACGTGCAAGCCGCGAAGATCAAGGCGCACACGCACCACACGGCCCAGCACGGCAGCACCGTGCGCACCGAGCACGAGTTCTACGGCCATGTCGCCGACGCGCTGACCGGCGTGCAGGAGGTGCTGGTCGTCGGCGCCGGCACTGCGGCCGCCGCGTTCAAGTCCTACTGCGAGAAGCACCGGCCCGAAGCGGCGCAGCACATCGTCGGGATCGAGGTCGTCGATCACCCGACCGAGGCGCAGCTCGTGGCGTTCGCGCGCAAGTACTTCGTCGCACGCGACCGCATGACCGGCGCGCCGACGCCGAGCTGATCGCCCGCGCGGTCAGCGCCGATACAGCTGCTCGATCAGCAGCGCGAAGCGCGCCGCGAGGTTGTTGCGCTTGAGCTTGAGTGTCGGCGTGATCAGCGTGTTCTCGACCGTCCACGGCTCCAGCGTCAGCGCGACCGCGCGCGGCTGCGCGTAGTGCGGGAAGCCGCGCGTCAGCTCGTTGATGCGCTGCAAGGCCGCCTCGCGCGCCACCGCGGCCTGCAGGCTCGTCGGTGCGCCCGCATCGAGGTGCAGCTCGACCGCAAGCTGCTCCCACGCGGCCCGGCCGAGCACGACGATGCCGGCGATGAATGGCCGGTTGTCGCCGAACACGTAAGCCTGCTCGAACAACGGATCGGCCGTGATCGCCAGTTCGAGATCGGCCGGCGCGATCTTCTCGCCGGTGGAGGTGACGATGATCTCCTTCACGCGGCCCAGGATGCGGATGCGCCCGCCCTCGATCGCGGCCTGGTCGCCGGTGCGCAGCCAGCCGCCCGCGAACGCGTTCGCGGTGTCCTCGTCGCGCTTCCAGTAGCCGCGCATCACGCCGGGCCCGCGCACCTGCAGCTCGCGGTTGTCGCCGATGCGCACCTCCACGCCGGCGAGCGGCCGGCCCACCGTGGCCGGATCGTTGTCGTCAGGTGCGTTCGCCGCGACCACCGGCGACGTCTCGGTCATGCCGTAGCCTTGCACGACCGGCACGCCCAGGCCGAGGAAGCAATGCGCGATCGCCTGCGACAGCGGTGCGCCGCCGCTGACGGCCACGCGCAGTCGCCCACCGAACTGCGCCTGCAGCGGCCGCGCGATCAGGCGTTCGAGCAGCGGCCACACCAATGCGTCGGCGAATGCGGGCACAAGCCCTTCGACCGGCAACTGCTGCGCGCGGCAGAAGCGCCGCCAGCCCACGGCCTGCGCCGCGCCGAACAGCTGCGTCTTCAAGGCCGAGCCGGCGAGCAGTGCCTGCAGCTTCGCGTAGACGCGCTCGTAGATGCGCGGCACCGAGACGAGGATGGTCGGCCGCACGGCCTTCATGTCGTCGGCGAGCAGCTCGATCGAGCGCGCGAAGACGACGCAGCAGCCGGCCGCGATCGGTGCGTAGTAGCCTGCCGTGCGCTCGAAGGTGTGCGACAGCGGCAGGAACGACAGGAACACGTCGCCCGCCGACGGCGCGACGCGCTGCAGCGTGGCCTTCACGTTGGCCACGATGTTGGCGTGCGTCAGCATCACGCCCTTGGGCTTGCCGGTGGTGCCCGAGGTGTAGACGAGTGCCGCGAGATCGTCGGCGGTCGGCCGCTGCGAGGCGGGCTCTGCGGCAGCAGCGCTCGCGGCGAGCCACTCGCTCAGTATCGACACGGGCACCGCACCGGCAGCGCCCGGTGCGTCGCTGCGGAGCACGACAACCTGCTGCAGCGCGGGCAGCGCGACGCGCGTGGCCTCGATCGCGCGCCACTGCGCCTCCGAGCCCGCCACCAGCAGCACGGCATCGCTGTCGGCGAGGATGTAGGCGATGCTGGCCGGGTTGTCGATCGCGTGCATCGGCACCGGCACGCACGCCTGCGCGAGCACGGCCTGGTCGATGCAGACGGCGTCCAGCCCGTTGGGCAACAGGATGGCGACGCGCGCGCCGCGCGGCAGCCCCATCCGCCCGAGCGCACGCGCGAAGCGTGCGACGCGCTCGCCGGCCGCGTGCCAGCTCACGCTGTGCCATTGGCCGGCCGAGTCGGCCTCGCGGTAGGCCTCGGCTTGCGGCGACGCCGCGACGCGGCAGCTGAAGAGATCGGCCAGCGTGGTGATCGACGCGAGGTCGATGGCGTTCGGCGGGAGCGTTGTCGGCATGGTCGGATGGTGCGCGCGGCGCGGTGACGACTACGGGACGATCAAGCCGTCGACCACCTGGATCGTGCGGTCGCAGCGCAGCGCGAGTGCGGGGTTGTGGGTCACGAACAGGATCGCCGTGCCGTGGTCGCGGTTCACGCCGCGCAGCAGCTCGAACACCGCGTCGGCCGACTTGGTGTCGAGGTTGCCCGTCGGCTCGTCGGCGAGAAGCAGCAGCGGGTTCATCGCCAGCGCGCGCGCCACCGCGACGCGCTGCTGCTCGCCGCCGCTCAGGTTGGTCGCGAGGTTGTCGCGCCGGTGCGTGAGGCCGACGCTGTGCAGCAGCGCATCGGCGCGTTCGACCATCTGCGCGTTCGGGAAGCCGGCGTCGCCGAGCAGCGGCATCATCACGTTCTCGCGCGCAGTGAACGCACCGATCAGATGGTGGTACTGGAACACGAAGCCGATGCTGTGGCCACGCAAGCGCGTGAGGCCGGCGTCGTCGAGCGTGGTGGTCTCGGCGCCGGCGATGCGCAGTTGTCCGCTGGTCGGCCGGTCGAGCAGACCGATGATGTTGAGCAGCGTGCTCTTGCCGGAGCCCGACGGCCCGACGACGGCGCAGAACTCGCCGCGGTTCAGTGTCAGCTCGATGCCATGCAGCACCTCGGTCTCGACCGGCGTGCCGACGTTGAAGGCCTTGTGCACGGCCTGCAATTCGACGGCGGGAAACTCGGCCGGCGCCGGGCCGCCCCCAAGCGGCCGAGCACCCGCCTGGCGGGTCGCGGCGGTACCCCGCTGCGGGGTGCTCCATTCAGCCACGGATCGCCACCATGGGGTCGAGTCTGGCCGCGCGAAGGGCCGGTGCGAAGGCGGCGAGCAAACCCGTGATCGTCGCGATGACCAGCGCCGCGACGAAGAGCGAGGCCTCGAGCGTGATCGGCACGATCGGCAGGCCGTCGCCGCCGATCGCATAGCGGCTCCACATCAGCAGCGCCGCCGCACCGATCGCGGAGCCGACCGCGGAGCCCGCCATCCCGAGCAGCCCACCTTGCAGCAGGAACAGCCGCAGGATCTGCGCGCGCCGGATGCCCATCGCGCGAAGGATGCCGATCTCGTGCGAGCGCTGCACGACCGAGACGAACAGCACGCTGGCAATGCCGAACGCGACCGACAGGCCGACGAAAAAGCGGATCGCGGTGTTTGCGGTGACCTGCGCCTGCACCGCGCTGAAGAACTGCGCGTTGGTGTGGATCCAGCTGTCGGCCTGCACGCCGGTGGCCGCGGTGATGCGCTGCGCGACGACCTCGGCGGCATACACATCGCTCACCGTCACGTCGATGCTCGTCACGCCGCCGGCCAGGCCGAGCAGGCTCTGCGCGGTGTGCAGCGCCATGAAGGTGGTGCGCTGGTTCGCGCCCTTGTTGCCGAGGTCGAACACGCCGGCGATGGTCAGCACGTTGTTCGCGCCGCTGGCCGCGGTGACGCGCAGCTTGTCGCCCAGCGCCACGCCGAGGTCGCTCGCGAGGTCGGTGCCGACCAGGATGTCGCTGCCGGTCAGGCGCGCGCTGCCCTGCACGATCTTGGCGGGCACATCGACGATGCGGAAGTAGAGCGCCGGGTCGATGCCGACGACCGAGATCGCCCGGCTCGCGTCGCCGCGCACGACCAGCGCCGAGCCGGTCGCCGCGGGCGACACGACGACCACCGCCGGCATCGTGCGGATCTGCGCCACCACCGTCTGCCATTGATCGATCGACTTCAGCCGCTGCAGCGGCGGCTGCACGATCGCGCTTTCGACGACGCCGGTGCCGGCCCCGAGCGGGCGCACGACCTCCTGCGGCGGCAGCAACTGGATGTGCGGCTGCGCACTGAGCACGCGGCGGATGAAGTTGGCCTGGAGGCCGCTGAGCAGCGCCGACATGAAGACGATCACGGCCACGCCGATCGCCACGCCGCCGATGATGAACAGCGTCTGCAGCCGCCCCTCACGCAGGAAGCGCAGTGCGACGATCCACTCGAACGGCGCCCATGGATTCATGATGCCGATGCGACCACCGCACGCAGGCGCGCACCGTCGCCGACGGCCGGAACGGCACCGGGCACGACGCGGTCACCGGTCTGAAGCCCGGTCAGCACCTCGCTGACGCCGGCACCCCGCACGCCGAGCGTGACCGGCTGGCGCACGGCGCGGCGGCCGTCGACCTTCAGGACCCAGGGGCTCTTGCCGCCGACCTCATGGACTGCATCGGTCGACACGAGCACGGCCTGCGCACGCCGCGCGACCTCGATGTCGACCGACACCGTCATGTCCTGCCGCAGCGTGGCCGGCGGTGACGGCACGCGCAGCTTGACCTCGACCGACCCGCGCTGGGCGTCGACGCCGGGGTTGATGTACACGAGCTCGGCCGCGAAGCGCCCTTCGGGGTACGCGTCCGCCGAGGCGCGTGCAGGCTGGCCGAGGGCGAGCAGGCCGAGGTTCTTCTCGTCGATCTGCACCACCAGCTCGGTCGCGCCGACCGGCGACAGCACCATCAGCACCTTGCCCGGCTGCACCACATCGCCACGCTCGACGTCTCTGCTGATCAGCACGCCATCCACCGCCGCGGTGATGGTCGTGTTGGCCAGTCGCGCGTGCGCCACGGCGGCGCTGGCGCGCGCCTGCGCGAGTGCCGTCTCGGCCACGGCCGAATCGCTGCCCGAGGGTGCGGTCGACTCCAATTGCGTGCGCGCGTTGCGCAGCTGCGCCTCGGCGAGGTCGACGCCCTTGCGCACGTCATCGAGCGCCGCCTGGCCGATGAAGCCCTGGTTGAACAGATCCTGCTGGCGGCGCAGTTGCGCGCGCGCATTGTCGAGTGTGACCTGCGCCTGGCGAACGCCCTGCTGCGCGACCGGCTGCTGCACCTCGCGCAACTGGCGCAGCCGCGCCTGCGCCTGCATCACCGCCGCATCGGCCTGATCGGCCGCCGCCTTCAGCTCGGTGGCATCGAGCTGGACCAGCGTCTGCCCGGCCTTCACCGACTGGCCCTCGGCAACCGGCACCTGGGCCGCGACGCCGGTGATCTGCGTGCCGATATCGATCCGGTGTGGCGCCTCGACATGCCCGCTGGCAACCACCGTCTGCACGAACTCGCGCCGCTCGACGACCACGACGGGCACGCGCGGGCCGAGCACCAGCGTCGGCCCGAACCACGCCGCCAGCGCCAGCACGGCCACGCCCGCCGCGATCGCCCAGCGGTACGGCCGGGTCACACCCCATGCGGCCGTCCAGATCGTCGACACGGGTCAGGCCGCCGCGGCGTCGTCGGCACGCACCAGCAGCACCGGCACCGGCGCCATGCGCAGGATCTGCTCGGCATCACTGCCCAGCACGAGCCGCCCCACGCCGCGGCGGCCGTGGGTGCCGATCACGATCAGATCGGCGGCCCAGGCCCTGGCCTCGTCGATCACCACATCGGACACGCGCCCGGCGAAGCCCTCGCGCAGCGCGGTGTCGGCGCTCACGCCCGCGGCCTCGGCTTGCGCACGCGCCAGGGCCAGGATCCTCTGCCCGCCCTCGCGCATCAGCGGGATCAGTTCGCCCGAGATGCCGGCGTAGGCGTTGGCTTCCATCGCGATGCCGAACATGTCGACGACGTTGACCAGCCGCAGCCGCGCGCCGGTCAGCTTCGCCAGCGCGATGGCCTCGGCCAGGCCGCGGTTCGAGGTCGGGCTGCCGTCGACGGGCACGAGAATGCGTTGGTACATGCGATCACTCCTTCGGCGCACGCGTCGCGCCGGCACGATCCGAGTTTGCCGACCGGACCGTGGCGGGCGTTGACATGCGTCAAGTCACGGGCCGGTCTGCCCTCTAGAGTGCGGCCATCACGATGACGCCCGACGACACCCCGAGCGAACACGTCACGGCCACCCCGGCGGCGCCGTTCTGGACGCGTGCGCGCGACGAGCTCTTCGGTGAACTCGGCTGCGGGCCGGATGGCCTGTCATCGCCCGACGCCGCGCGCCGCCTCGCGCAAGACGGCCCCAACAGCGACGCACCCGCGACCGCCGACAGCGCCCTGCGCGCGGTGCTGCGGCGCCTGCTCGAACCGCTCTCGCTGATCCTGCTCGTCGCCGGTGCGGTGTCGGTCGCGACGGGCGATGCGATCGGCGGCTCGATCATCGTCGCGATCCTCGCGATCTCGATCGGGCTGGACACGGTGCAGGAGGGGCACGCGGTCAGGGCCGCCGAGCTGTTGCGCCGCTCGGTGGCGCTGAAGGCCGAGGTCAAGCGCGACGGCACCTTCGTCACGATCGAGGTCGACCATGTGGTGCGCGGCGACATCCTGCGCATCCGCGCCGGCGACATCATCCCGGCCGATGCGCTGATCCTCGACAGCACCGCCTTCACCGCCGGCGAGGCCGCGTTGACGGGCGAGCCCTATCCGGTCGAGAAGCGGCCCGGCGCCGCCACCGGGGCCAGCGCCGGCGAAGCGTCGAACGCGGTGTTCCGCGGCGCCGTCGCGCAGACTGGCGAGGCGATCGCACTGGTCGTCGGCACCGCCGCCTCGACGGTGTTCGGCGCCGCGGCGTCGGCTCTCGCCGAGGCGCAGGCACCCTCGCCGTTCCAGCGCGACCTGCGCGAGTTCGGCCTCGTCACGGCGCGGCTGACGCTGGCGCTCGTCGTCATCGTGCTGACGGTGCGTGTCGCGATCGGACGGCCGGTGCTGGACTCTCTGATGTTCGCGGTCGCGCTCGCGGTCGGCCTCACGCCGGAGCTGCTGCCGATGATCACGACCGTCACGCTGTCGCGCGGCGCGTTGCGGCTGGCGGGCCGGCAGGTGATCGTGAAGCGCCTCGCCGCCATCCACGATCTCGGTGCGATGACGGTGCTGTGCACCGACAAGACCGGCACGCTGACCTCGGCCGAGATCACGCTGGCGCGCAGCCTCGATGCGGCCGGTGCCGAGGCCCCGCACGCGGCGCGGCTGGGCGCGATCGCGGCCGAACTCGGTGGCGACCGCGGCGCGCTGGACGCGGCGCTGGTCCAGGGTTCGCCGAAAGCCGCGCAGGGCTGGTCGCTCGCCGGCCGGCGTGCGTTCGACTTCACGCGCCGCCTCGGCTCGGTGCTGGCCCGCGGGCCCGAGGAGACGCTGCTGATCGTCAAAGGCGCGCCCGAGGCCGTGCTCGCGCTGTGCACGCGGCAACGGCGCGGCGACGAGATCGTGGCGATGAGCGAGGACGAGCGCCGCGCAGCGACCGAGCGCGTGCACGCGCTCGCACACGACGGCCTGCGCGCGATCGCGATCGCCTCGCGGCCGTGGCCAGACGCCTCACGCGCGCTGACCGCCGACGACGAATCGGCGCTGGTGTTCGACGGCCTGTGCGCGTTCGCCGATCCGCCCAAGCCGAGCGCTGCGGCGGCGATCGCGCGGCTCGCGAAGGCGGGCATCCGGCTGAAGATCCTGTCGGGCGACGACCCGGTCGTCGTGAAGCGGCTCGCCGCGCTGGTGGGGCTGAAGGCCGACACGGTGCTGTCCGGCACCGACATCGCGACGCTGAGCGACGATGCGCTCGCGGTGCAGGTGCATCACGTCGATGCCTACGGCCGGCTCGCGCCGGATCAGAAGTCGCGCATCATCAAGGCACTGCAGGCCAGGGGCGCGGTCGTCGGCTTCCTGGGCGACGGCATCAACGACGCCCCGGCCTTGAAGGTTGCCGACATCGGCCTGTCGGTCGACGGCGCAACCGGCGTGGCCCAGGCCGCTGCCGACATCATCCTGCTCGACGCGGACCTCGGCGTGGTGGCCGGCGGCGTCGAGGAAGGCCGCCGCACCTTCGCGAACATCATGAAGTACGTGCGCATGGGCGCGAGCTCGAACTTCGGCAACATGTTGTCGATGGCGGTGGCGTCGATCGCGCTGCCCTTCCTGCCGATGCTGCCGATCCAGATCCTGCTGAACAACCTGTTGTATGACCTGTCCGAGGTCGGCATCCCGTTCGACAACGTTCGCCCGCAGGCCACGGCGCGGCCGCAGGTCTGGGACATGCACGGCCTGATCCGCTTCGCGGCCGTGATGGGGCCGGTGTCGTCTCTGTTCGACTTCCTGACCTTCGGTGCGCTGCTGTTCCTGTTCAAGACGACCGCGGCCGAGTTCCAGACCGCGTGGTTCCTCGAATCGATGGCGACGCAGATCCTCGTGATCTTCCTGATTCGCACCAACGGCCGCCCCTGGCACGACCGGCCACATCCCGGCCTGATCGCCTCGACACTCGTGGCGCTGCTCGTCGCCGTGGGCCTGCCGTTCACGCCGATCGGCCACTGGTTCGGCTTCGAGCCACCGACGGCGGCGATGCTCGGGTCGATCGCCGCGATCGTGATCGTCTACCTCGGCGTGGTCGAGTGGTTGAAGCCGCGGGTTGTCGCGCGGCGGCGCGTGCACCGGCGGCGATCGATTTGATCTGGCGCAAGCGCGGCGCCAGCTCGCGGTCGAACAATGACCGGGTAGAAATCCCCCCGCGAGCCCGCCCCATGACTGAACGCGTGTCCAAACTGCCGGCGCGAGCCAGCGCGCCGAACATCGCCTGCTCCAACTGCAACCTGCGCGGGCTGTGCCTGCCTCTGATGATGCGGGACGACGAGTTGCAGCGGCTGGACGACCTGGTCGAGACACGCCGGCTCGTCAAGCGCGGGCAGGCGCTGTTCCGCAGCGGCGACCGGTTCGATGCGGTGTATGCGATCCGCTCGGGCTTCTTCAAGACTCGGCTGTCGTCGAAGGACGGCCAGGAGCAGGTCACCGGCTTCCAGATGGCCGGCGAGGTGCTCGGGCTGGACGGCATCAGCGACGAGAGCCATCAGTGTGACGCGGTCGCGCTCGAGGACTCGCAGGTCTGCGTGATCCGCTACGACCAGCTCGAGATCCTGGGCCGTGAGTTCGGCGACCTGCAGCGCCAGTTCCACAAGGTGATGAGCCGGCAGATCGTCAACGACCACTTCGTGATGCAACTGCTCGGCGGCCGCCGTGCCGAGGAACGGCTCGCGGCCTTCGTGCTCGACCTGACGCAGCGCCTGCAAACGCGCGGCTTCTCGGCATCGTCGCTGGTGCTGCGCATGACACGCGAGGAGATCGGAACCTACCTCGGCCTCACGCTCGAGACCGTGAGCCGCTGCTTCTCGAAGCTGCAGGACGACGGCGTGCTCCTCGTCAAGCGGCGCAACATCACCGTGCTCGACCCGGCCGCGCTGGCGCGGCTCGTGCACACCAGGGACTCAGCGCTCGACGAAGGCGCGCTCGATCACGTAAGCGCCGGGCTCCCCGAGTCCGGGTGAGATCGCGAAGCCCAGCTTGTCGAGCGCAGCGCGCGTGTCGCGCAGCATCGCGGGGCTGCCGCAGATCATGGCACGGTCGAGCGCGGGGTCGAGCGGCGCGAGCCGCGCCTTTTGCGTGAGGGCACCGCTCTCGATCAGTTCGGGCAGGCGCCCCTGGTTCTTGAACGCCTCGCGGGTCACGGTCGGCAGGTAGATCAGCTTGCGCGAGATCGCCTCGCCGAGGAACTCGTCGTGCGGCAATTCACGCTCGATCAGGTCGGCATAGGCCAGCTCGCTGGCCTCGCGAACGCCGTGCACGAGCACGACCTTGCCGAAGCGCTCGTAGACATCCGGGTCGCGGATGATGCTCATGAAGGGCGCCAGGCCGGTGCCGGTGGCGAACAGGTAGAGATGCCGGCCGGGCAGCAGATCGGACACCACCAGCGTGCCGGTCGGTTTGCAGCCCACGAGCACCGGATCACCCACGCGCAGATGCTGCAGCCGCGAAGTCAGTGCACCGTCGGGCACCTTGATGCTGAAGAACTCGAGGTGCTCGGCATAGTGCGGGCTCGCAATGCTGTACGCGCGCAGCAACGGCTTGCCGGCGACCTCCAGGCCGATCATCACGAACTCGCCGCTCGTGAAGCGCAAGCTGGGGCCACGCGTGGTGGTGAAGCTGAAGAGGGTGTCGTTCCAGTGGTGAACCGAGAGAACGTGCTGGGTGTCGAAGGCGGCCATGCACCGAGTGTGCGGGACCGGGGCGGCCAGGTTCTTGACGTGAGACAAATCCCCCGCGCGTTCAGGCGGGCCGGGGCGAAAAGTCGACCGGTGTCGCGATGACCGGCCCGGTGCCGAGCGCGTTGACGGTGTCCACCAGCGTGCTGAGCTCGGCACGGCAGTGGCCGTCGAGCACATCCGACTGCTTCAGCGCCAGCACCGGGTGCGGCTCGCTGCCGTCGATCGTCGTGACCTCGTCGGCCGCGCGGAACGCGCCGGTGCGCGCCATCACGCACACCAGCGACACCGGGCGGCCGTGGTGCGCGATGTCGCGCATCAGCGCCCGCATCGGTGACGCCAGGCCGTCGACCCAGATCGGCGCGAGCACGACCCAGCGGTCGAAGCTCTCGGGCGGCGGCCCGTCGTACACGTAAGGCGCAGAGCGCCCGAGCACCGAGTCGATCACGCAGCGCAGATCGCCGAGGAAGCCGACGCGCGGCGTCGGGTCGCGCACCTCGCCCATCGCCCAGCCGCTGATCTGCTGCAGTTGCAGCGCAGCCTGGCGGACCGTGCCGGTGCGCGAGTAGTGGAGGATCAGGACCTTGGCCATGGCGACTCCTCGAAGGGGGCGAGCGCGGCTCGTCGTGACGCCCCAGCATGGCCGGTTTGCGGGTGCTTTTCCTTGCGCACGATCAAGAGTGGCGCACACTGGCGAAGCCAGACTCGATGGCAACCGGGTCAATCCAGGAGCAACGACCATGTACCAGCGAATCCTCGTCCCGATCGATGGCAGCGACACCGCGGCGCGCGGCCTGGCCGAGGCCGTCAAGCTCGCGAAGCTCACCGGTGCGCAGCTGCGGCTGCTGCACGTCGTCGACGAGCTCTCGTTCGCACTCGGCGCGAGCGAGGGCCTCACCTTCACCGGCGACGTGCTGAACCTGCTGCGCGAGGGCGGCGCCGCAGTCCTCGCGGGTGCCGCGGCCACGGTGCGCGCCGCCGGGCTGCAGGTCGACACGGTGCTGAAGGACAGCTTCGCCGGCCGCGTCAGCGACCTCGTCGTCGCCGAAGCTGCGGCCTGGCCGGCCGATCTGATCGTGCTCGGCACGCACGGACGCCGCGGCGTCGGGCGGCTGTTCATGGGCAGCGATGCGGAAAGCATCGTGCGCAGCGCCCACACGCCAGTGTTGCTACTGCGCGGGGGCGCCACGCAAAACTGATAGGCTCGGTGCGTGACTGTCGCTACCCACATCGCCATCGTCGACGACGAGCCAGATATCACCTCGTTGCTGGGCAACTACCTGCAGGGCCACGGCTACCGCGTCACGCAGTTGCACAGCGGCCGCGCGCTGATGACCACGATGGCGGCGGATGCGCCGGCGCTCGTGTTGCTCGACCTCGGCCTGCCCGGCGAGGACGGTTTCACGATCGCCCGCCAGTTGCGCGAGCACTGGCGCTGCGGGCTCGTGATCGTGACCGGCCGCGGCGACGCAGTCGACAAGGTCGTGGGCCTGGAGGTCGGCGCGGACGACTACGTCACCAAGCCCTTCGACCTGCGCGAGTTGCTGGCGCGTGTGAAGGCGGTGCTGCGCCGCATCGCGCCGGCAGAGGCCGCACCGGCGGCCGATGCGCGTCGCGAGAAGCTGCGCTTCGCGGCGTGGGAGCTCGACACCGCAGCGCGCCGCCTGACCGCGCCGGATGGGCGCGACACGGCCCTGACCACCGGCGAGTTCGACCTGCTGAGCGCGTTCGCACGCCACCCGGGCCGCGTGCTGTCACGCGACTTCCTGCTGGAGCAGACGCGCGGGCGCGACGGTGCGCCGTTCGACCGCACGATCGACGTGCAGGTCGGCCGGCTGCGCAAGAAGCTCGAGACCGATCCGGACGATCCGCAGATCATCAAGTCGGTGCGCGGCGCGGGCTACATCCTGGTCGCGCCGGTCACACCGGGCTGACGTGATGGTCGACGCTGACCGGGTCTTCCGGGCGCTGTTCACGGCGTATCCCGATTCGCTGCTGGTCGCCAACGCGCAGGGCACCATCGTGCTGGCCAACCCGTCGGCCACGACACTGCTCGGCTATGTCGGCGACGAGCTGATCGGCGTGAACGTCGACGCGCTCGTGCCGGACGCGATCCGGCCGCGCCATGCGGCCTACCGCGAATCGTACGGACACAACCCGAAGCCCCGGCCAATGGGCATGCAGATGGAGCTCGTGGCCCGGCGCAAGGACGGCAGCGAGGTCATGGTCGAGATCGCGCTGAGCCCGCTGCACGGCGAGGGCCAGCCGCTGGTGGTCGCGGCGATCCGCGACATCGGCACCTACCCGCGCGTCAAGCAGGCGCTGCAGCGCGCCCGCTACAGCGAGCACCTCGCGCAACTCGGCCGGTTGGCCGTCGACGCACGCGACCCGCAGGTGGTGTTGGCACACGTGCCTGCGATCGCGGCCGACGCGCTGCAGGTCGAGGTCGCGATCGTCTGGCTGGTCGATGGCGACGGGCAGACCTGCCGGCTGGTCAGCGGTGTCGGCCTGCTCGCGGGCGAAGTGATCGGCACGCGCGTGGCCAACCGGCCCGACACGCCGGCCGGTTTCGTGCTCTCGCACGGCCGGCCGGTCGTCGTCCCCGATTACCGCGAGGAACAACGCTTCGCGGTGCCTCCCGCCTTCATCGAGACCGGCCTGATCAGCGGCATGGCGGTGCCCCTGTCCGACCGCGGTCGCCTGATCGGCGCGTTGGCGGTGCGCTCGCGCGAACCGCGGCGCTTCGGCGACGACGAGCTGCACTTTCTCGAGTCGCTGTCCAATCTGCTGACCACCAGCCTACAGCGCGCCCAGACCGAGGAGGCGCTGAACCACTCCCAGCGGCTGGAGAGCGTGGGCCAGCTCACCGGCGGCATCGCGCACGACTTCAACAACCTGCTGACCGTGATCCAGGGCAACCTGCAGGTGCTCGAGGAGCTGCCCGCGCTCGCCGGCGAGGGCTACGCGCAGCAGCTCGTCGCCGCGGCCGCGCGCGCGAGCCGGCGTGGCGCCGAACTCACCGGCAAGCTGCTCGCGTTCTCGCGCCGCCAAGTGCTGCAACCCAGCGCGGTCGACGTGAACGCGCTGCTCGATTCGCTGGCCGACATGCTGCGGCGCACGCTGGACCAGCACATCCGCATCGAGGTCGACGCGCCGCCCTGCCCGCCTTGCCTGGCGGATGCCGGCCAGCTCGAATCCGCGCTGCTCAACATCGCGATCAACGCCCGCGATGCAATGCCCGGTGGTGGCAGCCTGCGCTTTCGCGCGGAGCCGCGCGCCGCGTTGCCCGACGATGTGCACGGGGGGCCGGACCACGCCGCCGCGACCGGATCGTCGTTCGTGGCGATCTCGATCACCGACAGCGGCGCCGGCATGCCCGACAAGGTGAAGGAGCACGCATTCGAGCCGTTCTTCACGACCAAGGAGATCGGGCGCGGCACGGGCCTGGGGCTCAGCACCGTCTACGGCTTCGTCAAGCAGTCGCGCGGTGGCATCTCGATCGACAGCACGCTCGGCGTCGGGACGACGGTGACGCTCTTCATCCCGAGCTTGGACGAGGCCACGCAGGCACCCGACGACGCCGATGTCGACGAGACCATCGCCGCCGGCCTGCGTGTGCTGCTGGTGGAAGACGACGCGGACGTGCGCGCGGTGATGCAGACCTTTCTCGAGACGCTGCGGTGCCGCGTGACGAGCTGCGTCAGCGGTGAGCAGGCGCTGCTCGCGCTCGACTCGGACGCGGAGTTCGATCTGCTGCTCAGCGACATCGCACTCGGCGCGGGCATGCGAGGCACGCGGCTCGCGGCGCTGGCGCAGGAGCGACGGCCGGACTTGGGCGTGCTGCTGATGTCGGGCTTCTCGGCCGAATTGCTCGACGCCGACCGCGACTCGCCGCCGACCTGGGAACTGCTGCGCAAGCCCTGCTCGCGCAGCGAACTGGCCCAGGCGATCGCCCGGGTCGTCAACGCCTGATCACTGCAGCGTCGGCACGGGTGCGACCACCGGCGAAACCACCGGCGCCAGGCAGCGCTGCACGAACTCCGACAGCGCGTCCACGCTCGGGATGTGCACGTCGCGCCGACCCTTCGACGCGAAGCCGATGACCTTGTCACGGGCCAGGCGCGACAACGCGCGGCTCACGGTCTCGAGCGTCATGCCCAGGTAGTTGCCGATCTCGGCGCGGGTCATGCGCAGCGCGATCTGGTCGGTGCGCAGGCCGCGCTTGGCGAGCGACTCGGCCCAGTAGCGCAGGAACTCGGCGACGCGCGCGTCGGCCGGCAGCGTGCACACCGACATCAGCGAGTCACGATCCCGGGCGATCTCGCGGCTCATCGCCTCGTGCAGCACGGTCAGCAGTTCGCGGTTGCCGGCGCAGGCCGCGAGCAGCGACTCGTAGCGGATGACCCAGACCTCGCCGGTGTCCATCGCGACCGCGTCGCACGAGTAGCTGCCGCCGGCGATGCCGTCGAAGCCGAGCCAGTCGCCGCGGAACTTAAGGCCGACGACCTGCTCGCGCCCGTCGGGCGACATCGTGACGATCTTGAAGAAGCCCGAGTTCAGGATGTAGAGGTTGCCGAAGCGCTCGCCGGCCTGGTACAGAACTTCGCCGGCGTGCACGAGGTGACGTTGCGGCGCGAGCGTGCTGCTGAGCAGCTTGAGCGTGTCGGCGATGCTCTGGCTGGCGCGCTGGTTGGCAGCGGCGTCGTCCCGCGGGGCCACGGCAGCGACGAGCGGGAGGACCGGGCGGATGGTGGCGGTCGTGGCGGCTTGGCTCAGCATGATTCGGCTCCTGAAGGCGATTGGCGATTCGATGAAGTGAATGCTAGGAAGCCTGGAACAACGGGCGGCCAACGGCGCGCATCGCTCCGTAACGCTGTGTGAACAGACCATGTCCGGCACGTGTCGTCGCGCGCCGGCTTGATGCCCGTCAAGGTGCCGTGACGATGCGCCGCTAGGCTTCGCTCAACCCCCAGGGAATGCCGCGCCACCGCCGGCATGAACCGCCCACCATGGTCCTGAACCTGAAGCATCGCAGCGTGAACGACTTCGCCAGCATGTCCCCGCAGGACACCGCCGCCTTGCTTGCCCACGCACGCGAGTTGCAGCAGGCCCTGCGTGCCGGAACCCCCCACCGCGGCCTGCGCGGCAAGAACCTCGGCCTGATGTGCGACACCACCGACGATGGTGGCGCCGCGCTGTTCCAGCGTGCCGCCTCGGCGCTGGGCGCGCAGGTCGCGCACCTGCGCCCCAGCCTGTCGGAGCGCAGTTCACCGGACGAGGTGAGCCACACGGCCCGCGTGCTCGGCCGGCTGTACGACGCGGTGGACTGCATCGGCATGGCGCCCGGGCTGGTGCGCAGCATCGGCACGCACGCCGGCGTGCCGGTGTTCGAGTCGATCGCGTCGCCACGGCACCCGATCGCGAAGCTGGCCGAGCAGCTCGACGGCGACACCGCCGGCGACGACAACCGCTGCCTGGTGATCCAGGCCGTGCTTCTGAACGCACTCAACTGAGTCGCCGCCGGGCCGCCCCAAGGCGACGACACCCCAAAGGGGCCAACCAAAGGAGATCGACGCATGTCACACGCCGCCATCCGCATCATCCGCGAGGAGCACATGGCCCTGGCCGCCATGCTGCGCTCCATCCTGCTGCTTCTCGAGCAGCACCGCCGCGACGGCACCCAACCCGACTGCGCGGCGCTGCGCGCCATGCTGTTCTATGTCGACGAGTTCCCGGAGCAGCGCCACCACCGCAAGGAGTCGGAGCTGCTGTTCCCGAAACTGCGCGCGCGCACGCCGCTGGTACGCGACATCCTCGACCGGCTCGACCAGGATCACGCCCGAGGCGAGCACATGATCCGTGAACTCGAGCACGCGCTGCTCGGCTTCGAGATGCTCGGCGATGCGCGCCGTGCGGCGTTCGAGCAGGCCGCGCAGCGCTACGTCGATTTCTACCTCGCCCACATGGGGATCGAGGAGCGCGAGATCCTGCCGCTCGCGGAGCGTGTGTTGACCGAGCAGGATTGGGCCGACCTCGACGAGGCCTTCATGGCCAACCGCGATCCGCTCACCGGCCACGAGCCGGACGCCGACTACCGCGCGCTGTTCACCCGCATCGTCAGCCTCGTGCCGGCGCCGATCGGCCTGGGCGCCGCGCCGCGCTGAACGCACGGCGACTTGATCGCCGTCAAGGTTCAGGCACGCGTGGCTCAGGTCGCCGCTCTCGCGGCCGAAAAAGCGGCAGCTCCGCCGATGGAGCCGGAGCCCGCATGCGCCACAACGACCCCGTCACCCGACGCGAATACGTCCTCGAGCCCGGTACATGGCTCGTCTCGACGACCGACCCGCAAGGCCGCATCCTGCATTGCAATGCGTCGTTCATCGGGGTCAGCGGCTACGACCGCCACGAGTTGCTCGGGCAACCACACAACCTGATCCGACACCCGGACATGCCCGAGGAGGCGTTTCGCGACCTGTGGCACACCCTTGGGCGCGGACAGCCCTGGTCGGGCATCGTCAAGAACCGCCGCAAGAACGGTGACCATTACTGGGTTCAGGCCAACGTCACGCCGATGATGGACGGCGCCTCCTGCGTGGGCTACATGTCGGTGCGCACGACGGTGCAGCCCGCCGACATCGAGGCGGCCGCGCAGCTCTACGCGGCACTGTGCGCGCAGGAACGCCAGGGCGCACCGCTGCGCCTGCGGCTGACCGAGGGCCGCGTCGAGCGCATCGGGCCGATCGGCAGCCTGCAGCGCGCCACGCGCCGCGTGGGCGAGGGCCGACTCACATTCGCGCCGCTGCTGCTCGGCGGCGCGGCCTGGGCGCTGGGGCGCTGGGGCGGGCCGATGAACCTCGGGCTCATGCTCGCACTCGGGCTGGCGCTTGCCACTGCGCTCGCGCTGCGCCGCGGCGTCGAGCGCCCGCTGGCGCGGATCCTGTCGTTCGCCGAGCGCATCGCCGCCGGCGACCTGACCCAGCGCATGAGCGGCGAGCGCGCCGACACCATGGGGCGCGTCGCGCAGGCGCTCAACCAGATGAGTGCCAACCTGCAGGCCACGATCGGCGACGCACGCGCCGAGGTCGAGCAAATGACCCACGCGCTGGGCGAGATCGCGGCGGGCAACCACGACATGTCGGTGCGCACCGAATCGCAGGCGGCCAGCGTACAGGAGACCGCCACGGCGATGGAGCAGTTGGCGACAACGGTCGGCCACAACACGGCGTCGGCGCGCTCCGCCGCCACGCTGGCCGACGAGACGGCCGCGCTGTCGGGCCGTGGCGCCGAGGCCGTCGAGCACGTGCGCGCCACGATGCGGTCGATCGACGACTCGTCGCAGCGCATCGCCGACATCACGCAGGTGATCGACACGATCTCGTTCCAGACCAACATCCTCGCGCTCAACGCCGCGGTCGAGGCCGCGCGCGCCGGCGAGCAGGGGCGAGGATTCGCGGTGGTGGCCGGCGAGGTGCGCGCTCTCGCGAACCGAACCACCGAGGCGGCCCGCCAGATCAAGCGGCTGATCGAGGAATCGGCGTCGACCGTCGGCGCAGGCGTCGAGCAGGCGGGCTGCGCGTCCGAGCTGATGGCCGACAGCCTGACGAGCGTGCGCCGCGTGACCGAGTGCATGCACGACATCCAGCGTGCGTCGGACGAACAGCAGCTGGGCATTTCGCAGTCGAGCCAGGCCGTCGCGCACCTGGACAGCATCACCCAGCAGAACGCAGCGATGGTGGAGCAACTCTCGGCCAGCGCGACCGCCCTTCGCGCGCGCGCCGACGAGCTGCGCGCCTCGATGGCGGTGTTTAGCATGGACGGCGGCAGCCGCCCGTTGCTGCCGCAGGCCGTGCAGTTGCGCAAGGCCGCCCGCGCAGCGCAGGCCTCCTGAACGCCTATCTCAGAACCCGCACCAGGCGGCGAACCGTTGCCAGATCTCGTGCGTCAGCGCCCAGCCGGACGCCGCGACCAGACCGGCACCGGCGATGCGAAAGCCCAGTGCCGCGACCTGTGCCGGTGCCACGGCACTGCCACGCCGCGCCTGCCAGCGCGCCCAGGCCCACGGTGCCGCGGCCAGGCCCGGCATCGACCCGGCGGCGAACGCGGCCATCACGAGCGCACCGCCCGGCGCGCTGTCGGCGAGTGCCGCCAGCAGCAACGCACCCTGCAGCGCCGCACACGGCCATGCGACCCACGCCAGCCCGGCCAGGCTCGCGCGCAGTGTGCGCGAGCGACGCCCGACGACGCGAACCGGCACCGCACCGCTGCGCGACATCCAGGCCGGCTGGCGCCCGGCGACGAGCCACCACACGCCGAGCGCGAGGAACGCCAGGTGCAACATGGTCCACAGCGGGCGCAGGGCCGGCGACGCCTGACTCCACGCACCGAGCGCGGCCACGCTGCTGGCCGCGACCGCGCCGGCCGCCGCATAGCCGAGCAATCGGCCGGCATGAAAGCCGGTCGCCGATCGCGCGCACCCTTGCGTCAGCGCCGCACATGGCGCGCCGCACATCACGGCGCAATGCGGTGTCGCCGCGGCACCCAACGCCAGGCCGGCGAGGACGAGCGGCCACTGCATGTCAGTTGCTCCAGCTCGCTGCGCGCGACCCGCCACGCACGAAGCCCGAGGGCTGGGCGGGTGACGGCTGTCGGCCCGTTGCGGTCCTTGAACGGCCGTCATGCATGCGACGGTTTGCGAGAGCAAAGGCACGTGCGGGCAGGTTCCGGCGCTTCGCTTCGGCGGTCGGTG
>JBDTVC010000018.1:0-35839 GCA_040007475.1 Burkholderiales bacterium
CGCAGCGGCGACCGCCTCCGCATGAGCCCCCGACGGGTAGCACCTGCCGCGATGCACCGAAGCCGCAAGCGAGCGGACGTTCACGAACGACTGCAACGGGCCGCATGGAGCCATCCAACTGAACCGATGCGGTTTCATTCCAGGGGGGCCTCCACGTCGCGGCCTGGCACGAGCACGCAGCGCGCCTGGCGCCCCTCGACGGTGTCGACCAGTGCCGGCATGGCCTGCGCGCACGCGGCCTGCGCCTGGTCGCAGCGCGGCTCGAAGGCGCAGCCGGGCGGTTTGCTGAGCGGGCTCGAGACCTGGCCGCGGATCGCGAACAGGCGCTTCGGCTTCGGCTGCCCGGGCGCGTGCGCGTTGCCCGGCAGGCACGCGAGCAGGCCCTGCGTGTAGGGGTGCGCCGGCGTGGCGAAGAGCGGCCGCACGGGGGCGCGTTCGACGACGCGGCCGGCGTACATCACCACCACGTCGTCGGCATGGTGCGCGACGACGCCGAGGTTGTGCGTGATGAACAGGATGCTCATGCCGGTCTCGGCCTGCAGGCGGCGCATCAGCGCGAGGATCTGCGCCTGGATCGTCACGTCGAGCGCGGTGGTCGGTTCGTCGGCGATCAGCAGCGTCGGGTCGCAGGCCATCGCCAGCGCGATCATCACCCGCTGGCGCATGCCGCCGGAGAGCTGGTGCGGGTACTCGCCCAGGCGCTGCGCGGCGGCCGGCATCTCCACCAGCTCGAGCATGCGCAGGGCCTGCGCGCGCGCTGCGGCACGGTCGAGGCGCTTGTGCAGCCGCAGCGATTCGGCGATCTGCTCGCCGATGCTGAACACCGGGTTCAGGCTGGTCATCGGCTCCTGGAAGATCATCGCCACCTGGTTGCCGCGCAGCGCGCGCATGCGCGACTCGGGCAGCGCGAGCAGGTCGAGCCGGGCACCGGCACGATCGACGAACCAGGCTTCGCCACTGACGCGCGTCGCTGCGGTGCGCGGCAGCAGGCGCATCAGCGTCAGGCTGGTGACCGACTTGCCCGAGCCCGATTCGCCGACGAGGGCCGTGGTCTGGCCGGCGCGGATCGCGAAGCTGACATCGGCGACGGCATCGACCCGGCCTTCGTCGGTGGCGAAGGACGTGCTGAGGTGGTGGACTTCGAGGCGGTTCACATCGACTTGCGCAAGCGCGGATCGAGCAGGTCGCGGATGCCGTCGCCCAGCAGTTGCAACGAGAGCGCGGTGAGGATGATCGCCAGCCCCGGGAACAGCACGATCCACAGCGCCTGGTGTGCGTACTGCTGGCTGCCGGCGACCATCGTGCCCCAGGTCGGGATCTCTGGCGGCACGCCGACGCCCAGGAAGGACAGCGCGGCCTCAGCCAGGATCGCGTAGGCGAAGATGAACGAGGCCTGCACGAGGATCGGCGACATCAGGTTGGGCAGCACGTGGCGCCACAGGATGCGCACCGTCGACACACCGACCGCGCGCGCGGCCTCGACGAACAGCAGCTCGCGCACCACCAGCGTCGAGGCGCGCACCACGCGTGCGACGCGCGGCGTGTAGACCAGCACCAGCGCCAGCACGACGTTCAGCATCGAGGGCCCGAGGATGCCCACCAGCGCGATCGCGAGCAGGATGTCGGGGAAGGACATCATCGCGTCGACCACCCGCATCACCGGGGCGTCGAGGCGGCGAAAATAGCCCGCCACCAGACCGAGCAGCGTGCCGGCGAGGACCGAGCCGACGGCGGTGAGCAGCGCGATCGTCAGCGAGAAACGGCCGCCGAAAGCGATGCGCGAGAACAGGTCGCGGCCAAGCTCGTCGGTGCCCAGCAGGTGCTCGGCCGAAGGCTGGTGCAGGCGCTGGCTGACGGCGGTTTCGGTCGGATCGAAGCCGCTCAACGGCCCGGCGAACAGCGACACCACCACCACGACGGCGAGTGCGATCGCGGCAGCGAGCACGATGCGGCGGCGGAACAGCTTTCGCAGCACGAGCGGCAGCGGCGGCAGGCGCATCGGCGTCAGACCTTCACGCGCGGATCGACCACGGTGTAGAGCAGGTCGATCGCGAAGTTGATGAGCACGTAGATCACCGCCACCACCAGCAGCGCGCCCTGGATCACCGGGTAGTCGCGCCGGATCACCGCGCTCACGACCAGGTTGCCGACGCCGGGCAGGCCGAAGACGGTTTCGGTCACGACCGCGCCGCCGATCATCAGCGCCACCGTGAGGCCGAGCACCGTGACGATCGGCACCAGCGCGTTGCGCAGCGCGTGCTTGAGCACGACGCCGGATTCGGGGAGTCCCTTGGCGCGGGCCGTGCGCACGTAGTCTTCGCCGAGCACGTCGAGCATCGAGGCGCGGGTGAAGCGGATGATCAGCGCCGAGTTCAGCACCCCCAGCACGGTGGCCGGCAGCACGAGGCAGTGGATGCGCGCGGCCAGCGACGCGCCCGGTTCACCGTAACCCGAGACCGGGAACCAGCCCAGCGACACGGCGAAGATCTGCATCAGCACCAGGCCGAACCAGAAGCTGGGCACGCTGGCGCCGAGCATCGCGAAGCCGGTGAAGGCCTGGTCGATGGCCTGGCCGCGATACACCGCCGAGACGATGCCGCAGGGCACACCGATCAGTGCGGCGATGGCGATCGCCATCAGCGACAGCAGCGCAGTGGGCTCGGCGCGTTCCCACAGCGCCTGCGTCACCGGCCGCTGCAGGAAGATCGATTCACCGAGGTTGCCGTGCGCCAGCTCGCGCAGCCACAGGCCGAACTGCACCGGCAGCGGCCGGTCGAGGCCGTAGACCTTCTGCACGCGCGCGATGTCTTCGGCGGTGGCCTGGTCGCCGAGCAGCACGGCGATCGGATCGCCGGGCGCGGCGCGCGTGAGCACGAACACGAGTACGGCCACGATGGCCATGACCACGAGCACGCCGCCCAGTCGGGTGAGCAGGTAACGCGCCATGCGCCCGGGCATGCTGGGTCAGCTCTTCAGGCTGGTGTTCCAGAAGAAGGGGTACGTGTAGGGCGTGTAGCCCTGCAGCGCCGGCGAGCGCGCCGACAGGCTGGCGAACTTGCCGACCTGGATGTAGGGCACCTCGTCGTACACCACCTGCTGCACCTTGGCCCACAGCGGGCCGCGCTTGGCCGGGTTGGGCTCCTGGTTGAGGGCAGCCAGTGCCGCGGTCTTGGCCGGCGAACTCCACCAGCCCGGTGCGCCATCGCCGAGTTGCGGCGGCGACAGCATCGGCTCCGGGAACAAGCCCGAGTGAGTGATGTAGATGTCCCACAGCTTCGGGTCGGCACGGCGCTGCAGCAGCGTCGCCCACTCGACGACGTTCAGCTCGGCCTTGAAACCGGCGCGCTTGAGCTGCTCGGCCATGATCAGCGCCATGTTGTAGTGGAAGTCGTACTGCCGGCTGGTCAGGATGCGCACCGCCTCGCCCTTGTAGCCGGCCTGTTCGGCTTCGCTCTTCGACTTCTTGGCGTCGCGCTGGTTGTAGGCCGCGGTGCCGGCGTCGGAATAGAACGGCGTGCCCTTCGGGAAGTGGTTGCCCTCGACGATGAAGAAGCGCGTGTCGCCGAATCCGGCGGCGAGCATCTCGCCTTCGCCGAGCGCGGTCTGCACCGCCTTGCGCCATGGCTGCTGCGCCATCGCGCCTTCCTTCGTGTTGAACACGAGATAGGGGAAGCCGAACGATGGCGTCATGATCGGCACCACCTTGCCGCTGGCTTTCTCGAGGCGCCCGAGGGCCTCGATCGGCAGCAGATCGGCGTAATGGAATTGGCCGGCCAGTGCGCCCTCGACGCGCGTATTGGCGTTGGGCACCGGCACGAAGCGCAGCTCTTCCACCGTGGCCACGCGCTTGCCGCCGTAGCCGTTGGCCGCTTCCTTGCGCGCCGAGTAGGCGTCGAAGCGGGTGAGCAGCACGTACTGGTCGGGCTTGCGCTCCTTGAACTTGTACGGGCCGGTGCCGACGAATTCGCGCAGCGGCTGGGCCAGCGTTTCCTTGGCCATGATGGCGGCCATGCCCGAGGCCATGGCCAGCTGCGACAGCAGCGGCGCGTAAGCATTCTTCAGTCTGATCTCGACGGCCAGCGGGCCCTTGGCAGAAAGATCGGCGACCTGCGCCGACACCGACTTGCCACGTGGCGACACCTCCATCCAGCGCTTCAGGCTGGCCACCACGTCGCCGGCGTTGAGTTCGCGCCCGCTGTGCAGCATCACGCCCTTGCGCAGCGTGATGCCGTAGACCTTGCCGTCGGCCGAGATCGTGGGCATGGCTTCGGCCAGCATCGGCACCAGCGACGCCTTCGCGTCGAAGGTGTAGAGCGGCTCGTAGACGTGCTGCATGATGATGCAGACCAGGTCGGCCGGCGTCGACTGGATGTCGAGCGTGGGCGGCTCGGCGACCATCGCGAGGTTGAGGGCCGACTTGCCGGGCTGTGCGCCCGCCGGGAACCCGGCGGCTGCGGCACCGAGGGCCAGCAGGGATGAGACGGCGGTCCGGCGTTGCATGCGAATCCCTCGGGTCATGGACGACTCCCGGTGAAGTTAAATTTCAGTTGCGGAGACTAAACCAGCCGTGATGTGGCAGTTTCGGGGGAAACCCGGGACAATGATCCTGAAGATTGAAAATATATTTCAACACATCGCCACTCCCGTGGCCTCCAGAGGAGGTGTCATGCCGTTGGAATACCTGGGCAACCCGCCCCTCGCATCGGACCGCCAGTTGCGGCCGTTCTCGCCCGCCGTGCGTGCGGGTGATTTCGTCTACGTCTCCGGCCAAGTGCCGGCCGATGCGAACGGCGAGATCGTCGTCGGCGGCATCGAGGCGCAGACGCGCCAGGTGATGGAGAACCTCGCCGCCGTGCTCGCGCTCGCCGGCGCGACCTTCGACGACGTCTGCAAGAGCACCGTGTGGCTGCAGGATGCGCGCGACTTCGGCGCGTTCAACCGCATCTACGTGAGCTACTTCAAGAACGGCAAGCCGGCGCGCTCGACGACCGAGGCACGTTTGATGGTCGACGCCAAGGTCGAGATCGACATGGTGGCGTATAAGCCCGAGGCCTGAGGGAGGGTTGCCGGCCTGTACGCACGCCGTGAAGCGACGTAGGCTCGACCCTCCACGTCAGGAGCCCATCATGGTGCTTTGCCCCGTAGCCATCGCCGTCGGTTGCAAGAAGTGCCCCGCGTTCGCGGTCTGCCCGTTGAAGGGCGTGATCGGCGATCAGAAGCCGCCGGAACCACCGGCGAAGAAGCCCTAACCGTAGTTCGTCACCCACTCGATGCCTTGCGCGTGCGCGGCATCGATCGCGGTCTGCTCCGTCATGTGCTCGCCGCGCTGCACCGCGATCTCGCGCGGGCGCGTCGGCCAGACCTGCTTCGAGACGATCAGCACGGGCGCGAAGCGGCCGCTGTCGATGGCCTTGGCCGAGCACACGAGCTCGTAGTCCAGGTGCCGAAAAGTCTGGGTGGCCGCCATGGCGTCCTTTGCGACAGAGAAAAGGCAAGTATGGGCCCTGCCGCGTCAGACCTTCGAAACCGCCGCGAGCGGGTCGAACGCAGCGGCCGACTTGGCCTTCCACGCGCTGATGGCCAGCGCCATCTCGTCGGTATCGAAGATCGCGCTCTGCAGCAGCGTCATCTGCTGCAGGCTCGCGGCGGTGCCGTGATCGCGCGCGTGGTTCAGCGCGAGCTTGCTCCCGGCGATCGCCAGCGGTGATTTGGCGGCGATGCTGCGCGCGAGCGTCATCGCGTGGTCGAGCGTGGCGCCGGCATCCGGAAGCACGGCGTTGACGAGGCCGATCTGCAGCGCGCGCTCGGCGCTGACGCGCTCACCGGTGTACGCCATCTCGCGGGCCATGCCTTGGGGCACGATCTTCATCAGCCGCTGCAGCACGCCGAGGTCGGCCATCATGCCGATGTGAATCTCCTGCACGGTGAAGAACGCGTCGGCGCTGCAGACGCGGATGTCGCAGGCCGTGGCGAGGTCGAGCGCGCCGCCGATGCAGCCGCCCTGGATCGCGCAGATCACCGGCAGGCGCGCCTCGTCGATCGCGCTGAAGCAATCGATCAGCTTGCGCAGCGTCTCCTGGAAGTTCAGGCGCGCGCGGGCAGTGCGCGTGACCAGCAGCGCGTCGTCGCCGCCGAACACGTCGAGCGCCATGCCGGCGCAGAAGTGCTTGCCGGTCGACGAGATCACGAGCGCGCGCGCCTCGCCCGAGTCGTTCAGGCCGCGCACCGCGTCACGCAAGGCGGGGAAGAACGGGGGCGCCATCGTGTTCAGCCGCTCCGGGCGGTTGAGCTGCAGGTGGCCGATGCCGTTGTCGATGCTCAGCTGGAAGAAGTCGTTACTCATGGCCATCTCCGAAGTTGCGAGGAGTATGCCTACACTGCGCGCGATGAAACCGACACTCACCACGGCCGACGGCCTCGAACTTCGAGTGCGCGAATGGCCGAGCACCGATGCGCGCGGCAGCGTGCTGATGGTGCATGGCCTGGGCGAGCACATCGGTCGCTACGCGCACGTGGCGGCCCAATTCAACGAATGGGGCTGGAACGCGATCGGCTACGACCAGCGCGGCCACGGCGCGAGCGAGGGCGCGCGTGGCGCGCTCGCGCAGCCGGACGATCTGCTGCGCGATCTGGCGATGGTCATCGACGCGGTGCGCGCACAGAATCCGGGCCCGCTGATCCTTCTCGGCCACAGCATGGGCGGGCTGGTCGCAGCGCGCTTCGTCGCGGAGCGGCTGCGCTCGCTCGATGCGCTGGTGCTCTCGTCGCCGGCGCTCGACATCGGCATGGGCGTGTTCCAGAAGATGCTGCTCGGCGTGCTCGGGCCGCTGGCGCCGAATTTCGCGGTCGGCAACGGGCTGAAGCCCGCATGGATCTCGCGCGACCCGGCGGTGGTGCGGGCTTACGAGAGCGACCCCCTCGTGCATGACCGCGTCACGCCCAGGCTGGTGCGCTTCATGGTCGACGGCGGCGCGTTCGTGCTCGGGCGCGCGGCGGGCTGGTCGGTGCCCACGCTGTTGTTGTATGCGGGCAGCGACCGCTGCGTCTCGCCGGCCGGCAGCAAGGCATTCGCCAGCGCCGCGCCGAAGGCGACCGTGACCGTGCGCGAGTTCGCGCCGCTGTTCCACGAGATCTTCAACGAGCCGGAGCAGCGCGAGGTGTTCGCCGCGCTGGGGGACTGGCTCAGCGCTGGACGCGGAAGCTGACCGGCTCCGAGGTCGACAGTACCTTGTCCGGTGCCGCGTTGTCGATGAACTCCACGCGCGCGGTGTAGCCGCCCGCCGGCGGGCGCAGCCAGACCTCGGTGTAGCCGTTGGTCAGATCGATGGATTCTTCGCGCCCGTTGTCCGGCTTGATGCGCATGCGGAAGTGGCCGAAACCCGCGTCGGTGATCGCGGCGTTCGACACGTTCAGCCCCGAGGCATGCAGCGCGACGCGGAACGGCGCACGCACACTGGCACCCGCCGCGGGCTCGAGGATCGCGACGCCCTTGACGACCAGGCTCTTCGGGTCGACGCTGTCGTTCTTCTTCGTCACCGTGATGTTGACCGGCTTGCCGTAGACGAAATTCGGGATGTGCCGCTCGTCTGCCATCACGAGCCGCAGCGCGTACTGGCCGGGCGCAAAGGTCAGCACCGTCTCCATCTGGCCCTTGCCGAAGTGGATGTACTGGTCGTTGAACGGCAGCGGCTTGCCAAAGTCCATCGGGAGCTCGCGGTTCACGAGCAGGTGGTGGTGGCCGGCGCCAGCGACCGGCTTCACGGTCGGCGCGATGCCGATGCCGGTCACACCAAACTTCAGCACGAACGGGGTCTCGATGCTGGCGCCGTCCGTGAGGTTGCTGAGGTACGCCGTCTTGTTCAGGCGCGGGGCTGGCACGACCCACGACGAGGCGGCGTCCGCCGCGTGCGATGCGGGGGCGAGCGCCGCGAGACCGAGCGTGAGGGCGAGAGTCGTGGCGATACGCGGCATTGGATGTTCACTCCGTGTGATGGATTGGTGCGTCCGGCAGGTCGCGAATATTGCGTGGTCGCGCAGAGCCCCGGCCCCGGACGCGTCGCGCGTGTGGTCAGAGGTGAGGTTCTACACTGTGGAGCCGTCTCGCATCGACCCAAGGACCACGCCATGAACGCACGCGACCCGCAGCTGCCGATTCAACCGGACGAAGCCAGCGCCCTCGCCGCGTTCGCCGCGCGGACCTGGGACGAAGAGATCGTTCCGGCGATCACGAACTACATCGCGATCCCCGCGAAGAGCCCGATGTTCGATGCCGACTGGGTCGCCAACGGGTACATCGAACGCGTGATCACCGACGCGGCGCGCTGGGTCGAGAGCAAACAGGTGGCGGGCCTCAAGCTCGAAGTCGTGCGCATCCCCGGGCGCACGCCGGTGATCTTCTTCGAGATACCGGCCACCAAGACCGGTGGCAACGACGCCGGCGCGCCGACGATCTGCCTCTACGGCCACCTCGACAAGCAACCGGAGTTCACCGGCTGGCGCAACGACCTCGGCCCGTGGACGCCGAAGTACGTCGACGGCCTGCTCTACGGCCGCGGCGGCGCCGACGACGGCTACGCGGTCTATGCTTCGATCACCGCGATCATGGCGCTCGACAGGCAGGGTATCCCGCGCGCGCGCTGCGTCGGCATCATCGAGAGCTGCGAGGAGAGCGGCTCGTTCGACCTGCCGGCCTACATCGACGTGCTCAAGCCCCGCCTGGGCAACGTGAGCCTCGTCGTGTGCCTGGACAGCGGCGCCGGCAACTACGACCAGCTGTGGCTCACGACCAGCCTGCGCGGCATGGTCAGCGGCGTGCTGAAGGTCGAGATCCTGACCGAGGGCGTGCATTCGGGCGATTCGAGCGGGCTCGTGCCATCGAGCTTTCGCATCCTGCGCCAGGTGCTCGATCGTCTGGAGGACAGCCAGACCGGCGAGCTGCTGCCGCAGAGCTTCCATTGCGAGATCCCGGCCGACCGCGTCGAGCAGACGCGCGCGACCGCGGCGATCCTCGGCAACGAGGTCTGGAAGCGCTTCCCGTGGGCCTGCGGCGCCGATGGCGGCGCGACCCTGCCGACCACCACCGACCCGCTGCAGGCGCTGCTGAACCGCACCTGGAAGCCGACGCTCAGCGTGACCGGTGCCGACGGCTTCCCCGAGTTGAAGAACGCCGGTAACGTGCTGCGCCCCTACACCGCGTTCAAGCTGAGCCTGCGCCTGCCGCCGCTGATCGACGGCAACGTCGCGGCGGCGCAGTTGAAGACGCTGCTCGAGGACAACGCGCCGTACAACGCCAAGGTCACGTTCGCGGCCGATGGCCGTGTCGGCGCGCAAGGCGCGACTGGCTGGAACGCGCCCAGCCTCTCGCCTTGGCTGGAAGACGCGCTGAACAGCGCGTCGCAGGCCCACTACGGCGCGCCCTGCGGCTACATCGGCCAGGGCGGCACGATCCCTTTGATGAGCATGCTGCAGCAGGGCTTCCCGGCCGCGCAGATGATGGTCTGCGGCGTGCTCGGCCCGAAGAGCAACGCCCACGGTCCGAACGAGTTCCTGCACGTGCCCTACGGCAAGAAGCTCACCGCCGCGGTCGCGCAGGTCATGGCGGCGTGTCCGTGATCTGAAGCATCGAGCGGCCGAGGGCTTCGGCCACCTCGATGCCGTCGACGCCGGCCGACATGATCCCGCCGGCATAGCCCGCGCCTTCACCGGCCGGGTACAGGCCCCTCACGTTCAGGCTCTGGAAGTCGCGGCCGCGCGTGATGCGCAGCGGTGACGAGGTGCGCGTCTCGACGCCAGTCAGCACCGCGTCCGGCCGGTTGAAGCCCTTGATCTGGCGCTCGAACGCAGGCAGCGCTTCGCGGATCGCGGCGATCGCGTAGTCGGGCAGGCTCGCGTTGTTCTTCGCGCCGAGATCGGTCAGCGTCACGCCCGGCTTGTACGAGGGCAGCACGCTGCCGAACTCGGTCGAGCGCCGGCCCTTGACGAAGTCGCCGACGAGCTGGCCCGGCGCTTCGTAGGTGCCGCCGCCGAGCTCGAACGCGCGCGACTCCCAGAAGCGCTGGAAGGCGATGCCGTCGAGCGGGTTCACGGGGCCGTCTTGCTTGCCGTCCTGCCGGTAGTCCTGCGGCGTGATGCCGACGACGATGCCGGCGTTCGCGTTGCGCTCGTTGCGCGAGTACTGGCTCATGCCGTTGGTCACGACTCGGCCGATCTCCGAGGTGGCGGCGACCACCGTGCCGCCGGGGCACATGCAGAAGCTGTAGACCGAACGCCCGTTCTTTGCGTGGTGCACGAGCTTGTAGTCGGCCGCGCCGAGGATCGGGTTGCTGGCGGACGGCCCGAAGCGCGCCGCGTCGATCACCGACTGCGGGTGCTCGATCCGGAAGCCGACCGAGAACGGCTTGGGCTCCATGAACACACCGCGCGCATGCAGCATCTCGAACGTGTCGCGCGCGCTGTGGCCGAGCGCGAGCACGACGTGGTCGGCATCGAGTTGCGTGCCGTCGTGCAAGGTCACGCCGCGGATCGCGCCCGCCTCGATCATCACGTCGGTGACGCGTTGCTCGAAGCGGATCTCGCCGCCCAGCGCCTCGATGTCGGCGCGCATCTTCTCGACCATGCTGACGAGCCGGAACGTGCCGATGTGCGGCTTCGCGACGAACAGGATCTCTTCCGGCGCGCCGGCCTTCACGAACTCGGCCAGCACCTTGCGCGTCAGGTGACGCGGGTCGCTGATCTGGCTCCACAGCTTGCCGTCCGAAAACGTGCCCGCACCGCCTTCGCCGAACTGCACGTTCGACTCCGGGTTCAGCACGTTCTTGCGCCACAGACCCCAGGTGTCCTTGGTGCGCTCGCGCACCTCCTTGCCGCGCTCCAGCACGATTGGCCGCAAGCCCATCTGCGCGAGGATCAGCGCCGCGAAGATGCCGCACGGGCCGAAGCCGATCACGAGCGGGCGCGCAGGCGGCGGCGCGCTCGCGTGGCCGGCGAAGTGATAACTCATGTCGGGTGTCGGCCTGATGTGCGGCTGGCCCTTCAGCGCGTCGAACACCGCGGCCTCGTCGACCAGCTCGCAATCGATCGTGTAGGTCAGCACGATGGCGGATTTCTTGCGCGCGTCGTAGCTGCGCTTGAAGACGGCGAAGGTCTTCAGCGCCGCGTCGGCGATGCCCAGCCGCGCGACGATGGCCGGCCGCAATGCGTTCTCGGCATGGTCCAGCGGCAGGCGCAGTTCGGTGATTCGCAGCATCGCTCAGGCCTTCACGGATGGTTGGTTTCCGCGGCGCTTCGGCCCTGCAGCGCGGCTTGCACTTCGGATTCGGCGTCGACCGGTGTCGCCGGCGGCGCATCGCCCGGGAGGAAGCCGCCGGACTGATGCTTCCACAGCGTCGCGTAATGGCCATCGGCACGCAGCAGCTCGTCGTGCGAGCCGCTCTCGACGATGCGGCCCTGCTCGAGCACGATCAGCCGGTCCATGCGCGCGATCGTCGACAGCCGGTGCGCGATCGCGATCACGGTCTTGCCTTCCATCAGCCCGAGGAACTGCTCCTGGATCGCGAGTTCGACCTCGCTGTCCAGCGCCGAGGTGGCCTCGTCGAGCACCAGGATCGGCGCGTCCTTCAGCACCACGCGCGCGATGGCGATGCGCTGGCGCTGCCCGCCGCTGAGCTTGACGCCCCGCTCGCCCACATGCGCGTCGTATCCCGTGCGCTCCTTCCAGTCGCTCAGGTCGGCGATGAACTCGTCGGCCTGGGCCTTGCGCGCCGCCGCGACGATCTCGTCGTGCGTCGCGCCCGGCCGGCCGTAGCCGATGTTCTGGGCGATCGAGCGGTGCAGCAACGAAGTGTCCTGCGTCACCATGCCGATCGCGGCGCGCAGGCTCTCCTGCGTGACGTGGCCGATGTCCTGCCCGTCGATGCGGATGCTGCCCTGCTCGACCTCGTGAAAGCGCAGCAGCAGGTTCACCAGCGTCGATTTGCCGGCGCCGGAGCGGCCGACCAGGCCGACGCGTTCGCCGGGTTGGATCACCAGGTTCAGGTCGTCGAGCACGCGCTTGCCGTCGCTGCGGCCGTAGGTGAAGGTCAGGTGCTCGAAGCGGATTTCGCCGCCGTTGGGTGAATTCCGCACCTCGAGTTCGCGCGCGCCGGGTCGGTCGATCAGCGTGTGCGGCACGGCGATCGTTTCCATGCCCTCCTGCACCACGCCGACGTTCTCGAAGATGCCGGTCACTTCCCAGCTCACCCAGCCGGCGACGTTCGCGATCTGCCAGGCCAGTGGCAGCGCGGTGGCGACGATGCCGGCGCTGACCTCGCCGTGTGCCCACAGCAGCACGCCGATCGTCGAGGTGCTGACCAGCAGCAGCGCGTTCATCACCGAGAGGGTCGCCATGAAGCGCGTCGTCACCCGCATGTGCGCGGCGGCCGCGGCGGTGTGCTCGTCGACGATGTCGCGCACGTAGGCGTCCTCGTCGCGCGTGCGGGCGAAGAGCTTCACGGTGAGGATGTTGGTGTAGCTGTCGACCACGCGGCCCATCACCATCGAGCGCAGTTCGGAGCTGGACTTCGCACGGTCGCGCATGCGGGGTACGAAGTAGCGCAGGAAGAACACGTACCCGCAGAACCACAGCAGCGTCGGGATCGCGAGGCGCCAGTCCGCGGCGCTCATCAGCACCAGGGCCGAGACGCCGTAGATCGCGATGTACCAGAGTGCGCGGATGCTGCTGACGACGCATTCGCGCACCGCATTGCTGGTCTGCATCACGCGGTTCGCGATGCGGCCGGCGAAGTCGTTCTGGAAGAACGGCCAGCTCTGCCGCACCACGTGCCAGTGGCTCTGCCAGCGGATCAGGCTGGTGACGCCGGGCACGACCGCATTGTTGCGGACCAGGCTGTCGGCGACCAGCGCGGCGGGGCGGCCGATCAGGATCGCCGCGGCCATCAGGAGCAGCGTCGGCGTCGCCGCAGTGAACGCCGCGCTGCGATCGGTCGATTGCATCAGCGTGACCAGCTTGCCAATGACCACCGGGATCAGCGTGTCGATGAGCGCAACGCCCAGACCCGTCGCGAACATCGCGAGGTACAGGCCGCGCGTCTGGCGGATGAAGTGCCAGTAGAACGCGGCCAGCCCGGGCGGTGGTGGACCGGGCGGGGCGAGTGTCGGGCGGGCGCGGGTCTCGAAGAAGGCGAACATGGCAGTGAGGGCTTGGACCCTCACATTCTCGCCGGCCGCGTTCGACGCGCGCGCACCACTGCGAAAGCGATGCTTCGATCTGTCCATCCCGCGAATGCGGGGGCGGCCCGCTGAGAGCCCGAGAGCCACCTGTCTCGCCGTTACCGGAGTGACGCTATTGGTGCCATGCGAGGGCATGGTCCGATGTGTGCGTTAGTTCCGGGCAAATCAAGAAACGCCCGGTTGGAGGGGTGCCCGCATGCCAAGAACAAGACTCGAAGATGCGCCGCCATGGCGTGTTGATTCATCGGTGCCCAGCCCCGCGTTGCGACCGCCAGCGGGATCGGAGGTTGCGCGCGCCGGGCTCGATCAACTTGCCGCGCATGCGCCGCAACGTGTCCATCCTGTATCGATGGGTAAGACACCGTTGGAGCGGGCTGTTTCAACTTGCCGTGATGTCAAAGAACAACAGCGTGACGTCTGGGTCGCGAGCGTGTTCGTGGCGCGTGTTCAACAACTCTTGATCGACCTTCGTATGCGCACTCTCTTCTTGTGTCTGGCTGTCGCCGCTCTGGCGTCGGCATGCAGCGGCGGCGGCGACAGCAGCACGGCCGCCGATGCGCCGAGCACCAGCACGGCCCCGTCCGGTGCCGCCGTTGCGGTGCCGGTCAGCGCGCCGGCGCCCGTCGATCCGCACGCCCAGATCCTGGCCACCACGGCGACCGAAGCGGCGGCGGTCACCTCGCCGGGCTGCTACCCCGCCGGCCCGCCAAGGCGGCTGACGCGCCTGCAGGTCGTCAACTCGCTCGCCGACATCACCACCCAACTCACGGGCGATGCCACGCTGGCTGCCGGCGTGTCCGCGCTCGTCAAGGACACGACGCAGTTCCCGCCCGACACCTTGCTCAACCCGGACAGCTCGCGTCACACGGGGTACGAGCGGCTCGACGTGTCGGTGAACTCGCGCCAGGTCGCCGCGCTGCGCGGGACGGCGGAGTCGCTGGCCAACAAGATCACCGCCGATCCGGCACGTGTCACCACGATGCTGGGCACGTGCACGGCCGGCGCCGACGCGTGCGTGAGCGCCTTCATCCGCAAGGCGGGCCGGCTCTTCTTCCGGCAGCCAATGACGGATGCCGAGGTCAACGTCTACCGTGCTGCCGCTGCCAACACCAACACGCCGGCCGCCGTGGCGAAGGTGCTGGCGACGATGATCGTCTCGCCGAAGTTCTACTTCGTGACCGAGAAGGGCCAGGCCGGTGGCGCGGCGTCGAGCTGCGTGGCGCTGACCGCGCACGAGCAGGCGGCGCGCCTGGCGCTGCACCTCTGGGACTCGGTGCCCGATGCCGCGCTGAATGCCGTGGCCGACGACGCCACCTTGCTGCAGCCTGCGGTCTACTCGGCGCAGGTGACGCGCCTGCTGGCGGATGCGCGGGCCGACAAGGCGATGCGCAACTTCTTCAGCCAGTGGTTCCGTCTCGAAGAGCTGGTGGCGATGGACGGCAAGGTCGGCAATGCCCGGTTCGATGCTTTCGCCGGCAGCTACAAGCCCACGGCCACGACCCGCGATGCGGCCATCGGCGAAGTCCTCGACATGGTGTCGTACCTCGCGGCGCGCAACGGCTCGCTGCAGCAGACCCTGACCGACCGCCACTCGTTCGCCCGCACCAGCGACATCGCCACGCTCTACAACACGCCGGTGTGGGACGGCAGCTCGGCGCCGCCCGTGTTCGCCGAGGATGCGCGCGTCGGCCTGCTCACGCGCATCGGCATCCTGGCGGCCGGCTCTTCGGACACCACGCTGCCGATCCACCGCGCGGTGCGCGTGCTGAGCGCGCTCACCTGCCAGACCATGCCGCCGCCGGCGATGAACCAGACCAACGCGACGGCCGATCTGTCCGGCGTGTTGACGACCCGCCAGCGCACCGAGCGTGTGACGCAGATGGAAGGCACGGCGTGCGTGACCTGCCACCGCGGCGTCATCAACCCGTGGGGCTTTGCCTTCGAAGGCTTCGATGCGCTCGGGCGGGCGCGGACCAGCGAGATCGTGCGCGACGACAGCGGCAAGTCGCTCGGCGAGAAACCCATCGACCCGGTGGCAGTGGCGGCCTTGTCGGGCCTGTCGCCGCGCGCCATCGCATCGGCGGCCGAGGCGCAGCAGTACGTGCTCGACAGCGGCCACTACGAGCGTTGCTTCGCCAAGAACTATGTGCGCTATGCGTTCGGCCGCGCGGACAGCGCTGTCGACGCGGCGTTGATCGAGTCGCTGCGCCAGAAGGCGGCCGCCGGCGCCAACCTGCGCAGCCTGTTTGCGTTCATCGCGCTGCGCACCGAATTCACCACGATCTGGAAGTCCGCGTCATGAAGCCAGCCTACAACCGACTGTCGCGCCGTCAATTCCTGGTCGGCACCGGTGGCGCATTGCTGCCGCTGCCGCTGCTGCCATCGTTGCTGCCGCGCGAGGCGCGCGCGGCGGCAACCGCCCAGGCGTCGAGCGAGCGCTATTTCGTGCACATGACCACCTGGCACGCGGTGTTCCAGAGCCAGTTCTTCGGCCCGCTGCTGGACCTGGCGCCGACGCAGACGCAAACCTATGGCGGCGTGGCCATCCGCGGCGCCGCACTGGCGTCGAGGACGAGTGGCGCCAACACGGTGATCAGCGACATCCTGCAGGCCAAGTCGAGCGCGCTCACGCCTCGGATGCTCTCGCGCATGAACGTGATCAACGGCCTGGACTTCGCCGTCGGCGTCGGCCACAACCGAGGCGGCCCGCTCGGTGGCGACGGCAGCAACCCCACGATCGACCAGGTGCTCGCCAACGCCAGCAGCTTCTACCCCACCAAGCCCTTGCAGCCTGCGATCGTGCGCAACCTGGTATCGCTCTCGGCGGCGGGCACCGGCACGGGGCAGACACAACAGACGGCCGAGAGCAACGTCAAGCTCTTCGACCGCTTGTTCAAGACGAGCAGCGCTGCCGCGCCGGCTGCCGATCAGGTGGTGCTGGTCGATCGCGTGAAGGAGCATGCCAATCTGGTGATGGCCGATGCTTCCTGCTCGACCGACTGCAAGGGCCGCCTGTCGAACTACCTCGACCTGCTGAGCGACATCGAGTCCAAGCTCGTGACCACCGTGAACAGCAGCTTCGCGCGCCCGACCGTCGACACCGCCGCGGTCGAGGCCGGCTCGGGTTTCTATGCCCAGCCCGACACCCAGGTGCAATGCGAGAAGCTCTGGAACGACATCATCGTGGCAGCCTTCGCGGCCGGCATCAGCCGTGTCTACGTGGGTGGGCCCAGCAGCTACACCTTCGGGCCCGAATCCGAGGGCGGCTGGCACAACACCTACGCCCACGGCCTCGACGACCTCAACAACCGGGCTGTGTTCAGCGCCGCCGTGCAGCGGCAGTTCGAAGGCGCGATGCTCGACATCGCCACCAAGCTCGACCAGGTGACCACAGCCGACGGCAGCACGCTTTTCGACAAGGCGCTCGTCGCCAGCGGGTTCGAGATGGGCTCGGGCGGCAACCCCGGGCACCACCACAACCGCTGCATCCCGATCGCGACCCTCGGCAACGCGGGCGGCTTCTTCAAGACCGGCCTGTCGGTCGATTACCGCGACCTCACGGGCTACACCTGGTCGTCCGACCCGCACTGGTATTCGGGCCTGCTCTACACCCAGTGGATGGGCATGGTGCTGCGCGCGATGGGCGTGACCAGCGCCGACATGACCACCACGGCGTGGGGTTACCCGAACGTGCGCAGCCCGAACGGCGACCACACCGATGCGATATGGAACGTGGCTGGCCAAGACCTGCCATGGCTCAAGGCCTGACGCGATGAGACGACTCCTTTTGCTCGCGGCCGCGTTCGTGCTGCCGCTCGGCGCGGCCGCGCAAGACGCCACCAACGGCGGCACGCTCTACACCACCGCGGTGGTCAGCGGCAAGCGAAGCTGCGGCAACAGCGCGTGCCACGGCAGCTTGCCGGGGAACCCGCAGAACCAGATCCTCAAAGGCATTGACGCGAGCAAGATCAAGGCGGTGCTCTTGACCAACCCGCCAATGGCCTTCTTGCAGGGCAAGCTCAGCGACGAGCAGATCAATGACCTGACGGCCTACATCGCCGGCGTGCTCGGCGGGGCGCCCAGCTACCTGGCCGTCGCGGCGGCACCCAAGCCGACCATCAGCCCGACCAGCCTGAGCTTCCCGAGCCAAACGATCGGCACGGTGAGCAACGTGCAGACCGTGATGCTGTCCAACGGCGCCAGCGCCACCGGGCCGCTGATCGTGGGCACGGTCGCGACCACCGCCGGCAGCAACTTCGCGGTCGCCGGCGGCACCTGCGCGGCCTCGATGTCCCTGGCGGCCGGCGCGAGTTGCACCGTGGCGCTGACCTTCACGCCCACGGTGGCCGGCACGCGCTCGGGCACGCTCACCGTGTCGCACAACGGCGCGGGTGGCGCCAGCACCGTCTCGCTCAGCGGTGCGGGCGGTGACACGTCGCCAACGCTGACGCTCTCGCCCACGCAGTTGTCGTTCTCGCAGACCGTGGGCACCAGCTCCGACACCCAGCGCATCGTGGTCGGCAACACCGGGCGCGCCGACCTCGTGTTCTCGTCGATCACGCTGACCGGCGCGAACCCGTCGGAGTTCAGCCTCGCCGAGGGGGAGGGCTGTTCGATCTCGGCGCGCGTGGCCAGCGGCAGCAACTGCACGATCGACATCCGCTTCACGCCGTCGGGCAGCGGGGCGCGAACCGCGTCGCTGCTGTTGCAGCACAACGCCGGCACCGGCACCTCCACGGTCACGTTGAGCGGGCAGGGCAATGCCGGCGCGACGGCCGGCCTCGCGCTCGACGCGACGCTGGTCGACCTGGGCACGCAGGCGCTCGGCATTGCCGGCCCGCCGCGTACGCTGACCGTCAGCAACAACGGCCAGGCCAACCTGCAGTTCACGACGATCTCGGTCAGCGGCGCGAATGCCGCCGAGGTCGTGCGTGGTGGCACCTGTACCGCCGGCACGGCCGTGCCGCCGAAGGGCGCCTGCACGGTCACGCTGGCCTTGAAGCCGACCGCCTTGGGCACGCGCAGCGCATCGCTGGACATCGCGTCGAACGCCCCCGTGGGCACGGCCTCGGTCACGCTCACCGGCGAGGCCGTGCCCACCCCGGCGCCGTTCATCACGCTGTCGCGGGCATCGATCGGTTTCGGCCGCGTGACGATCGGCACGACCGCGGTCGCGCGCACCGCGCAGCTCAGCAACAGCGGCGGCGCTGCGCTCGCGATCACGTCGATTCAAAGCAGCTCCAGCGAATTCACGACGACGCACGACTGCCCGGCGAGCCTGGCCGGCGGTGCCGCGTGCACGATCAGCACCACCTATGCGCCGAGCTCGGCGAACGCGGCCGACAGCATCGTCATCACCTCGAACGCGTTCAGCTCGCCGAACAGCATCGTCGTGACGGGGCAGGGTAGCACCACGCCGCTGCCGGTGCTGGTGTGGGGCAGCGGCACACCGGTCGCACTGGCATTCGACAGCGTCGATGTCGGCAGTACCGCCGCGGGTGCCGCCCTCACGCTGCTCAACAACGGCCCGGGTGCGATCACGGTCTCGGACTTCGGCCTGGCGGGCGCCAACGCCGATGCGTTCTCCGTGGGCGGCGGCAGCTGCCTCGGTGGCGTGACGCTGGCCGCCGGTGCGAGCTGCACGGTGGTCGTCACCTTCGTGCCGAATGCCGCCGGCCAGCGCACTGCGTCGTTGCTCGTGGCGTCGAGCGGAAGCAACCCGCCCGACATCGCGTTGAGCGGAATCGGCGCCATCAGCACGAACGCCGGCGGCGCGGGCGGGGCTGGAGGCACCGGCGGCGGCACGAGTGGCGGAGCGACAGGGGGCGCCGGCGGTGGCGCCTCGGGCCCGTCCCCATTCACGGCCGACCGGGCGATGGTCGACTTCCGCGCCGTCGTCGTGCACACCGGTGGGCGCAGCGAGCCCCTGAGCGTGCGGATCTCGAACGCCGGCGCCGTCACGGCCACCCTGACCGGCGTGAGCACCACGGGCGGCTTCGTGGTGCAGGCGTCGGCGTCGAGCGACGCCTGCCAGGGCGTGCCCTGGACCTTGCCGCCCGGGGCCTCCTGCACCGTGAGTGTTCTGTTTGCGCCCAGTGCGGGGGGTGCTGCGACCGGCACGCTGAGCATCGCGAGCGCCGATGCCGCGGCGCTCGAGGTCCCGCTCACCGCCGAGGCGACCACGACGATGACCAACACCGGTGGCGGCGCCCTCTCACTCTTCTGGCTGGCCCTGATGGTGTCGGCCGTGCCGGCGCTGTGGTGGTCCCGCGCTGCGAGCCCTGTTCCACAAAAAGACAAGGAATCGACATGAGTCTTTCGCAACGAGCGCTTGCCGTGGCCACGCTCGCGGCCACTCTGGGAAGCGCGTTTCCGGTCGTCGCGGTCGACGTGAGCCAGGTCGCCCCCGAGGTCCGCGCCGTCGGCACGACAGGCGCCACCAGCCTGGCTGCTCTGAAGGGCAAGGTCGTCTACCTCGACTTCTGGGCCTCGTGGTGTGGGCCATGCCGCCAGTCGTTCCCCTGGATGAACGAGATGCAGGCCAAGTACGGGGCGCGTGGCTTCGAGGTGCTGGCCATCAACGTCGATGCGAAGCGCGAGGACGCCGACAAGTTCCTGGCGCAAACGGCCGCCACCTTCAACATTGCCTTCGACGCGCGCGGCGAGACGCCGCGGGCCTACGGCATCAAGGGCATGCCGTCTTCGGTGCTGATCGGTGCCGACGGCAAGGTTCTCTTCATGCATGCGGGCTTTCGCGACGACGAGCGCCAGACGCTCGAAGCGCAGATAGCCGCCGCGTTGCCCAAGCGATGAATTCAACTCCAACCATGAACGTGCGAACTCCCATGAACAAACGACTCCTGGTCGTCGCCGCGGCCGCCGTGCTGGCCGGCTGCGCCCTTCCGCAACCCTGGGAGAAGGGCCACCTCGCCAAACCCGAGATGACCATGGGTGGCGATGCGCTCGATCAGCGCCACACCCAGCACATCTACAACAGCAAGGAAAACGCGTCGGGTGGCTATGGCGTGGGAGGCGGTGGCTGTGGCTGCAACTGATGACACCTCCCGCGGCGCGGGCCGCGCATTCGATCTGATCACGCTGGCAGCATTGGCGCTGCCCGGCGTGATGCCGGGCGCGGCGCATGCCGAAGAGGCGCCCGAGCGTGGCAGCGTGGCCATCAAGTACCTGTACTACAAAGACAGCCAGAGCGTGAACACGAGCTACCCGTACTACGACGGCAGCGAGCCTTCCAAGCTCGACCGGATCACCGTCAGTTCGCCGGCGCTGCAGCTGGTCGTGCCGCTCGGCAGGCGCTGGTCGGTTGAGGCGGGTGCGGTGGTCGACCAGGTCTCGGGGGCCTCGCCGAAGTACTACACCGACGTGAGCGGCGCCAGCCAGATGAGCGATCGGCGCGCCGCGGGCGACGTCAAGATCGTCCGCTACTTCGAGCGCGGGGCGATCGGCGTGGGCGCGGCGTACTCGACCGAGAACGACTACCGCTCCAGCAGCCTGTCGCTCGATGGGCGCTGGTCGACTGCCGACAACAACACCACGTTGAGCATCGGCCTGGGTGGCGCGTCGGACTCGATCAACCCCGTCAAGGGGGGGCAGCACGACGTCAGCAACGAGCGCAAGCGCAGCGCCGAGCTGATGCTCGGCCTGACGCAGGTGCTGAGCGCCGACGACCTGGTGCAAGTCACGCTCACCGGCAGCCGCGGGCGCGGCTACTACAGCGACCCGTACAAGCTGTTCGATGCGCGACCGCGCGAACGCAATGCCGCGATCGGCGTGCTGCGATGGAACCATCACTTCGCGGGGTGGGGTGCCAGCCTGCGCAGCAGCTATCGCTACTACCGCGACAGCTTCGGCATCAAGGCGCATACGTTTGACGCGGCCTGGGTGCAGCCCTTGTCCGACGCCGTGAAGCTGACGCCGTCAGTGCGGTACTACTCGCAATCCGCCGCGTCGTTCTACTACGACCCGGTGACCGACATCAACGTCTACCCGGCTCCGCTGGGCAACCCGACCTACAGCTCGGCCGATCAACGCCTCTCGGCGTTCGGGTGCATCACGGCGGGCATGAAGCTCGAATGGCAGCTCGGCGATTGGGCCACCGACCTGAAGGTCGAGCGCTACGAGCAGCGCTCGGCTTGGCGCATGGGCGGCAGCGGGTCGACGGCGCTCGATCCGTTCCAGGCGATCTTCGTCCAGATGGGCGTGAGCCGGGCATTCTGAGGGCGGTCGAATGAAGACATCCAGGTACTCCCTCGTCTCCGCGCTCGCCGCAAGCTGTTTGGCCGCGGGTTGCGGGGGTGGCTCGACCGCGCCGAGCTGGAACACCGCGGCAAGCGAAGGCTCGGCACTCGGTGCGAGCAGTGGCACGGCGACGGCCGCGGCACCAGCACCGGCGCCAGCACCAGCACCAGCGCCAGCACCAGCACCAGCGCCAGCACCAGCACCAGCACCAGCACCAGCACCGGCGCCAGCGCCAGCGCCAGCGCCAGCACCAGCACCGGCTGCAGCGGACTGCTCATCGCTCGCGCTCTGCGACGATTTCGAGAGCGATACCGCGGGCAGCGCGCCGAATGCCGCGCGCTGGTCGGTGGGCGGGCCGAACTGTTTCTCGGGCGCGGGCAAGGCGGTGATCGATGCGACTCAGGCCCACAGCGGCACCAAGTCGGTTCGCATCGACCCGGGCAGCGACTACTGCGGTCATGCCTTCATCGTGAACACGGCGATCTCGACGCTGGGCTCGGTGCGCTACGGGCGCTTCTACGTCCGGCTCGCGCAGGCGCTGGTGGACGCGCACGTGACCTTCGTGTCGATGCGCGATGCCAACGACTCGAGTGCCTCCAACTCGCAGGAGCTCCGCATAGGCGGGCAAAGCAGCATCCTGATGTGGAACCGCTCCAAGGACGATGCCACCTTGCCGTCGCTGAGCCCGGTGGGCATTTCCAAGAGCGCAAAGATCACGGCGCAGACCTGGGCGTGCGTCGAGTTCCGCATCGATCAATCGGCCGGATCCATCCAGACCTGGCTCAACGGCGTGGCCATTGAAGGGCTGTTGGCCGATGCCGCCCCCACGGCCGACGTCGATACCCAGTGGGTCAACCAGTACCCCAACTGGCGACCCAATCTCACCGACCTGAAACTCGGCTGGGAGGCTTACGGCGGCGCCACGAACACGGTCTGGATCGACGACGTGGCCATTGGCGCCTCGCGCATCGGCTGCTGACGTGCAAGAGGGTGATCTGGCGTTCGAGTTCCAGGCCATGGGCACGGCCTGCAGGATTCACGTCGCCGGGGCCGCCGAGGCCCTGGCGACGCGCGCGGCCCAGGCGGCGATCGCCGAGGTGCGACGGATCGAAGCGAAGTACTCGCGCTACCTGCCGGGCAGCATCGTGTCGCGCATCAATGCCGCGGCCGGCAGCGAGCGCGTGATCGAGGTCGACGACGAAACCGCGCACCTGCTCGATTTTGCCGCCCAGGTGCACGATGCGAGCGATGGCCTGTTCGACATCACCACCGGCGTGCTCCGCCGGGTGTGGGACTTCCGCGCGGCGGTGCCGCCATCGGCCGCGCAAGTCGACGAGGTGTTGCAGCAAGTCGGCTGGCGCCATGTGCAGTGGCAGCGGCCCGGCGTGCTTCTCACGCGGCCCGGCATGGAGCTCGACTTCGGCGGCTTCGGCAAGGAGTACGCGACCGATCGTGCTTCGACCGTGCTCGCCGACGCCGGCATCGGTGCCGCGCTCGTCAACCTGGGCGGCGACATGCGTGCACTCGGCCCCCGCCCTGACGGCCGCGCCTGGTCACTCGGCATCGCCCACCCGCGTGTGAGAGGCGCCGTGATCGCGAGCATCGAGATCCACGCCGGCGGCCTGGCCACGAGCGGCGACTACGAGCGCTACTTCGAGCACGGGGGCGTGCGCTACTGCCACATCCTCGACCCGCGCAGCGGCTGGCCGGTGCCGGGGCTGCAGTCGGTGAGCGTGGTCGCGCCGGCCTGCGTGGCGGCCGGCGCGCTCAGCACGATTGCGATGCTGCGTGGCGCTTCGGCGCTCGAGTTCCTGCGCGGCCAGCGCGCCGAGTTCCTCGTGATCGATGGCCAAGGGCGCGTGTTCCGCGAGCCCATTTGATGAACAACGGAAGCCGCGAATCATGACAACACTGTCCGCCACTTCGCTGGGTACTGCGAGCGCCCTGTCTGCACTGCTGCTGCTCGCTGCCTGTGGCGGCGGCAGCTCGGCCGCTGGACCAGCACCAGCACCAGCACCACCACCGGCACCAGCACCAGCACCAGCACCAGCACCAGCACCAGCACCAGCACCAGCACCAGCACCCGCGCCGGCACCAGCGCCGGCACCGGCACCGGGCTTGCAGTGGCGCGGTGTCAGCCTGGCCGGTGCGGAGTTCGGGCCGGGCAACTTGCCGGGAACGTACAACGCCGACTACACCTACCCCTCCGCCACGAGCGTCAGCTACTTCAAGGGCAAGGGCATGAACACGGTGCGGCTGCCCTTCTTGTGGGAGCGCCTGCAGCCGTCGCTGAACCAGCCCTTCGACGCGACCGAGCTGGCGCGGCTGACGAGCTTCGTCCAGCAGGTCACGGCCAGCGGTGTCAGCGTCGTGCTCGACCCGCACAACTACGCGCGCTACCGCGGCAACCTGATCGGCTCCGCGCAGGTGCCGAATGCGGCATTCGCCGACTTCTGGCAGCGCCTGGCCACGCAGTTCAAAGGCAACGACAAGGTGCTGTTCGGCCTGATGAACGAGCCGCACGACATGCCGACCGAGCAGTGGCTGGCAGGCGCGAATGCAGCCCTCGCGGCGATCCGCAGCGCCGGCGCCGGCAACGTCGTCACGGTGCCCGGCAACGCGTGGACGGGCGCCCACAGTTGGCTGCAAAGCTGGTACGGCACGGCCAACGGCACGGTGATGAAGGGCATCGTCGACCCGGGCGACAACATGGTGTTCGAGGTCCACCAGTACCTCGACGCTGACTCTTCCGGAACGAGCGGCACCTGTGTGAGCGCCACCATCGGCTCCGAGCGTCTGAAGGACCTCACGGCCTGGTTGCGCACGAATCATCAGCGCGCCTTGCTCGGCGAACTGGGCGCCGCCGCCAACGACACCTGCAACACGGCCGTCGCCGACATGCTCACTTACATGCAGGCCAACAACGACGTTTGGGCGGGCTGGGCGTGGTGGGCAGCTGGCCCCTGGTGGGGCAACTACATGTACTCGATCGAACCCTCGGGCACGACGGACAAACCCCAAATGTCCGTGCTGCAGCCCTACCTTCAATAGCTCGAACAACAACATCGACCGCCGGGCGCGAGCAACACGATGAGCACGACACCACACGAGAGAAATCCGGTCCCGGCGAAGCAGCAGTGCGCGCTGCTGCTTGCACTCGTTCTGAGTGCCTGTGGTGGCGGGAGCGATGGCTCGGCCGCATCGCCGGCGAGCGGCGCACCTGCACCTGCACCTGCACCACCCGGCGGCAACCCCTTTTCCGACGCCCTGCTCTACGTGGACCCGGAGTACGCGGCCAGCGTGAACGACTCGCTGGGACGCGTCACGGCCAGCGCGACCGACACCGCGCTGGTCAAGGTGGCTGCGACCTTCCCGACCGCCGTCTGGCTGGATCGCCTGGCAGCGATCGACGGCACCAAGGCCGCGGGCGGCGCCATGGGTCTGGTGAACCACCTGGACGCCGCGCTCGCGCAGCAAGCGGCCCAGAGCTCAGGCGGAACGCTCAAGCCGATGGTGGTGCAGATCGTCGTCTACGACCTGCCCGATCGAGACTGCGCGGCCCTGGCCTCCAATGGTGAACTCAGCTCGGCCAACAACGGCATGTCGATCTACAAGACGCAGTACATCGACCGCATTGCCGAGATCCTGGCGCGCCCGGCCTACGCAGGCTTGCGTGTGGTGGCGGTGATCGAGCCCGACTCGTTTCCGAACATGGTCACCAACGTGGGCATCGGCAAGACCGTCTGCGACAACGTGAGCCAGAAGAACGTCTACGTCGAGGGCATTCAGTACGCGATCAACAAGCTCTCGACGATCGGCAACGTCTCGATGTATCTGGACATCGCGCATTCCGGCTGGCTGGGGTGGAACGAGAACCGCGCCAAGGCGGTGACCGCCTTCCGCGATCTGGTCAAGGGTGCCACCCCCAGTGGCAACCTCGGCGTGATCCGAGGCTTTGCGACCAACACGGCCAACTACACGCCGCTGTACGAGCCGTACTTCACCGGCACCGATGCGAACGTCATGTCCGGTGGCACGACCGAGTTCTACCAGTGGAACCGCATGATCGACGAGCTGAGCTACGTGGACAAACTCCACACCGAGTTCATCGCGGCTGGATTCCCGAGCACGCTGTCGTTCGTGGTCGACACCGGGCGCAACGGGTGGGGCGGTGACCTTCGGCCGAAGGCGGCTGCAGCGGACGTCGACGACATGCGCATCGACGGGCGTACGGCGCGGCGCAATTGGTGCAACGTGAAGGCCGCCGGCATCGGCGAACGCCCGCGCGCGAACCCGGACGCCACGCGCGGCTACGTCGACGCGTATGTGTTCGTGAAGCCGCCGGGGGCCTCCGACGGCACCAGCGACAGCACCGCCACCACCCCGAACTCGGAGGGCAAGCGCTTCGACCCGATGTGTGGCTCGACCAACGTCGATGCGCTCACCGGCGCACCGCACGCGGGCAAGTGGTTCCACAGCCAGTTCCTGATGCTGCTGCGCAATGCCCATCCGGCATTGAAGTGACGCGCGCTGCGCTCACCAACGAAAAGGCCGCCCGAAGGCGGCCTGGCCGGCGCGGGTCGGATCAGGAGCCGACGATCGCGGCCTTGACGCGCAGGGCCAGGTTCGACGGCGCGGCGGAGTGCTGCCGGGCGCGGCGCGCCACCAGCGCCTCGTCGTCGTAGTCCGTCCGTTGCAGCGTACCGGCCGCAGCGGCTTGCCGGACTTCGGCCTTCACCTCGGCGCGGGCCAGCGTCGAGCGCGCGAGGATTTCGGTGCCGAACGGGTTGTAGGTGCGGTTCACGTTCGGGCCGACCAGGGCCTTGCGGGCGGCCTTCGAGGCGCCGAGGTCGGCGACCACGTCGGCGCGGGTGCGGTCCGAGGCGCCGACCGTGGCGACGTTCGTCGTGTCGTAGTCGGTGCGTTGCAGTGTGTGCGTGGCGATCGCCTGCGCGAGTTCGGCATGGACCTGGGCGCGGGTAACGGGCGCCTCGTCGGCCATCGCGACGGTGCTCATGCTGATGACGGAGATCGCGACGGTGGCGGCGAAGAGAAGCTTGCTGTTCATGATCGTTTCCTTGGGGGGTTTTGACGCTTCCGGGCAGGGCGGCGTTTGTTGTTCGGTGCCGTCTTGTCCAACCTCGGTGAGGTCTTCCTCATCGATGGAGTGAACTGTAGGCATTGCCGATGCATCAATAAACCGCCTATGCTTCAATTGCGTATTGCTGAAACAGAAACAACGCGGGGGCTTGAAACATGGACAGGCTGCATTCGATGCGGGTTTTCGCCCGGGTGATCGAGCAGGGCAGCTTCGCCAGCGCGGCGCGCGAGCTGAACCTGTCGCCCGCGGTGGTGACGCGGCTGGTGGCCGATCTCGAGGAGCATCTCGGCGCGCGTTTGATCAACCGCACGACACGGCGGCTGTCGCTGACCGACACCGGTGAGCTCTATCTCGACCGGGTCCGCCACATCTTGACCGAGGTCGAAGAGGCCGAGGCGCTCGCGACCGCGGCGACCTCGGAGCCGCGCGGGCACCTGCGCGTGCTGTGCCCACCCGCGTTCGCGGTCCACCAGATCGCCAAGCACCTGCCCAAGTTCCGCGCGATGTACCCGCGGGTGTCGCTGGAGCTGTCGGTGCCCGGCGCGGTCGAGACGGTCGACGAGAACTTCGACGTGACCATCCTCACCGAAGGCCGGCGCCCGCTGGACGGCAGCTTCGTGGCGCGCCGGCTCGCCCGTTCCGAGGTGATCGCCTGTGCCTCACCCGAGTACCTCGACCAGCGCGGCCGGCCGCAGCACCCGAGCGAACTGGCGACGCACGACTCGATGGTGCCGAGCTTCCTGCGCGAGGTGGTCTGGCAGCGCGGCACCCGCGGCGACGACGAATCGCCCCCCGAGTCGTTCACGATCGTGCCCAAGCACTCGGCGCTCAGCACGGTGCACACCGACACGATGTACGCCGCGGCGCTCGCCGGGATGGGCATCACCGGGCTGCCGTCGTTCGTGGCCGAGGATGCACTGCTGGAGAACGCGCTCGAACGCGTGCTGCCGCAGTGGCAGCTGCTGACGACGACGCTGTATGCCGGCATGCCCACGCGCAAGCACGTGCCGGCGCGCACCCGCGTGTTTGTCGACTTTCTCGTGAAGACCTTCGGCGGCGAGGACCGTGACCCGTGGCTGATCGCCGCGGGCTGCGAGACCAAGCCGCCGAGCAAGAAGCCTCCGGCGCAGGCGCCGTTAGCGTTCCAGTGACGCCCTATCCGAAGATCTCGATCCGCTGTGCGCCCATCAGCGGCTCCAGCAGCCGCGACAGCGGGCGCAGCGCGTTGTAGCGCGCCGAGACCTTGTGCGCGTAGGCGAAGAAGCGCGGCAGGTCGGTGCTGTAGTTCGGCTTCGCATCGCGGTGCTTGAGGCGGCAGAAGATGCCCAGCACCTTCAAATGGCGCTGCAGGCCCATCCATTCGAGCTCGCGCCAGAACTCACCGAAGTCGTCCGGCATCGGCAGCCCGGCCTTGCGCGCGGCCTCCCAGTAGCGCACGGCCCAGTCGATCTCCTGCTCTTCGTCCCATGAGATGAAGGCGTCGCGCAGCAGGCACGCGATGTCGTAGGTGATCGGGCCGCGCACGGCGTCCTGGAAGTCGAGGATGCCCAGGTGGCCTGCCGGCCCATCGCCTTCGCAGACCATCAGGTTGCGCGGCATGTAGTCGCGGTGCACGGCGACGGTGGGTTGCGCGAGTGCGCTCTGCACGAGGAGGTCGCATGCCGTGGCCCAGGTCTGCTGCTCTTCGGCCGACCAGGTCACGCCGCACTCGCGCGTCACGCACCAGTCGGGGAACAGGGCGAGCTCGCGCCGCAGCAGCGCGTCGTCATACGGAGGCAAGCTGCTCGCATCGGCCCGGCTCTGCCACTGGATCAGCGCACCGACCGCGGCACGCATCAGCGTGTCGGCGCTGCGCATGTCGTCGCTGGCGACGGCCTCGTTCAGCGCCTGCAGGTACAGCCGCGAACCGAGGTCGGTGAGCAGCAGGAAGCCATGGTCGACGTCCTGTTCGAGCACGCGCGGCGCGTTCAGCCCCGCGTCGTGCAGCAGCGCGGCGATGCGGATGAACGGGCGCACGTCTTCCTGCGCGGGCGGCGCGTCCATCACGATGAAGCTCGCACCGCCCGCGCCATCGATCCGGAAGTAGCGCCGGAAACTCGCATCGCTCGATGCGCTGCGCAGCGTCGCCGTCTGCAGGTGGTGGGCGGGCGCGACGTGATTCAGCCAGCCGTCGAAGGCCTGATGACGCGCAGGGTCGGGCCAGGCGATGGCCGCAGGGGACGGGGTGGTGCTCAAGAGGGGCTTCGAGGGTGGCCGGGCGTGGATAATCGATTCTACAAACCGCGCTGCTCATCCCACGCTCCTGGTGCTCCTCTTCACACTCCGCGCGGCGCGACCGCTGCTCACGCCACTCGCCGCGTTGCTGGTCGTACCGGCGTGGGCCCAGGGCAGCCCCGACAAGCCCGACGACCCCATCGAGTTGCGCTCTTCGCCGCTGCTGCAGCCCCCGGTGCGCGGCGAGGCCTCGCGCAAGCTGCCGATCATCCTGCGTGCGCAGACCGTCAGCGGGCGCCCCGATCTGCAGACGGTGGCCGAAGGCAATGCCGAGTTCCGCCGCGGGGGCATGGTGATCCGCGCCGATCGCCTGAGCTACGACCAGCCCGAAGACCTCGCGGTCGCCAATGGCAGCGTGCGCATCAGCCGCGACGGCAACGTCTACACCGGCCCCGAACTGCAGCTGCATGTGCAGCGCTTCGAAGGCTTCTTCCTGAAGCCGACGTACTACTTCAACCGCACGGGGGCCGGCGGTACCGCGGCGCGGGTCGACTTCCTCGACGAGCAGCGCGCCGTGGCGATCGACGCCTCATACACGAGCTGCCCTGCCGATGGGTCGGGCGGGCCAGCGTGGGTGCTCACGACCGACCGGGTCAACTTCGACTTCGCGTCCAACACCGGCGTGGCCGAGGGCGGCGTGCTTCGCTTCTACGGCGTGCCCATCCTCGGCGCGCCGCGGCTGAGCTTTCCGCTCAACGACGAGCGCAAGTCCGGCTGGCTGCCGCCCAGCTTCGGGCTCGACACGAAGAGCGGCCTGCAGGTCTCGATCCCGTACTACTGGAACATCGCGCCGAACCGCGATGCGACGTTCACGCCCGAGATCAGCACGCGGCGCGGGCCGTCGCTCGGGAGCGAGTTCCGCTACCTCGAGCCCGGCTACAGCGGCGAGGCCAAGCTCGATCTGCTGCCCTACGACCGCACGACGAGCACGACGCGCTACGCCGCGTCGGGCATGCATGACAGCGACTTCGGCAACGAACTGCTGTTGAAGATGCGCCTGCTGCGCGTCTCCGACAACAACTACTGGAAGGATTTCCCCGGCGACGTGGGCAGCCTCACGCCGCGCCTGCTCGCGACCGACTTCAATCTCACGCGCCCGTTCGGAGACTGGAGTACTTACCTGCGCGTGCAGCGCTGGCAGGTGCTGCAGACCGACGACCCGACCACGCGCATCGAGGCGCCCTACGAGCGCACGCCGCAAATTGGCGCGCGCTATGCGGCGCGTGTGGGTGCCGGGTTCGAGATCGGCTTCGAGGGCGAATTCAACCGATTCACCAACCCGACGGATGCATCGCTCTCGACGCGTGCGACGGGCCTGCGGATGCACGCGCTAGGCAGCGTCAGCCGGCCGTATGTGACGCCCGGCTGGTCGCTCACGCCGAAGGTCTCGTTCAACGCCGCCTCGTACTCGCTGGACTCGAGCGCCGGCGCGCCGAGCGCCAGCCCGTCGCGCCTGATCCCGACGATGAGCCTGGACAGCGCCTGGGTCTTCGAGCGCGAGACCAGCTTCTTCGGCCGCAGCGTGCGCCAGACGCTCGAGCCGCGCCTGCTGTACGTGAACACGCCGTTCAAGGACCAGACCGGGTTGCCGAACTTCGATGCCACGGCCAAGGACTTCAACTTCGATTCGATCTTCACCGACAACGCCTTCTCCGGGGTCGACCGCGTGTCGGACGCGCACCAGATCACCGCCGGCGTGACCACCCGCGTGCTCGACCCGAACAGCGGCGCCGAGCTCGTCCGGCTCGGCGTGGCGCAGCGCTATCTGCTGCGCGATCAGCTCGTGACGCCGGACGGCGCGCCGCTCACGCAGCGCCTGTCCGATCTGTTGCTGCTGGGTTCGACCACGTTGATCCCGGCGTGGTCGGTCGAAGGCTCGGTGCAGTACAGCCCGGACAACAGCCGCGTCACGCGCTCGGTCGTCAGCGCGCGCTACTCGCCCGGGCCGTTTCGCACCGTCAGCACCACCTACCGGCTCACACGTGGCTTGAGCGAGCAGGTCGAGCTGGGCTGGCAATGGCCGATCTACGGCCCGACACCGCTCGAATCGCGCGCATCGTCATCGGCCGGCGGTGGCAGCTGCAAGGGCAGCTGGTACGGCGTCGGGCGCGTCAACTACAGTATGCTGGAACGTCGCACGACCGACGCGATCGTCGGCGTCGAATACGATGCCGGCTGCTGGATCGGTCGCATCGTGGCGAGCCGGCAGTCGACCGGCCTGAGCGAAGCGACCACGCGCCTGCTGCTGCAACTGGAGCTGGTGGGCCTGTCCCGACTGGGCTCCAACCCGCTGCAGAGCTTGAAGGACAATATCCCCGGCTACAAGCTGCTGCGCGAGGGACGCGCGGCACCTCTTCCTTCGAGCACCTATGACTGATTCGTCGTTCTCCCCTCGCACTCGCGCGCTTCGTGGCGCGGTCTGCGCTGCCCTGCTGCTGGCGATGTCACCGTGGGCATCGGCGCAGACGCGCGCGCCGGCGACGGCGGACTACATCGTCGCGGTCGTCAACCAGGAGCTCGTCACCAATGCCGAGCTGCAAGGGCGGATCGAGCGCATCAAGCAGGACGCCGCCCGCAGCAAGGCGCAGCTGCCACCGCCGGCCGAGCTGCGCCGGCAGGTGCTCGAGGCGCTGATCGACGAGCGCGTGCAGGTCACCAATGCCCGCGAGACCGGCCCCAAGGTCGACGAGGCCGAGCTCGACCGCGCGGTGGCCAATGTGGCGGTGCAGAACCAGATGTCGATGCAACAGTTGCGCACCCGCCTGCAGCAGCAGGGCATCGCCTACGCCACGTTTCGCAACAACGTCCGCGACCAGATGCTGGTCGAACGTGTGCGCGAGCGCGAGGTGAACCAGCGCATCCGCATCAACAACGATGACATCGAGAAGCTGTTGGCCGAGCGCCGCAAGGCGGCGGGCAACTCGACCCAGCTGAACGTCGCGCAGATCCTCGTGACGGTGCCCGAGGGGGCGAATGCCGACGTGATCGCACAACGCAAGGCGCGCGCCGATGCTGCCCTCGCACGTGTCAAGGGCGGCGAGGCGTTCGACGCCGTGGCCAGGGAGATTTCCGAAGACGGCAACAAGGCCCAGGGCGGCGTCATCGGCCTGCGGCCGATGGACCGTTTGCCGGACGTTTTCGTCGAGGTCGTGCGCAGCCTGAAGCCCGGCGAAATTTCGCCCACGCTGTTGCGCAGCGGGGCCGGCTTTCACGTGCTGAAGCTGGTGGATCGGCAGGAGGGTGGTGCGTTCACGGTGCAGCAAACCCACGCGCGGCACATCCTGCTGCGCGTCTCGGAGCAGCTCAATGCCGAGGCCGCGAGCCGGCGGCTGGCCGAGTTCAAGCGGCAGATCATGAGCGGCGCCAAGTCGTTCGAGCAACTCGCGCGCGAGAACTCCGAGGACGGCAGTGCGGCCGCGGGGGGCGACCTGGGCTGGACCTCGCCCGGCACCTTCGTGCCCGAGTTCGAAGAAACGATGAATGCGTTGCCGATCAACGGCATCTCCGATCCGCTGCCGTCGCGTTTCGGCGTGCACCTGATCCAGGTGTTGGAGCGCCGCCAGATCACGGTCGACCTCAAGCAGCAGCGCGAGCAGGCGCGCAACATGCTGCGCGAGCAGAAGTTCGAGGAGGCCTACGCTGAGTGGGTGCGCGAGCTCCGCGGCCGGGCTTACGTCGAGATGCGTGAAGCGCCGCTGTAGGGCCGCATTGAGCGACGCTGTGCTGCGGGCCGCCGCGCCGGGCCGCCCCAAGCAAGGCCCGACCCTCCCGGAGGGTCGTTCGCCGTACTCGGAGAACGGGGTGTTGTCATGAAACACGTCGCCCGCAAGCGCTTCGGGCAACATTTCCTGACCGACGGCGCGGTCATCGACGCGATCGTCGATGCGATCGCGCCCAAAACCGGCGAAGCACTCGTCGAGATCGGGCCGGGGTTGGGAGCGATGACGAACCCGCTGCTCGCGCGCTGCGAGCGGCTCACGGTGATCGAACTCGACCGCGACCTGGCGCAACGACTGCGCGCGCGACCAGGCATCGACGTGATCGAGGCCGACGTGTTGAAGGTCGACTTCAATGCGCTCGCGGCAACCGCCGGGCAGAAGCTCAGGGTCGTCGGCAACCTGCCGTACAACATCTCGTCGCCGATCCTGTTCCACTTGCTTGGCAGCGTCGCGCAGGTGATCGACCAGCACTTCATGCTGCAGAAGGAAGTCGTCGAGCGCATGGCCGCCGGCCCCGGAACGAAGGACTACGGGCGCCTGAGCGTGATGCTGCAGTGGCGTTACGACATCGAGTCGGTGCTCGACGTGCCGCCCGAGGCCTTTGACCCACCCCCGCGCGTGGACTCGGCGGTGGTGCGCATGTTGCCGTTGCCCAATGCGCCGGGCGTCGAGCCGGCATTGCTCAGCGAGATGGTACGCGTCGCGTTCTCGCAGCGGCGCAAGCTGCTGCGCCACACGCTCGGCCGCTGGCTCGACGAACGCGGCTTCGCGGGGGCGTTCGACGTGCAGCGCCGCGCCGAAGAAGTGCCGGTGGCCGACTACCTGGCGCTGGCAGCGGCGCTCCAATGAAAAACGCCCCGCGTGGCGGGGCGTTCGTGGTGGTTCGACGGCCTTACGCCGCGTTGAGCCACATCGCCGTATCGAATGCGCTGCTCATCATCGGCATGTTCATGCCGAAGTTGTTCTGCGCTGCGCTCTTGGCAGCCGGCTTGGCCGGCTTGTCCGAAATGCTGGGGGCCACATCCGTCGCCCGCTCCCATGACCCGAGTTCTTGGGAGCGGGCTACTGAAAAGAATAGAAGCACCTGAAGGCAATCTTCCTTTCGGCCCAATAGTCGGCCGCATCGCGGAAGACATCGAGCAGGCTTTCTCGCGCCTCCCGGTCAAAGCGCGGGTTGTCCGGCAATTGCTCCAGCACCACCACGAAGCCGGGTTGCGAGCCCGACTTGTGCACGAGGTCGGTCATGCAGTCGTACAGCGCATCCAGGTTCTTGCCGAAATGCGCCGGGAAGGTGAAGGCCTGCGCGATGGCTTCGAGAACGTCCTGTTTGGACTGGGCCGCGGTCAGGTTCGCGTAGAGAAAATGCTGGCTGGCGCCTTGCGCCGCGTCCATCAGATCCTCCACGCGAAATGCGCGGATCGATTGAACAATGTTCGGACGGACTGTCTGCAAAAGCATGGTCGCGTTCCTCCTCAAGTCAAAAAACAAACCTCAAAACAAAGAACCCGTTCCGGCGCTCACGGTGCGATCTGGCGAAAGCTCGCGTAGTGGTCGCCGGTGTAAAAGCAAACTTTCGGGTGGGTCGGCTGGCGCCCCCCGCAAACGATTCGGCGGGCGCCACGATCACGTGCCCCCGGCGTGTCGACCGTGTACTCGTGGTAGTAGCCGCGCGCTTGTGCCGGCAAGGCCCGCTCGCGGTTTCCGAACACCGTGCCGTCTTTGCGGTGCCGAAACGGCCCGCCGGCAAAGATCAGACGATGGGTGTTCTGTGCTTCGGTCGGCAACTGCGCCAAGGCCACCGTGCCCGCAGCGAATGCCGTTTCCGGTACCGGCTCCTTGGCCTGGACTGCAGTTGCTGCCAGTACCGACCCCGCCAATGTGACAACCAGCCCCCACCGTCGCAGGGCTTGCCACCTTGGTGGCCGAGCGGAGAAAAACACGGGAAATCCCTGAAATCAGAAGCCGCGATGTTACCGAATCGGCCGCAAAACCTCAAGCCTCTGCCTAAAATTGGTGCAGAGGCGTTGCCGGGATAGTGTGCAAACACTATCGAAATTTCAGGTGCAAATATTCGAACTCGGTGGCGATAGTGGCGCAGACCAAGCACCGTTTCGGTACGTGAGGCCGATCGGGCAAGACCTTCGGGTTTTCCCGGTCATTGTGACAGCCGCATGAAAGCGGCCCCGCCGCGGCAAGCTGGGCCCGGTCTGGCATGCAGGCGCCCAGCCGATTTCAGCGCGCGGCGTTCGCGTCGGCGACGGTCAGCGCCGTCATGTTGATGATGCGCCGCACGGTGGCCGAAGGCGTCAGGATGTGCACCGGCTTGGCGGCGCCGAGCAGCACCGGGCCGATCGCGATGCCGCCGCCGGCGGCCGTCTTCAGCAGGTTGTAGCTGATGTTGGCGGCGTCGATGTTGGGCAGCACCAGCAGATTGGCCTCACCGGTGAGCGCGCTGCTCGGCATGATGGTCTTGCGATAGGCGGCGTCGAGGGCCGTGTCGCCATGCATCTCGCCGTCGACTTCGAGCCAGGGGGCCTGCTGTTGCAACAGCGCAAGGGTGTTGCGCATCTTCACGGCCGAGGGCTGGTTGCTCGAGCCGAAGTTGCTGTGCGAGAGCAGCGCGGCCTTGGGCTGCAGCCCGAACCGCATCATCTCTTCGGCCGCCATGATCGTGATCTCGGCCAGCTGTTCGGCGGTGGGGTCGTAGTTCACGTGCGTGTCGACGAGCATGACCTGCCGGCCCGGGAGGATCAGCCCGTTCATGCAGGCGTACGTCTTGGCGCCCTCGCGTTTGCCGATGACCTGGTCGATGTAGTGCAGGTGCATCGCGGTCGTGCCCCAGGTGCCGCACAGCAGGCCGTCGACCTCGCCGGACTTGAGCAGCATCGCGCCGATCAGCGTCAGGCGCCGGCGCATCTCGATCTTCGCGAGCTGCGCCGTCACGCCCTGGCGCGCCGTCATCGCGTGATAGCTCTGCCAGTAGTCGCGGAAGCGGTGATCGTTCTCGGTGTTGACGACGTCGTAGTCGACACCGGCCTTCAGGCGCAGGCCGAACTTCTCCGCGCGCTGCGCGATCAGCTCGGGGCGGCCGATCAGCGTCGGGCGCGCGAGGCCTTCATCGACGATCACCTGCACCGCACGCAGGACACGTTCCTCTTCGCCCTCGGCATAGGCCACGCGCTTGTTCACGGCGCGCTTGGCCATCGCGAAGATCGGCTTCATCGTCGTGCCCGAGGCGTAGACGAAGGTCTGCAGCTTCTCG
>JBDTVC010000019.1:0-35769 GCA_040007475.1 Burkholderiales bacterium
TGTAGCAACAGGTTGGGAACCCGCGGCGAGCAATGAGCTTCGGAATCTTGTCTACACCTGCGAAGCAGTTGGGCGACAGTGCCAGAAACAGCTCAAGCAGGGCGGTTTTGACAAAGACGCCAGGGAGAGCCTTCGCGACCATGTGCTCGCGAGATTCATCGCGAATACACAAGGAGGGCGACGTGCCCACAAACGAAATTTTGAACTTTGGCATGCCATGGGAAGCCGAATTCGGTTACGTCCAGGCGAGAAAGGTCGGCGAATTCATCTTCGTCTCGGGCCAACTCAGCCACGACCAACACGGAAACATGGTCGCACCGGCGCCGCTCGACGAACAAGGTGTAGTGCGCGACTTCGCCAATATGGAAGCACAGATTTCGCAGAGCTATGCGAACCTCGGTCGGGTGCTCGACCACTTCGGAATCTCGCCACTGAACGTCGTCGAAGAAGTCCTGTATGTGCTTGACATGAATGCAGCGTTCGCGGCTGCAGGCCCAGTGCGCAAGCGCTTTTACGCCACTGATCGGCCGCAAGTTGCGAGTACTCTGCTCGTAACGCCGCGTTTGGCGTTCCCCAGCCAATTGGTCGAAATCAAGTTTGTTGTTCGAGCTTAGGGGTGCGCCAAAGTAAGGCCTTGTCTGGCCTGGGCGGATTCCCTTGGCGGCGCGCTTCGCAAGCGCAGCGTTGGGCAGTCGATGAACCCGATATGCGACCTTCACTCAGCCGGCAAGCGCCAGTGGGATCTGCAGTGCCAGGTGGTCGATCAAGGCCCGCACCGACGGCAGCATGCCGCGCCGGCTGACGAACACCAGGTAGATGTCCTGTTCGGGCGAGCTCCATTCCTTGGCGACGCGCAGCAGCGCGCCGCTGCTCAGACCGCGCCACGCAATGCGCAGCGGCAGTAGCGCGACTCCCACGCCACCGGCCGCCGCTTCGTATTGCACCGTGTAGTCGGAGCAGAGCAAACGAGGCTTGTGATGGAGTTGCAGGGTGCGTCCGTCCGACGCCACCAGGTTCCACACGGCCTCGGCGCTGCCGCGCAGCGCGCTGATGGTGTCCAGCGGGTCCAGTTGCCCGGGCTCGTCGATGCCCGGCTTCGAAGCGACATACGACGGGCTCGCCACCAGCACCATGCGCCCGGTGGCAATGCGCCGCGTGACGAGGCCGGGCTCCTCGAGGCGCACCTCGCGCACTCGCAGGGCCAGGTCGATGCGTTCCTCGATGAGGTTGACGACCCGGTCGGCGGAGTCGATCTCGACCCGAACCCCGGGGTTCGACTGCATGAAGTCGGCCACGATTCGTGCGAGATAGAACTGCGCGAACGCCGCCGGGCAAGCCATGCGCACCGTGCCGGTCGGAGCAGCCTGCAGTTGTTCGACAGCCGCCTGCGCCGCCTGCGCCTCGACCAGCATCGCCGCGCAGTGTTCGTGGAACGCTCGGCCGGCTTCGGTCAACGACAGACGGCGTGTGCTCCGGTGAATGAGCCGCACGCCCAGGCGCTCTTCCAGCAGCGCGACACGCCGGCTCAGCTTGGACTTGGTCACGTGTGTGGCGCGCTCGGCAGCACTGAACCCGCCGTGCTCGACGATGAGGGCGAAGTAGCGCAGGTCGTTCAGGTCCATCTCAATCGTCCTAGTTTTGAGACATAGCTTGTTGAAATCGTGTACTTATCAAGGATTCATTGCAAATCTATCGTAGCTCCTGTCCGTAACCCGGCCTTTCCACGGGCCTCAACTCCAGGAGCAACACCATGAAAACCCGCCTCGATTTCTACAGGACCGGCCCCGACGCGATGAGGGCGATGAGCGCGCTCGAGCAACGCATCGCGAAGTCAGGCCTTGAAAAGCCGCTGGTCGAACTGGTTCGGCTGCGCGCTTCGCAGATCAACGGCTGCGCCTACTGCATCGACATGCACGGCAGCGATGCGCTGAAAGCCGACGAAAGCCCGCGTCGCCTGCTGGCCGTGAGTGCATGGCGCGAGACGCCGTTCTTCAGCGACCGCGAACGGGCCGCACTGGGCTGGACCGAGGCGGTGACGCTCGTCACCGAGGGACATGTGCCTGATGCCGTCTGGGACGAGCTTCGCCCCCAGTTCACGCCCGAAGAGATCGTCGACCTGACTTTGCTGGTGACCACCATCAACGCCTGGAATCGCTTCGCGATCGCCTTTCGCAAGCAGCCGGCCTGAGCGGATTCCGCAAAACCGCGCCAAACACCGCAGTCGAGTCCTAGATACGTCGATGGCGTCGAAGCCAACATGCACCACCATCCGCCGCCTGTCGAGATGACCACAAGGAAATTCGCCATGCAAGCCCGGATCGATCCGACACCCGCCCTGCAGCATGCCGCGGCGTGCATCGCCTTGGCGAGTACCTTGTTGTCTGGCTGCGCCAGCCCCGATGGCCTGTCGGTGCACGCCACAGCGACCGCCGTCGAACGACTGGCGGCGCGACAAACCCTTTCGGGCGTACCGCTCTCAGCTACGTCCTGGCCGCAAAACGACTGGTGGACGGGGTACGGCGACGAGCAGTTGAACCGGCTGATGCTGGCCGCGCTGCACGACCAACCCGACCTGCGCGTGGCGTCCGCCCGGCTGCGTCAGGCGCAAGCGGTGGCCGGCGGCGTAGAGGCGCGGCTCGGGCCGCAGGTGACTGCGAACCTGAAAAGCACCACGCAGCGCTTCAGCGAGAACAGCATCTACCCGAAGAACCTGGCCGGGAAAGTGCGCTCTATCGACGGCGGCGAAATCGACATCGCTCAGGAACTGGACTTCTGGGGCCGCAACCGCGCCGCACTCGATGCGGCGCTCGACCGCGCCCACGTTGCCGAAGTGGAGGCGCAAGCATCCAGGCTGGTACTGACGACCACGCTCGCGCGCACCTACCTGCAGCTCGACACCGCTTACGCCCGGCGCGACCTCGCCGAAAGCACGCTGCGCCAGCGCGAAGAAATCCTGGCGCTGGTGCGCCGACGCGTCGCGGTCCAACTGGACTCGCAACTCGAGCTGACCCAGGCCGAAGCCGCGCTGCCCGCGGTACGAGCACAACTGGCGTCCATCGACGAATCGATTGCGCTGGCCGGCAGCCAACTCGCTGCCTTGCAGGGGCAGGGGCCCGATGCGGCGCTGGTCGTCGAGCGCCCGCATCTGAAGGCGGCCGAGGTCGTGCAGTTGCCCTCTGCATTGCCGGCGGAATTGCTGGGCCGCCGCCCCGACATCGTCGCGGCGCGCTGGCGCGTCGAAGCCAGCAGCCGAGACATCGACGTCGCACGCGCCGGCTTCTATCCGAACGTGAGCCTGAATGCCTTCGCCGGCTATCAAAGCATCGGCCTGGGCGACTTCCTGACGGCCGGCAGCCGAATGATCGGCGTCAGTCCGACAGTCTCGCTGCCGATCTTCGACAGCGGGCGGCTGCGTGCCAACCTCGACCTGCAACAGGGCCAGTACGACGCCGCCGTCGAGACCTACAACGGCGCCCTCGTCAATGCGCTGCACGACGTGGCCGCCCAGCTGGTATCGCTGAAATGGGTCGATGCCGAAATGGACCAGCAGCGTCAGGGCCTGGCGCTGGCCCGGAGGGCCTTCGACCTGGCCCGCGAACGCTATCGGATCGGGGTGGCAGGCTACCTGAACGTGCTGTCCGCCGAATCTGCCTTGCTGTTGCAGCAGCGCCAGCTCGTCGATGCCGAAGGGCGCCGGCGCGAGCTGCAGCTGAGCTTGATACGCGCGCTGGGCGGCGGCTATGTACCCGCTGCGTCGCCCGCCCCGCGGCGCGCGTCCTGAACCCGTCAACGAAAGTACCTCGCCATGCACGCCCACCCGACTGTCCCCGGCGGCGCCGTCGAACCGGAGCCCGCTCAGGCGCCGACCGCCCCAGCGCCGGCAACTCCGCCCGTCGCACCGTCTGCCAAGCCCCGGGCCGCGAACGGCGCGTGGTGGATTGCCGGCGTCGCACTCGCCGCTGTCGCCCTCGCAGCCTCCGTCTACGGCACGCCCTTCAGCAGGCACGAGCAGACCACTGAAGACGCCTATGTCAACGGGAACGTGGTGGCGGTGACGGCGCAGGTCGGTGGCGTCGTCACGTCCATCGGGGCCGACGACACTGACTTCGTGAAGGCCGGCACGCCACTCGTGACGCTCGACGAGGTGGACGCGCAGCTCGCGGTGGAGCGTGCCAAAGCCCAACTTGCCAAGACCGTGCGCCAGGCGCGCGCCCAGGTGGCCAATGCCGGTCTCGCTGTCGCCACCGTGCAAATGCGGCAGGTCGAGCTGGCACGCGCCAGCGCCGACCTGGCCCGTCGCCGCCAGTTGCTCGCGAGCGGTGCGATCGCCGGCGAAGACGTGCAGCATGCAGAGCAGGCCACGCGCGCAGCGCAGGCGGCGCTGGCGGCCGCGCAGCAGCAGCAGATCGCCAGCAACGCCGGGGTCGATCGCACGTCGATTCCGACCCAGCCGGACGTGATGGCAGCCGCCGCGCAGCTGCGCGAGGCCGTGATCGCGCTGGCGCGCACCGACGTCCGCGCGCCGGTCAGCGGCGTGATCGGCAAGCGCGGCGTGCAACTCGGCCAGAAGATCGCCCCGGGCGTGGCTTTGATGGCGGTTGTGCCGCTGGACCATCTCTGGGTCGAGGCCAATTTCAAGGAGTCGCAGCTGCGCGACATCCGTATCGGCCAGCCGGTGCGGCTCAGCGCCGATCTCTACGGTGGCAGCATCGTCTACCAGGGCACTGTGATCGGCCAGCAGGCCGGCACCGGCAGCGCGTTCTCGCTGTTGCCGGCGCAGAACGCCACCGGCAACTGGATCAAGGTCACGCAGCGCGTCCCGGTGCGTATCGCGCTGGACGCCGCGCAGGTCGCGAAGCACCCGCTGCAGCTCGGACTGTCGATGCGCGTCACGGTCGACACCCGCGAGCAGGGCGCGGCGCGACTGGTCGCGGCCGGCTCGCTTGGGCACGGGCTGCACACCGAATTTGAAGTCACGCCGTTGGCGCGGGCCGACGACCTGGTGCGCTCGGTCATCGCCGCCAACCGCTGATCGCCCCCTCCCTCCTGGAGCCCCGCCATGAACGATATCGCCACCGGCCGCACCCTGAATGCCACGATCTTCACCCTGGCGCTGACAGACTTCCTGCAAGCCGGCATGACCGCGTTCGCCGCCGCGCCACTGATGGGCGAGCTCGGCATGGGCCCGGAGCAATTCAGCTTCGTCGCGGCGGTCTACGCCAGCGTGGCGATCTTCGCCATCTCGATGCACCGCTGGTGCGTCGAACGGCTGGGGGGAAGGCGCTATGTGCAGCTGTGCGCGGGTGTGCTGATCACGGGCTCGGTGATGTGCGCGCTCAGCGACGACTTCGGAACCTTCCTTGCCGGCCGCAGCGTGATGGCACTGGGCGCCGGGATCTTCACGTCCAGCCGCATGATCATCCACCACACGCTTGCCGGGCCGCGCCGATTCAAGGGCATACAGAGCCTGGCCAGCGGTCTGGCGATCGGCATCGCTGCTGCGCCCTGGGTGGCCGCGCAGGCGGTGGCCAGCGATGTGTGGTCGGCGATGTATTGGACCGTCGCCGCGCTTGGCGTGCTGGTGCTCGTGCTCGCCGAGCTCGCGTTGCCCGCAGCTCCGCTGGACCGGAGCGCGTCGCGCTCCCAGGTTCAGCCGTGGCCTCAATTGCTGCTTGCCGCAGCGAGCTTCTTGCTGCTGCTCGCATTGCAGCGCTCGAACTACGACTTCTTCGACAACAAGGGCTGGATCGGCCTGGCCGTGCTCGCTGGCCTGGGCGGACTGGTCGCCTACCTGTGGCATCAGCGCTATCACACGCGCCCACTGCTTCGCGTGAGCGACATGCTGCACTCGCGCTACCTCTTCGGTCTGGCCGTGTTCTTCTTCGCCTACCTGATGCTGGGCGCCAACAACTACATGGTGCCGGTGATGTTGCAGCGCACGCTCGGCTTCGCCTGGGAGACGGTGGGGCATGTCGAGGCGCTGGGTCTGGGATTCGCGCTGCTGACGTGGCTGGCGATGTCCCAATGGCTGCCGCGCCATCCGGCGCCTCGCAAGTTCCTCGCGGTCGGCTTTCTCGCATTGGCCGCGTTCGGCGCTCTCCTCTCGCGCATCGACAGCGGCGCCGACCTGTGGCTGCACGTTCTGCCGGCCCTGGCTCTCAACAGCATCTTCCTGTTGACCGTGCTGCCGGTGACGGCGATGCAGACCTTCCGTGAGATGGAGAAGGATGAGCGGCTGTTCTCGAATGCGCAGCAGCTGAAGAACATGATGGGACAGGCCGGCATCGCCATCGGCATCGCCGCGGCGACGCTCGGCCAGCAGTGGCGAACCGCGCTGCACTACTCGACGCTGTCCGAGTCGCTGAACCCGTACAACCCGGTCTTCCGCGCCACGCTCGACGGTCTGCAACGCGTGCTCGGCGCGGGCGCATCCTTTGCAGACACGACGCGCATGGCCCTGGCCCGAGTGGCTCAGATGACGGAACAGCAAGCGGCCTTGCTGTCCAACATCGATCACTTCAGGGCCATCGCGGTGCTGGGTGTGCTGGGCATCGCGGTGACCGTGTCGCAGAAGGTATTCCGCTGAGGCGGTGCGACTTGCGCGAGCCCACTGGGAAGAGTCGATGGATCTCAACGTTTTGTCCCACGGTCTGCAACGGAATGCCCCGATCGTTGTCTTCGTCAATGTTCTGCTGCAGCAGCTCGGCCTGCCGGTGCCCTCGGTGCCGACGATGCTGCTGGCTGCCAGCCTGGTTGCCTCTCCAAGACCCCTGGTATTGCTGCTGGGCCTGGCGGTCCTGGCCTCGGTGATGGCAGATTCGCTCTGGTATGCGGCCGGCCGGGTTTTCGGCCACCGCGTGCTTGCGGGCCTGTGCAAGGTCTCGATCAATCCATCGACCTGCGTGCACCAGACCGAAGCGCGATTCACGCGCTGGGGTGTGTGGTCGCTGCTGGTGGCCAAATTCGTCCCCGCCTTCTCGACTGTCGCGCCGCCCATTGCCGGCACCCTGCGCATGCCGCTACGGCAGTTCGTCGCGGCATCCGCCGCCGGGGCCGCGCTCTGGGCCGGGGCGGCACTGGCCGTCGGATGGTTGCTTCGTGGCGCCGTCCCCGGTCTGATCGCCGCGCTTGATCGCCGCTCTGGAAGCGCCTTCGTGGTGCTGCTGTCGGCGGCAGCGTTGTGGCTGGCCTGGCGGGTATGGAGGCGGCACCAGATTCACCAGCTGCGCGCCATGGTCCACATCACGGTGGACGACCTGCTGGCGCAGTTGGCCAGCGCGCGACCGCCCGTGATGGTCGACCTGCGCAGCCGCGCGATGATCGTGGAGGCCGGCGAAATCGCAGGCGCTGTGGTGACCGATTCGGCAGGCGTGCTGCAGGCGATGGCCGCCTGGCCAAGGCACCAGTCGATCGTGACACTGTGTGCCTGCCCGCAGGATGCGGGGGCGGTCATCGCCGCCGGTCGACTGCGCGACGCAGGCTATCGGGCAGCCAGACCATTGCTGGGCGGCTGGGAAGCGTGGCGTGCAGCCGTTCCTCGCTAGTTGTCAGCGAAGGACCCGCACGACGAGCCGGCCTTGCAAAGGCTGAGCGCCGATGCGCCTTGTCGCTGAAGCTCCCTCGAGACCAAGGGTCAAGAATTGCATTCGAATGGCTGTCTCCTCAATGCCAACCGTTCATTCGGATTCACGCGTCGCTCAGACTGGATGTTGGCAGGCTCCATCCCTGTCAACTCAGGCCCGCAAGCTCCTCACTCGCGTTCGCATGACGCCACTTTTTTGGGTGTGGCAATGAGTCTGCGCGACAAGACCCATCGAACTTTGCCTGGACAAGGGAAAAACTTTCCCGCGTTGGCGAAGGCGTGCCTTGATCGACCAAAGTGCTCGGCTCAAGAATCCGATTGGTCGGTGGACAGGACAATCTTTCCACGCGGCATCGGGTGGACGGCCTCGAGCATTTCATGCGCGATTCGCGCATCGCTGAGCGGCAACACCAGGCCGACGCGCGGCACGAGCGAACCCGAGTCAACGAGGGCAGCAATCCTTGCAAGGCATGTGGTCGTGACCTCCACGATGAAGTACACACTTTTGACGCCGGCGCTTCGAGCCAGAGACTCCTCGAGCGCCGAAACGGCGGAGACCAGAGTCCCGCCGGACTTCAAAGCCTCCAGCGCTCGATGCTGCAGCTCGCCACCCACCGTGTCGATGACGGCATCGACCTTGATTCCCGCCAGGTCGGGGGCGCCTGCGCGAGCCTCGACGATCTGATGTGCCCCCAGGCTGCGGAGGCGCGCCGAATCGTCCGGCCTGCCGCTGGCAACCACGCGAACACCTTCGGCGCTGGCGAGCTGTACCGCGAACGCGCCGACATTTCCGGACGCACCGAGGACGAGAACCGACTGACCGGTCTCGAGCTTGGCGTGATCGAAGAGCATCTGCCACGCAGTGACTGCGACAACCGGTATAGAAGCGGCCTCCGCAAAACTCACCGAGCGAGGGCGCTTCGCGACCATGCCGCCGTCTGCAACGGCGAACTCGGCGTACCCGCCGGTGAAATGGCCATTGGTCACGCCAAACACTTCGTCGCCTGGCGCCAGCTGAGTGATCGCGGATCCGACCGCTTCGACCACACCTGCGATGTCCGACCCGAGGGTCACCGGCAGGGCGCTGGCATCGACTCGCACCGAATGGCCTCCACGAACCCAGCCATCCCACGGCCCGACACCTGCAGCCTTCACGCGAACCAGTACCTCACCTTCCTTCGGCGTCGGCCGATCGACCTCGACGTACTGGATGACTTCCGGCGGCCCGAAGCGCTCTATCCGATTTGCTTTCATGTGCTCAGCTCGCGACCAGTTCGTCGGGTGTGCGGCGGAAACTGATCGCCATTCGGTTGTAGGCGTTGATCAGACTGACCGCGAGGGTCAGGTCGACGAGTTCCTTCTGCGTGAACTGCGCTGCGGCGGCCTCGTACTCCGCCTCAGGCACCGTCGTCTGCGCCACCAGCGTCACGGATTCGGCCCAACTCAACGCAGCCCGTTCCTTCTCGCTGTAGATCGCCGGCGTCTCTCGCCACGCAGTCAGCATCAGCAACTTGTTCTGAGGCGCACCCGACTTCAGAAGATCCTTCGAGTGGGACGAGATGCAAAAGGCGCAGCCGTTGATCTGTGAGACGCGCAGGTAGACCAGATCGACCAGGTCAGGCGGAAGTCCCGACTTGCTCGCCACATACCCGTAGACGCTGCCGAGAGCGCGCATGCCTTCGGGCGCGAGTGCTTGATGATCGAGGCGTTGTTTCATGTGCTTCTCCGTCGCTGGTCAGGGTTCAGTCCGGCGTCTTCAGCGGCGTACCGGTCGGTGAGACGAAGACGACGAGCAACCGGGCCGGCACGCTCTTGCTCATGTTCTCGGTGACCTTGTGGTGGGCGCCGGGCGCTTCGTACCAGTCTTCCCCTGTCCGGTAGACCTTCGCGGGCTGGTCGTCGAGTTGGCTGCGGACGCTGCCCGACAGTACGTAGGCATACACGAACGCCTCGCCGTGGCGATGCGGCACCGCCTTGGCACCCGGCGGGAAGGTGACGATCGCCGATGTGATGGTCTCGCCGGGAAGATTGGGAATCGCCATCTGCAGCCGAGGGGCGACCGACTCGCTTGTCCCCGCACTCTCATGTGCGTTCGCCGTCAATCCGCAACTTGCCAATGCGGCCGCCAGGCCCAAGACTGTGATGAACTTCATGCCGTCGCTCCGTTGATTGAGCGCCAATCTTTGCGCAACTTGCGGAGTCGGTCTTTCACAAAGCCGACGTCGTTGGAACTAACCTGACCCTCGCTGATCGCGCAGGGCATGGTCTGGCAACGCGACTGCGACGTTCTGCGTCAACTGCATTCGTGAAACAAGCCAGGTATTGCCGAGTTGCATTGCGCCACCCTCTGCATTGACAGCGGTCAGCGCCTCTGGGTGGGGCTGTCGGCAAGATCAGGCTGCACCAACATCGCCGAACCTCGCCACTTTTCGTAGCAATCGAGTCCGCAGAAGTGGACAAGATAGCTCGCCGATTCGGGCACGACCAGCTCATCGTCAGGCAGCTGACCATTGCAGCAAACACATCGGTGTTCCGGAACACCCGAGAGGGACATGCCCGAGCTCATCGCAGCCGCTCGCGACCTAACTCGAAGATCCAGGCAAGCTTTTTCAACGGGCTGGTACGAAGGCGAACGACGGAAGGAGTTGGATAGTTCGTTCGGGGCTTGAGGCCGCTCCCTTCGTGACGGCCGTTCGTCGTGAGCGTCTTGGCGGGTAGGATTTGCTTCATCACGTTCCTTCCATTTGTAGGAAGGTCAGATTCAGTCCGAATCGCGCGCCAGACGACTGTCATCGTCAGCAGGTCAGGCTGTCACAGGAGGACGAGGCCGCTCTATGTCCATTGCGTGCTCGCTCACCGCGCGCATGGCGCAGGCCTCAAGTCGGCCCAGGATGGTTCCAGTTCATGGCCTCGGGTCTCGGCGTGACAGTGAGTGGAACGTGCAATCGATGCCGGTTTCGTCAGATACGTGCATGACGCACCCTTCGATCATGCGCGGATGCGACTCCTTCGACAGAGCAACCGTATCAACACCCGCAGGCTGCCAAACGCCACTCATGCAGGTGTGAGCCGCGTTCGCACCAAAGTATCCATCGCGGCTGTCGTCTGCGAGCATCCAAGGAGAGCCAGATGAGGCCCGACGTTGTCGTGGGCCTTGCCGCGCAGAAGGGCTTTCAGCAGACGCAGGCTGGCCAGTGTTTCGCCTGGGATTCCGCCCGTTCTTTTTGCAACTTGCCCCTTCGATGCTTCATCTTGCGTACGGCGGTCTCGAGATGCTGAAGCTCGCGAGTCTGCTGGGTCTGTCCTGCCTGACGGCCGCGACAGCGTCTCGGCGTTCGACCTTCGGAGCGACGGCATGAGCACCCTGTCGATTCTGCTGTCGGCATTCGTGCTGTCGGTTGTCGCGCTGATGGTCTTCATCTGGAGTCAGCGAGCCGGCCTCTTCGAGCGCGGCAGCGAAGGCGCGAAGGTGATCTTCGCGACCGGTGAGGTTGGGTCCGTCGAAGAACCGTCTGCGTCCTCGGAAGCGCAAGCGTCGTTGCAGGCGGGTGTGACGCGTGCCGCCGGAGACACGCTCCGAACACCGGTGCCGGATGAAGAATTGCGCGCTCGTGCCCGAGCCGATGCTTCGACAGCGCCACTGGTGTTCTTCTTTTTCTGCTGCGCGCTCACCTGGCTGATCGTCGCCTCCGCCGCCGGACTGACCGCGTCGATCAAGCTGCACGAACCCGACTGGCTCACGCAATACGCATGGCTGACATTCGGTCGCATCCGGACGATCCACCTGAACGCCGTGGCTTACGGGTGGACGCCGATGGCGGGCCTCGGCATCGCCCTCTTCGTGATCCCGCGGCTGCTGAGAACCGAGCTCGTGGGCGCACGGTTCGCCTTCCTCGGCGCGGCACTGTGGAACGCCGCATTGATCGCCGGACTGGGAAGCATCGCGTACGGCGTCAGCGACGGCCTCGAATGGCTGGAGATTCCCTGGCAGATCGACATCCTCTTCGTCGTCGGGGGCGCTCTGGTCGGCATCCCGCTCGTACTCACGCTGCTCAATCGCAAGGTTCAGCACCTCTACGTCTCGATCTGGTACATGGGCTGCGCGCTATTCTGGTTCCCCGTGTTGTTCTTCGTGGCCAACGTGCCGTATCTGCACAAGGGTGTCGAGCAGGCGACGATGAACTGGTGGTTCGGCCACAACGTGCTCGGCCTGTTCTACACGCCGCTGGCGCTGGCATCGGTGTACTACTTCCTGCCGAAGGTGATCGGCCGACCGGTGCAGTCGTACAACCTCTCGCTGCTGGGCTTCTGGGGCCTCGCCTTCTTCTACGGCCAGGTCGGCGGCCACCACCTGATCGGCGGCCCGGTGCCTGGCTGGCTGGTCACCTTGTCGATCGTGCAGAGCGTGATGATGATCGTCCCGGTCGTGGCCTTCACGGTCAACCAGTACCAGACCCTGCGCGGGCACCTGTCGGCGCTGCGCTACTCGCCCACGTTGCGCTTCGTCGGCCTTGGCGGCCTGATGTACACCGCAAGCTCGATTCAGGGGTCTCTGGAGGCCTTGCGCAGCATCAACGTCGTCACGCACTTCACGCACTTCACCGTCGCCCATGCGCACCTGGGCATGTACGGCTTCGTCACGCTGGTGTTCTTCGGCTCGATCTATTTCATCGTGCCCCGCATCACGCGGCGTGAATGGCCCTCGCAATTTCTGATCTCGGCCCACTTCTGGCTGGTCACGATCGGCCTCGCGATCTACTTCATCGCGCTCAGCATCGGCGGCTGGCTGCAGGGCATGGCCATGCTCGACGCCGCCAGACCCTTCATGGAGTCGGTACGGGTCACGATCCCGTACCTGCAGGCACGCAGCATCGGTGGCTCGATGATGGTGCTCGGGCATGTGGTGTTCGTCGGCCACTTCCTGATGCTGGTGTTCGGTCGCGCGGCCCGACGCGACCGCCCGACGCTCTTCATTCCGGCCTGAGCTCGGCAATGTCATGCAAAACGAAGTCAGGTTGCTCGCCAGTGGGATGCTGATGCTGAGCATCGCGACCAGCGCACTCGTCGTTCTGCCGTACCTGCTGGTCCGAGACGCGAAGCCTGCCGCGGGTCTGAAACCCTACAGCTCCGCCCAGTTGCGCGGACGCGAGCAGTACATCAGCAACGGTTGCGTCTACTGCCATTCGCAGCAACCGCGCGCCAAGGAGTTCGCCCCCGACACGCAGCGTGGTTGGGGTCGTCCGACCGTTGCCGGCGACTACGCCTACGACGCCCCGCACCTGCTCGGCACCATGCGCACCGGACCTGACCTGATGAACATCGGTGTGCGTCAGCCGAGCGATCAGTGGCACCTCGGGCATCTGTACCAGCCCCGCGCGTATGTCCCGGGCAGCATCATGCCGAGCTACCCCTTCCTCTTCGAATTCAAGAAGGCGGCTGAGCCTGGCGATGTGCTGGTCAGCCTGCCGCCTGGCTATGCGCCGCGCGGCCGGCAGGTCGTGGCGCGGCAGGAGGCGCTGGATCTTGTGGCCTACCTCAAATCGCTGGACCGAAGCTACCCGGCCTTCGCCGCCGTCCCTGACCCCGCTGCGTCGGGGATTCGCTGAACGCGACGCGTCGGATCAGGGACATCCCATGACCTGCATCGCAGAGCCGCAGGAGGTGCCATGAACACATCCGATGTGACAGCCGCGCAGCGGCGCGAAAACCCGGATCCGCACGAAGTCGCGAATCCCATCCCGTGGTTCGTGGTGATCCTCGTCGGATGTCTGGCTGCGCTCTGCATCGTCTACATCGTCGAGGCGAATGTCGACACACCGTCCGAGTGGGGTGACAGCAGGAGCGCCGCCGAGCTTGCGGGAAAGCGACCGACCGCTGGCGCCAAAGTCGACGGCGCCGCCCTTTTTGCCTCGGCCTGTGTGGCCTGTCACCAAACGACAGGCGCCGGTTTGCACGGCGTATTTCCGCCGCTGGCCGGATCGGAGTGGGTGAACGGCAAAGAGACGACGATGGCAGCGATCGTGCTGCACGGCATCTCCGGCGAGATCACCGTGAAGGGCTCGAGTTATGCCGGCACCATGCCCGCGTTCAAGGACCAGTTCAGCGACGAACAGCTGGCGGCTGTGCTGACCCATGTTCGAGCGCAGTGGGGCAATGCAGCGGCGCCCGTGGCGGCATCGACCGTTGCGACGGTCCGTGAGCAGATGAAGGCGCGCACGGCACCGTTTTCGGGCGGCAAGGAGCTGGGGGCTCTGCCGTGACCGATCTCTTCAAGACTGTCAGCGCGTGAGCGAGTCGAGCGCCATGAGCGTAGAGCGGCGCCCAGCGGCACCCTGCATCGCCGGCACGGCGATGGCCTGCGTTGTCGTTCTGGTCGGCTTTGCGCTCGTCCTGCATGCGCTCACGGGTGGATTCAAGCACTGGACCTTCGATGACATGCGCCGTGAGTACGCTGCACAAGGTCGCCTCCAGGCCACGGCGCAGGGCGTGCGCACCGCGCAATCCACGCATCGTGAACTTTGGAAGGAATCCGACCACGAACCTCCGGTGATGCTCGTCAACTTCATCTACACCACCTGCCCCACAGTCTGCTCGGCGCTCGGGTCCGAGTTCACACAGATGCAGGCGGTGATTTCGAAGCAGCGGCCCTCGAGTCGAAGCCCCATCGAGCTCGTTTCGATTTCGTTCGACACCGAGCACGATGACGCAGCCCAGCTCGCCGCGTACGCACGCGTGCACCACGCCGACAGCGACGTGTGGACGATTGCCGCGCCAACGAGTCAGGAAGACTCGGCACGTCTGCTGCGCGAACTGGGCGTTGTGGTCGTTCGCGACGGGATCGGTGGCTATGTGCACAACGGCTCCATCCACGTCATGACCGCCACCGGCCGGGTAAAGGCGATCTACGACGCTGCCGATTGGCAGGCCGCCCTGGCGATGGCGACCCGTCTGGCAACCGCGGCACCGTGACGGGGCTCGCGCGCGGCCGCAAGGCGTTGGCCGCGGTGATCGCACTCGCGCCTGCATTGCTTCTGGTCGACCCGATCCGCACGATGATCGAAAGCCGAATGATCACGCACATGCTGCTTCAGCTGCCACTGCTGGTGGCGTCGGGTTGGATGCTGGCACGCGCATTCCCGGCGCGAATCCGCGGGCTCGGGCACCTGGATGCGATTGACGCACATGGTCTGCTCGGCATCAGCTTCGCATCCTGTGCACTGGCGTTCTGGATGATCCCGACCGCGCTGGATCTGGCGCTGTTGTCGGAGCCCATGCGCTGGGCCAAGTACATCTCACTGTGGCTCGCCGGCCTGCTGCTGGGCCGCGGTCGCCAGCGACTGAACATCGAACTCGACATGTTCTTCTGGGGCACGCTCGTTTGGATGATGGCGACGGTCGGTCTGGTGTACCAGACCATGCCGCAACGTCTGTGCGTCAACTACCTGATCGACGAGCAGCGCTGGACCGGCATCGGGCTGGTGGCGGCCGCGCTGCTGCTCGGCTTGACAACCCTCTGGCGCCTGACCTCGCTGCAGCGCGCTTGCGATGAGCCTCGTCGTCCTGCTTAAGACTGAGGGCAACCTCCCATCCGAAGACAGATGAATCGCCGGAGGTGCTGTGGCACGGCGCCCGCCAGCGCCAAGTGCGAGAAGGACCATTCACGCAACACCCACCGCTGCACCGGACACGCTCCCACCAGCCGCCTTGCCGGCATCGCCGCCACCGCCGACACGTTACCTCTGGCGCACGTTGCCGCGCGCGGCGCCGCTCGTCTCAGCGATCGTGCTCGTGTTCTCGATCGCGCAGAACTGGAACCGCTGGAGCGGCAACGCCGATCACCAACGCACTGACGACGCGTTCCTGTCTTGATCCAGATCACTCGCCTGTTCGGGGCCGAGCCGGGCCTCGCGGTCGTCAGGACCTTCGTGCGCATCGGCGATGCAGACGGCCTCGCAGATCTTCGGAGCGCAGGTGCGGACCGGTGGGCTCGACACGCTGACGCGGCTGCCGCGGACTGAAGCATCGTCGATGCGCAGATCCCGCTCTTCAAGGCGCTCGGCGGCTGGCAGCGCCAGGCTGCCACTGCCGAACAGGGGGCGGTCAGGCGGATCGAAAGTCCCTGACCGCCGCGCTCACTGACGTTCGCCGAACGAGATCGGGTAGGCGTTGGTACGCATCGCGATCATCGGGTCCGCGATCTCGATTCCGGCCGGCAGGCGACCGGGCAGAAACAGCAGCGTCTTGTCGGTCTTCATCGGCTCGCTGTCGAGCTTGGTGATCGTCACGGTGCCCAGCTTGACCAGCTTGCGGCTCTCGGGCCAGGCGATCGACGGGTCGTCGGTCAGGTCGCCAGCCTCCGCGATCTGCGCGTACCAGTCGAACTTGATCGGTGCCGCGACGACCCGCGCGGCGATCTCCTCCTGCAGGTAGTTCGGCCCTCTCGCTTTGAGCGCAGCGGCATCGAGCACCTGCTCGCCGGCCAGCGGCACGAAGCGGTAGCGCACCGCTCGCCGCTGCTGCTTCGCGTCGACGAAGGTGAACGCATTGACGCCGAAGTAGCTCAGCGTGCCGTAGCTGACCGGCGGCGGCTTCTGCGTGGTCAGAAAGGTTTTGGCAATCGGGTGAGCGGCGAGGAAACGGTCGAGTTCCGTGGGCTTCGCCGCGTCGGCGCCACTCGTGCCGATCGCTCGCAGCAGCTGCGCGAACTCGTCCGACGTGCGAGTCGGGAAGCCATTGAAGCTGTGCGTGACGAGATCGAGATCGCCGCCGGCCGGTAAACGGAACTTGACGGCGAAGCCGCGCGGATTGGCGTCGCCGACCGTGTCGGGAATGTCCGGGATACCGGTGAAGTCCGAGAAGCGAACCGTGACCGGCACCGTGCCGCTCGCGAACACCGGCGCCATGCTGAGCTCGCGCGCCTGCGGGGCCGGCGTGAACGTGCCCTGCAGGATCGTGCCTTTGGCGTGCACGGCGCGCGCATGGTGTCGGCCGAATGCGCTGTGCAGTGCGCCGACCATGCTCGACGGCGTTTCGACGACGGTGTCGGCGAGGGCCGGTGCCATCGGCAGCACAGTCACTGCTGCCGAGGCCGTCGCGATCGCGAACGCGCGCGCACCGCTCGTCCGGGTCGAGCTGGATGAAGAGGTTTCAGTGGTCATGACGTACTCCGAGTTGATGACGCTCGCGATGATTCGCGCCGCCTCAATTCCGGTCTTTCAGGAAACCGCCCTCGTTGGTCGATTTCGAGCGTGACTTGACCCGACTACCTACACCGACCGAGGAACGCGTGCGCCGCCAGCCGCACGGCACTGCAATGCATCGGCGTGATGCGACGTTGGCCGACCCGAACGACAGTCGTCAGGCACTCACCCCCATCGAATGAAAGGCAAGCGCATGACCACGACCAACCGCACCCCGGTTCTCTTCATTCACGGCATGTGGCTGCACGCGAGCAGCTGGGGGCCGTGGCTGACGCTGTTTCACGAACAGGGCTACGCGCCTGTCGCGCCCGGATGGCCTGGCGAGAAGGACAGCATCGCTGCTGCGCGCGCAGCGCCCGATCTCGTCGCAGACAAGGGCATCGACGATCTCGTCGCGCATTTCAAGCGGATCATCGAGACACTGCCCGCCGAACCGATCCTGATTGGCCACTCGTTCGGCGGGCTCATCGCCGAGAAACTGCTGGGCGAAGGCATCGGCCGCGCCGCCATCGCGATCGACCCGGCGCAGATCAAAGGCGTGCTGCCCCTGCCACTCGCGCAACTGCGGGCGGGTTTGCCGGCGCTGGGCAACCCGCTGAACAAGCATCGAGCCATCGCGTTGACCGCAAAGCAGTTTCGCTTCGGCTTCGGCAATGCCCTCACCGAAGAGGAATCCGATGCCCTCTTCGAGAAATGGACGATCCCGTCGCCGGCGCGCGGGCTGTTCGAGGTCGCGTTCGCCAACTTCACGTTTCATTCGGCGTCGAAGGTCAACACCGACAACGCGACACGCGGACCGCTGTTGCTGATCTCGGGCACCGCCGACCACACGGTCCCCGACGTGACGACGCAGGCGAGCTTTCGCCAGTACCGCGATTCGCCGGCGGTCACGGAGCTGAAGCAGTTCGAAGATCGGGGCCACTCGCTGACGATCGATCGTGGCTGGCGTGATGTCGCGACCGCCTGCATTGCGTGGCTTCGTGACAAGGGGTTCGCATGAACCTCAACGACCTGACTCCAGCCGGCGTTTCGTCGCCGGCCGCAAGGATGCCTCTCTCTCAAGCGGCCGTCACGAGGTTTTCCGACACCGACTTCTCGCGGTTCTCCGTGCTCGCGAATGCCTACCGCCGACGCGGTGGCCTGGCCAGTGGCGACGAAGTGCTCCGCTTGATGCGCGCACGCGTAACGCAACCCATTTCCGCGCTGGCTCGCTGGATGGTCAGCGGCCAGGCGATCAGCTTTTCGTGGCAGTCATGCGTCCTGTTGCCGATGTTCCAGTTCGAGCTGTCGACGATGTCGCTGCGTTCCGGCCCGCGTCAAGTGTCGCTCGAGCTCCGTGGGGTGTTCGACGACTGGGACCTCGTCCAATGGTTCGTCGAGCCGAACAGCTGGCTGCACGAAGCGGCTCCGATCGACCTGGTGGAGCGCGATCTCGCCGCGGTGCTGCAGGCGGCCAGAGCAGATCGCTTCATCGCAAGAGGCTAGTCCCTCGTACAGGTCGTCATCCAAGGATCGTCGTGAACACCATCACAGCCGCCACCCGTTGAACCAACCCCACATTACCGGAGCACTCATGAGCATTCCCCACATCGCCGTCATCATCGGTTCGACCCGCGACGGCCGTTTCGGCGACAAGCCGGCGAACTGGCTTCATGGCATCGCCCGCCAGCGCAGCGACATGGCGTTCGAGCTCGTCGACCTGCGAGACCACCCGCTTCCCTTCTTCAACGAAGCGATGCCGCCCGTGATGGTGCCCGCCAAGAACGAGGCGGCGCGACGCTGGGCCCAGCGACTGGCCGCCTTCGACGGCTTCATCGTCGTGACGCCCGAATACAACCACGGCCCGACCGCCGTGTTGAAGAACGCATTCGATTCGGCCTACGCCGAGTTCAACCGCAAGCCGTTGGCCTTCGTCGGATACGGGAGTGTCGGCGCGGCGCGTTCGATCGAGCAGTTGCGACTGCTGGCGACGTCGTTCCAGATGGCCTCGCTCAACAGTGGCGTCAACATCGGCATGGCGGAGTTCACGGGCATCGCACAGCACGGCAAGACCTTCGACGACTACCCCTATCTCGCGCACTCGGCGGTCGCAATGCTCGATGACCTCGCCTGGTGGACCAAGGCGCTGAAGCCTGCGCGAGACGCGACCTGACGGGTCCGAGCCACTGCGTGGCCGACGGATCGGACACGCGTCACCCACCACTTCGAAGGAGTCAGTCATGACCGATATGCATACGCCCTCCACGCCAACGGCGGCCTCGTCGGCCTACCGCTTCGGTGAGCTGTTCATCGCGGGCCATTGGCGGGACGGCCGGGCCAGCACCACGCTGCAAGTCAACGACCCGTACAACGGCCAACCGCTGGCCGAGATCGCGGACGCCAATGTGGCCGACGTCGACGACGCATTCCGCGCAGCCGCCGCGGCACAGCGCGAATGGGCTCAGACGCTGCCTGTCATGCGCGCCGATGTCATGCGGCGCGCCGCTCAACTGATGGAAGCGCGCCACGAAGAGATCGTCCGCTGGCTGATCCGCGAGTCGGGCAGTACGCGCATCAAGGCCGAAATGGAATGGGGCACGGTGCGCTCGATCGTTCTCGAATGTTCGACGCTTCCGTCGCGCGCGCACGGCCGTATCCTGGCCGGCGACTTCCCCGGCAAGGAAAATCGCGTCTATCGCAAACCGGTCGGCGTGGTCGCCGTGATCAGCCCGTGGAACTGGCCGATGCATTTGAGCGCACGCTCCGTCGTGCCCGCGCTCGCACTCGGCAATGCGGTGGTCACCAAGCCTGCGAACGAAACGCCGGTCACCGGCGGCCTTCTGCTCGCCAGGGTCTTCGAAGAGGCGGGACTGCCGGCGGGCGTCTTGAACGTCGTCGTCGGTCCGTCCGAGTCAATCGGTGACCCGTTCGTCCAGCACCCGCTGTCGCGTGTGGTCTCGTTCACCGGGTCGACCGGCGTGGGTCGACACATCGGACAGATGGCGATCAGCGGCGCGCGCATCAAGAAGACCATGCTCGAACTCGGCGGCAATGGACCGCTGGTGGTGCTGGACGACGCCGACCTCGAACTCGCTGTCCATATCGCCACCGTCTCGAAGTTCCTGCACCAGGGGCAGATCTGCATCATCGCGAACCGCATCGTGGTGATGGACAAGTTGTACGACGCTTTCCTCGAGCGCTATATCGAGCGTGTGCGGGCGCTCAGAGTGGGCGACCCGAACGATCCGCAGACGGCGATCGGGCCGATCATCAATCGCAAGCAACTCGACAAGTTGCTCGCGATGATGGAGGTGGCCAGCGTCGCCGGTGCGCGCCGGGTGCTGGGCGAGGCCCCCCAGGGCCTCTGCCTGCCCCCGCAGATCTTCGACCGCGTGACGAGCGGCATGGCGCTGGCGCAGAACGAGATCTTCGGCCCGATCGCCCCGGTGATCCGCGCCAGGGACGAGACCGATGCGCTGCGCATCGCCAACGATGTAGAGGCCGGCCTCTCGAGCGCGGTGGTCACGGGCAACATCGATCGCGGCACCCGCTTTGCGCACCAGATCGAGGCCGGCATGACCCACATCAACGACGTGACCGCCATCGACATGCCGACGATGCCGTTCGGCGGCGAGAAGAACTCCGGCCTCGGACGCTTCGGCACCGAAGGCGTGATCGACGCCTACACGACCGAACACTGGATCTCGCTGCAGAGCGATCCCCACCTGTTTCCGTTCTGAACCGGAGGCATCGGACATGTTCACTTCGTTCCGGCGCGCGTTCGCGCTATCGGCACTCGTCGGCGCAGCGGCGCTGCCCGCGGCCGCTCAAGAGCGCGAACGCTTCTTTATCCGCGGTGGCCCCGCCTACGCGAATTTCGATGCGAGCGCACATGTGTCGGTGTCCGGCGTCGATGTTCCGGGTGGCGACGCCAGCGTCCGTTCGAACACAGGTGCGGTGTTCGAGGCCGGCTACCTGCTCGGCACGAATTGGGAAATGACGTTCGCGTTCGGCGTCCCGCCAAAGGCGCGCATCTTCGGCACCGGCACACTGAGCTCGGCCGGGAAACTCGGCGAAGCAAACTATGCGCCGGCCGTGCTCGGACTCCTGTACGTGCCATGGGCCGACGGCACGCTGCGGCCGTATATCGGCGGCGGAATCAACTACACCCTCATCTACAACGTGCGCGATTCCGCCTTGAGCCAGTTGAAGGTCGACAACGCCTTCGGCGCAGTGCTTCAGTTCGGTACCGAGTACCGGCTCGGACCGAGGGTGGCCTGGTTCTTCGACATCAAGAAGATCTGGCTGAGCACCAAGGCCTCGGGAACCGTGGCTTCGCCTGGCGGGCCGTTGGCCGCGAGCGCACGCGTCACGCTCGACCCGGTGATCCTGAGCACCGGTTTGTCGTTCCATTTCTGATCTCGCTCCGCCGCCGGGCACGGCGCAGTGGGCGTCGCGCGCGAGTTCCCGATCAGTAGAGTGCCTCACTCCTTGCTCGTTTCGTACCAGTCGGGTCGCGACCGCGCAAGCGAACCAGAAGGCCGAGGAATAGAGTGCTCCAAGCCCCAAGGAGCATTGAATGAATGAACTGCGGACTCAGTTTTTGGCGGCGGAGCCGTGGCCGAGCGGGAATGTCTTTTCGCTCGGCGCTTCGAGCGAACAGGGTAGGCTCCCCTCAGGCACCTTGCCGCCACGCACACCTTTCTTTGTCACGCCCACGACAAGCCCGGCGTGTGCCGTGCCTGTCGTGATCGGCACCGCTTCGCCGGTCCTCCTGTGCGGCCTGAAGTCGCTGTTGTCCGAGACAACCGACGTTCGCCTGGTCGGTGCCGCCAGCTCGCTTCCGGAACTTCTCGAGTGCTGCGCGAGAGTCCTGGACGGGGTCACCCTCGTGGACCCAATGCTCGGGGGGCAGTCCATTCGGGCGTTCATGGAGGCGCTCAAGCGCACTGCACCGGGGATGCGCGTGGTCCTGATCACGGATGGTGATCAACCGCAAAGAGTCCGCGAGGCCGTGACGAATGGCGCGTGCGGGTTCGTCGGCAGGGCAGCCGATGCCGAGGAGATCCGTTCGGCCCTCTCTGCGGCGGCAGCGGGTCGTCGCTACATTTCCGCGGGCAGCGCCGCACACCTGGCGGATTCGCTTGCGCAGGAAGACCTCACCGTCCGCGAGATGCAGGTCCTTGGCTTGCTCGCGCAGGGAGCTTGCAACAAGGACATCGCGCGCGTCCTCGATGTTTCTCTCGGCACGGTGAAGACCCATGTCCGCGCGATCATGTCCAAGCTGGGTTCGCGCTCGCGGACCGAAGCCGTCCACAGGGCATACCGCCTCGGCCTGGTTTGCATGGATGCCTGATCCCGGTGCCTGCGGTGATGAGCCGGTGCCATTGATCGCGTGCCCGTCGGAAGCGAATGTCCCGAGCAAGGAAGAGCAGAGTCGATCCATGACCTTGGAACCCACAGCAGGATCAGACGCAGAGTCGGTGCGGGCAACGCGAGAGGCCGACCCGCCAGACCGCTTCCCCTTGACCGACGCCGAGTTGGTGCAACTCCGCGTGCGCGTGATCGCCCTGGAGAATCTGGTCGTCGCGATGCTGGTCGGGGCTCCGGTCGGTCAACTCTCCCTGGTGCGCGAGATGGCCCGCCACATCTGCCCGCGGCCGGGGTACACGCCGCATCCGCTGACCCTGCATGCGGCCGATGAGATGCTCAGCCTTGTCGAACGCGCGGGCCGCTTCCTGTGCCCGTCGGCAGTTTGAAGTCGAGGCGGCACAAGGCTGCACGCTGGTCGTTGTGAGCCGGACTCGCAGGCGCCGGCGGCGCATCCTTCCGAACGCGCTGGGGCCTGACCAACAGACGCTCGCACCCTCGCGTCGCGCTCGAACCGCTGTCTGGCTTATCGGTCGTCACGACGCCAGACACCGCCAATGGCACTCGGAGCCTATTTATTGGGCGGCGCTTGGCGCTTAGAGGCCGCCGATGTGCCCGGGAGTGCCAAGATAATTTGCAATGTGGGCGGCCCCGGAAGTGATGGACATGATTTCGCCGACGGCAGATCAACTAGACGCGCGCTGCCTGTTGGCCAGGCTGGACGTGCCATGGCCGGTTTCGAACTTCCTTTGCGCTGCGACGGGGTTCGCCGGTGCGCTGGTGCAGAGGCACGCTCGCGACACGGTGTCAGGCGAGTTGCATCCGGCCATGATGTTCGTCGATGTCGACGGCGCCCGGGCCGAGATCGTCGCGGATGCGACCAATGTCAGACGACTCGCCACGCATGTCGCGCCTGAACGAGCGCTCAATCCACTCGGAACGGCCGACGCGCGCAGCGAACTGTATGCGCTCGGCATCACGCTCTACCAGATGCTGACGGGTCAACTGCCATTCGACGCTGCCAACGGCGACGCGCTTTTGCACCGGCAACTGGCTTCTTCGGCGCCGTCACCCGAAAGCCATCGGCCAGGGTTGCCCACAGCGCTTGGTGCCATCGTGATGAAGTTGCTGGCCAAGGATGCGGGCGAGCGCTACCAAAGTGCTCTTGGCCTCGAGGCCGACCTGCGGCGCTGCAGCCTCGCTTGGGAGACGGACGGCTTCATCGCGCCGTTCGAGCCTGGCGCCGCCGACCTGGCACGAGGGCCTGGCCTGCCGTGGCGCCTGCACGGCCGTGACCACGAACTCGCCCGTCTGCGCGAGGCCCATGAAGCCGTGTGCACACGCGGTGGCCTGGAATTCGTGCTCATCGAGGGGCCGGCTGGGATCGGCAAGTCGGCCCTGGTGCACGCACTGCAGGCCGCCGTCGCGCCCTTGCCAGGGAGCTTCGCCAAGGGCAAGGGGGATGCCTACCTGCACGAGGCGCCATTCGCCACCCTGGCGCAGGCCCTCCAGCGTCAGTTGCGATGGGTGCTTTCAGAGACCGAAGACGAACTCGCCGGCTGGTCCGCGCGGCTGCGCGCCGCGACGCATCCACAGGGCCGACTGTTGTTCGGCCTGCTGCCCGAACTGGAGGCGGTCATCGGGCCCCAGCCGCCCGTACCCGAGTTGAATGGGCATGATGCCGAGGCTCGGTTTCTGGCGCTGGTGCAGCGATTGCTGGGTGCCTTCGCGTCGGCAGGTCGACCCTTGCTGCTCTTCCTCGATGACCTCCAATGGGCTGACGAAGCCACCCTGGCATTGCTCGAGCACCTGCTCGTCGACCGCAGCCTGTCCCATGTGCTGATCATCGGGGCCTGTCGGCCGGAACCTGACGGTGGCGTCTCCGCCTGGGCACGGCGCATGACGTCGGTACGCGAACGCGGCTTGCACTTTTCGGAGCTCACGCTGGCGCCGTTGCCGATGGACCGCATCGCAAACTTGCTCGCCGACCTGCTTCATTGCACGCCCGAGCGCGCGGCCACCATCGCGCCTGGGATCCACGCGCAGTCGAGGGGCAACCCGTTCCTGGTCACGCAGGTGGTGGCCGAATGGGCCCGCAGCGGGGATCTCGTGTTCGACCCCGTACAGGCCCGTTGGACCTGGGATGCGGCCGCTCTGACCGGGGCGCCCCTCGGCGCTGACGCTGCGCGCCTGGCGCCGCTGCGCCTGGCAAGATTGCCGAGGTCGACGCGCGAGGCGGTCGGGACCTTGTCTTGCCTTGGCACGGCCGTCGCCTGGCCCGCGCTTGTCTCGGCCACGGGGCTGCCCCTTGCGGCCTTGGAAGCCGCGCTCGCGCCTGCCCTGGCCGAAGGCTTGCTGTGGCGCGATTCGGCAGGCTGCGGCTTCGCGCACGACCGAATCCGTGAAGCGGTTTACGACAAGTCCGACACCCGTTGGCGCGCGCGCGCCCACCTGCGCGTCGGCCGCCGCTGGCTGGAAGCGGCGGATGCACAACGTCCCATCGGCTTCGTCATCATCGACCAGCTCAATCGCGGTGCCCTGGGCATTGCCACGCGGGCCGAGCGGGCCCGCGTTGCCTCGCTCAACCTCGATGCGGCGCGGCGCGCCCGTGCCGCGACGGCCTGCGTCGCCGCCCTGAACTACCTCGAAGCCGGGACGGCGTTGGTGGAGGATGGACCAGAACCGCCGCTGTCGCCCCTGGGCTTCGAACTGCGTCTGGAGCGCGCCATCTGCCAGCTCATGCTGGGTCGCATCGAGGCGGCCGAGCCCGCCCTGACCAGCCTCGTGGCCGCGCCGTCGCCGGCCGATGCGGCCCGAGCCTGTCGCTGGCTGGTGATGCTGCAGGTCATTCGTGCAGACTATGGCAAGGCCGTGGAGCAGGCCATCGACTGCCTGCGCCGCGTCGGCATCGATATCGAAGCGCATCCCGCGGACGCCCAATTGGAAGATGCCTACGCCGAAGCCGACGAGGCCCTGGAAGGACGCAGCGTCGCATCGTTGATCGCGTTGCCGCGGGCCGAAGATCCGGTCATCACCGCGGCGACGACATTGCTGGCCGAGCTGTTTGCTCCGGCGTGCTTCACCGATGAACGCCTGGCGCAGCTGCATCTGTGCCGGATGGTCTGCCTGAGTCTGCGCCACGGCATTGCCGAGGCATCGCCACAGGGACTTGCCTGGTTCGGGCTGATGCTGGGCCACCATCGAGGACGACGCGCGGAGGCCTTGCAGTTCGCCGAGCTTGCTCAAGCCATGGTCGCGCGGCACGGCTTCGTCGGAGGCGAAGCGAAAGGCCTGTTTGCCCTCGAAATCGCCAGCGGCTGGGTGCAGCCGCTGACACGCGCCGTCGAGCTGTCACGGGCGGCCTACCTGGCCGGCGTGCAGCACGGCGACGTGGCCATGGCCTGCTACGCCTGCCATCACCTGGTCGGCGACCGCCTGGCCCGTGGGGATTCGCTGGCCGACGTGGCCATCGAGATCGAGCGCGGATTGGCTTTCGTGCGCGACGCCGGGTTTCGCGACGTCGTCGACGAACTGGTCACTCAGCAACGCTTCGTCGCGGCACTGCGAGGCCAGACCGCGGCACCTGACGACTGGGACGGGCCCGGCTTCGACACGGCCGAGTTCGAGCTTGGCCTGACGCAGGGCCGCATGCCCGATATGGTCCATTCGTACTGGGTGACGCGAGCACAGGCCCACGTACTGGCCGGACATCCCGAACAAGCGCAAGCCTGTTTGGCTCAAGCAGATCGCTGGACCTGGTCGTCGCCGGTTCATGTGCGGTCGGCCAATCATCCCTTCCTGGCAGCGCTGGTCGCCGCGAGGCTGGGCGCTGCGTCCGACACCGACGACAGGCTGCCGTGCCATCGGGCCGCGGTGGCCGGCATGTGCCTTCATGGCGCGGCCACCTTTTCAGGGCGCCTGGTGCTGATAGACGCCGAGGTCGCGCGCTTGGAAGGCCGATCGCTCGACGCCCTGCGTCTGTACGAGCAGGCCATCGCGCATGCGCGAATGCAAGGCTTCGCGGCCGAAGAAGGCCTGGCGGCCGAGGCGGCCGCACGCTGCTGCGCTGGTCTGAGCCTCCCGCAGATGGCCGAAGACCAGTGGCGGCGGGCCCACGATGCCTACGTGCGTTGGGGAGCCGAGGGCAAGCGGCAACAACTCGAGACCGAGCAGCCCTTTCTGCGCGCCGCGCGCGGTGCAGGGCGTCCTGACATCCCATCCGAGCAACCTGCCCGGGCCGAGTTGGAGCGCGACACGCTCATCAAGGCGGCCGAATCGCTGGCCCGCGAGGGCACGGTGGACAGCCTGCTCGAGACCTTGATGCGGATCGGCCTCGAGCACGCCAGAGCGCAGCGTGGCCTGCTGGTCCTCGCGCTTGACGAGGGTTGGCAGGTCGAGGCGCAGGCCCATGTCACCGCCGACGGCATCTCGGTGGCACGAAACCCGCGACCACTGACCGAGGCCGATGTGCCGCCCGGCGTGGTGCGGTATGTGGCGCGTACCCGCTCGCACGTGCTGATCGACGGCACGGCGGAACCGGGCACTTTCGGGGTCGATTCGGACGGTCTTGGGTCCATGCCGCGTTCGGTGCTCTGTCTGCCGCTGCTGCGGCAATCCAGCCTGATCGGACTGATTTATTTCGAGAACGCGCTCGCCTCGCGTGCCTTCGAGCCGCAGCGCCGCGCGCTGCTGGAGGTGATCGCGGCGCAGGCCGCCATCGCGCTGGAGAATGCCCGCGCCCAGACTGCATTGCGTGACAGCGAGCTGCGCTTCCGCAGCATGGCCGACGCCAACCCCGATGTCGTCTGGATCACCGAGCTGTCACCCGAACGAGTGGTCTATGCCAGTCCGAGCTTCGAACGCATCTGGGGGCTTCCCGTTGAAGACCTCTACCAAGACCCGCACCTGTGGATCAACGGCATCCATCCCGAGGATCGCCCGCATGTCCAGGAAGCGTTCGGCGCCTGGCTGACGGGCGATCCGCAGGTGGCTTGGGAGGCCCGGTTTCGCGTCCTCAGGCCGGATGGCAGCGTGCGCTGGATTCATGAGCGAGGCGTGGTGATCCAGGGCGGCCAGCGGGTGAGCGGCGTGTCGACCGACATCACCCAACGGCGTCAGGCCGAGATCGCCCTGCGCGAATCCGAGACGCGCTACGCGCTCGCGATGGAGGCCGCGCGCGACGGTCATTGGGACTGGATCGTCCCGACCGACGAGTTCTACGCATCGCCGAGAATGCTGGAGATCTACGGATTCCCCCCCGAAACCAGATTCGACGGGCGGGAGGACTTCTTGCGCCAGTTCCCGTTCCATCCGGAGGATCGCGCAATCTGGGCCGAGGCCGCCGCCGTCCACTTTGGAGGGCGCGCCGCGCGAATGGATGTCGAGATCCGAATGCTCCGGCATGGCGAAGTGCGCTGGGTTCATACAAGTGGGCTGATTTCCAGAGACACAGACGGACGTCCCGTACGCTATACGGGCTCCGTTAGCGACGTGACCGACCGCAAGGCCGGCGAAGCTGCGCTGAACAAGTCTGAACAGCGCCATGCGTTGGCCATGGAGGCGGGCCGGGATGGCTATTGGGACTGGCTGCTGGACACCGACGAGTTCTACGCGTCGACCCGTACGCTGGAGATCTACGGCTTCGCGCCTGAGGTCCGCTTCACTGGGCGCGACGACTTCCTGGCGCGCTGCCCCTTCCACCCCGACGACCGGAAAGGCCTGATGCAGGCGGCCGAAGCCTGCTTTTCCGGCCGCACCCTGCGCTTCGACCATGAGTGCCGATTCCTGCGCAGTGGGCAAGTGCGTTGGGTGCACCTGAACGGCTTGCTGACCCGCGACGGCGCGGGACGTCCCTCGCGCTGGACGGGTTCGGTGAGTGACGTGACCGACCGCAAGGCCGGCGAAGTCGCGCTGCGCGAATCGGAGGAACGCTTCGCCCTGGCGGTCGAGGCCAGCAACGACGGGATCTGGGACCTCGACGTCCCGGCCGGCCGGATGTTCATGAGCGAACGCGCGCAGCGCCTGCACGGCCTGGAGCCCGGCGCGGCTGTCCGCACGCGTGCCGAATGGGCGGTGGCGATCAGCTTTCATCCCGACGATGACGACGAGCGCTCCGCCATGATGGCGGCGTACCTGGCGGGCACCGTGCCGGGCTATGACGGCGAATGGCGCGTCAGGCAGGGAGACGGCACCTGGAGCTGGGTGCGCATTCGCGGCCTCTGCGTGCGCGACCTGCACGGGCACCCGACACGCATGGCGGGTTCGATCAGCGACATCGATGCGCGCAAGCGCGCCGAGGCCGCGCTGCAGCAGGCGCATCGGCTGGAGGCCGTGGGCACGCTGGCCGGCGGGATTGCCCACGACTTCAACAACATCCTCGGCGCCATCCTGGGGTTCGGCGACATGGCGCTTCGCCAGACCCGCAGCGGCAGCCGCTGCCGACGCGACCTGGAGCAGATCATCATCGCGGGCGAACGAGGGCGAGCGCTCGTCGAGCGCATCCTGGCGTTCAGTCGCACCGGCGTCGGTGAGCGGGTGGCGGTGAACGTCCAGCAGGTTGTTCAGGAGGGGTTGGAACTCCTCGTCGGTTCGACGCCTGCGGCCGTGCGTGTCGAGCCGGTGCTGGCCGCTGCCGGCGCCGCCGTGCTTGGCGACTCCACGCAATTGCACCAGTTGCTGATGAATCTCGCCACGAACGCGATCCAGGCGATGCCGCACGGCGGCACGCTGCGCGTGACCCTGGATCGCACGAGGCTCACGCGCCCGATCGCGGCCACCACGGACACGGTCGCGCCCGGCGAGTACGTGGTGCTCAGCGTGGCGGACAGCGGCGTCGGCATCGCACCGGAGATCGCAGAACGCATCTTCGATCCGTTTTTCACGACCAAGGACGTCGGCAGCGGCACCGGGCTGGGGCTCTCGCTCGTTCACGGCATCGTCGCAGAGTTCCGGGGCGCAGTGAATGTCGTGTCGGCGATCGGTGAAGGCAGCACCTTCAGCGTCTTCCTGCCCTGCCATGGCGACGCGCCGACGCCGCGAACGAGTGCGCCGCAGGTGATACCGCGCGGCGCGCAGCAGCAGGTGCTGGTGGTCGACGACGAGGAGCCTCTGGCCCGACTGCTGGCGCAGACCCTGTCCGGTCTGGGCTATGTGCCCGTGCTTTTCGCTTCCGCGCAGGAGGCGCTGACGGCCTTCGAGGCCCACCCCGAGCGCTTCGATGCCGTCATCACCGATGAGCGCATGCCCGGGCTGTCGGGGGGCGCGCTGATCCGCGCGATGCGACTCGTGCGCGCGTCGTTGCCGGTCGTGCTGGTCAGCGGTTACCTGGGAACCGCCGTCGTCGAGCGGGCGCGCGAGGCGGGCGCCGACGCGGTGCTGCGAAAACCGCTCGTGCGGGCCGAACTGGCGCAAGCCCTCTCGCAGGCGATCATGTCGCATACCGGCAGCCGCCGCACCGTGGTCGGGCGCCGGCGCATTGGCGGGAGCCCTGCGCCATGAATACCCGACGAGCAGCGCTTCAGCGCATGGCTGCGCCGATGGCCCGCAGCAACTCCGCGCGAGCGAAGGGCTTCGGCAGCACGGCTTTCACACCCAGTTGCTCTGCCAACTGGGTCGAGGCATTCTGTCCATGCCGGAAACGTGCCGAGGTCAGGAGCACTGGCGCATCGTGCACCGCCTGGACGCGTCGGATCAAGGGCAGCGCCGCATGCGGGTCGGCGACGTCCGCGATGATCAGGTCGAAGCCATCTCCCTGCTGCAGCGTCTCGATCGTGAGCGCATCGACACGGTGGCCAGCGGCCTGCAGCCAGCGTTCGAGCAGCTGGCGCATCTGGTCGTCGGACTCGACGATGGCGATTCGGTATCTGGCGCGCACGGTTGCGGCCATTGGGCGCCCGATGTCGCCGTTCCCCGTGTCATTCTGCGGCGGGCATGTGTCACCTGACACACGGCGGCTCGCGAATCTTCAATGAGGTCGAGCATGTCGGCACCGGACCCTTCCAATCTGGCGACGCACGTGCTGGCCGTCGACGACGATGCGTCGATTCGCCAGCTGATGGTGACCTATCTGAGCGACCACGACATCCGCGTGACCGCGGTGCAGAGCGGGCGCGAGATGACGGACATGCTGGCCCGGGAGTCGGTCGACCTGGTGATACTCGACCTGCACCTGCACGGCGAGGACGGCCTGCGCATCGCTCGCGACCTGCGATCGACTTCCAAGATCCCCATCATCATCGTCACGGGACGGCAGGACGAGGCTGACCGGGTCATGAGCCTGGAACTCGGTGCGGACGACTACCTGACCAAACCGTTTTCGCCGCGCGAGTTGCTGGCACGCATCCGCGCCTTGCTGCGGCGCACGCGCATGCATTCGACGCTGGCAGAGACAGTGGCCAGCGTCCGCGCCTACCGCTTCGCGGGTTGGGAGCTGAACGTGCGCTTGCGTCGTCTCGTGGCACCGGACGGCCGGCTTCTGCCGCTGGGTAGCGCGGAATTCAACCTCTTGGTGGCCTTCCTCTGCGCGCCGGAGCGCGTGCTTGGTCGTGATCAGCTTCTGGACCGGTCGCGGCTGCACAACGCCGAGGTGTTCGACCGTGCGATCGACGTGCAGGTCGGCCGGCTTCGGCGCCGCATCGAAGCGGATCCGCGCGCGCCCAAGCTCATCGTCACCGAGCGCGGCGCAGGCTACGTCTTCACGGCCAGCGTGGAGATGCTGCGCGACTGAGTGCTCGCAATCCAGCGCTCGCCGCATATGACATCCGGCACGTCAACGCGCACGTTTGACATCAGCGGCGCGTCGGCGACGACGTCTTGACATCGGCCTGCCTCATCGTAAAGACCGGGCAACACCAATCCGGTGCTTCCGCCCAGGAAGACAACGAGGAGTTCCGCCATGTCGACAACATCCATGAACCAACGTGCTCAGGTCTTCATTGCACATAGCTGTGCCGTGCTGGCCGCCGGGCTGGTGACGAGCCTGCGGCGCCTGCCGCGCTGCGACGTGCGCGTTTGGACCGGCGCGTCGCCGGCCGGGCCGATCATCGAAGGGCCGGGTGCGCAGATCGTGATCGGCGACAGGGCGTTCGTGGCCGGACTGCTGGCGCAGCGCAATGGCGCGTCGATGCCAGGGGCCCGCGTCGTCATTGTGGATTCGTCACCCGACGATGTGTCGCGCGCCCGGCCCGAGCTTCCGGAGGGCGTGGACGCCTGCCTGACCGTTCCTTGTGCCGAGGAAGAATTCTTCTCATTGGTCCATCGGCTGAGTGGCTTGGGCGCCCCCGGCGTCGTGAGGGGCGGACTGGCGGCGGGGGTATTGCGGCACGTGCTCGCAAAGATCGAAGGCAGCCTCGGCGAAGGCGTCGCGTTGGCCGAACTGGCCGCGCTGGCGAGCCTTTCCGAGGGACATTTCTCCCGCGCATTCAAGCGCAGTGTGGGCCTGCCACCGCACCGCTACCTTCTGCATCGCCGCGTGGCCGCAGCGACCCGGCTGCTGGCCGACGACACACAATCGCTGGCCGGTATCGCACTGGCGCTCGGATTCTCCGACCAGAGCCAGTTCACGCGACAGTTCGCAGCTCTGATCCGTACGACGCCCGGTGCGTACCGGCGAACGCTTCGGTCCGAGCGCGACGAGGCGGCGTGACATGCCGGCCACCGTGCTGGTGTCGCACCCGTGCTTTCTGGTCGCCGCGGGGTTGATCTCGATGCTGGCGCGCGTGCCGGGCTGGCGGGTACACGCACAGCCCGCATCGCGCAGCCTGGCGCGCGACGCGCAAGCCTGGCGGGGTGTCGACGCGATCGTCACAGACTCTGGATGGGGCATGTCCGCATCCGCGACCGAGGACCTTTCGGCTCGCGGTCTTGTGGTGATCGCACCGCGGCAAGGGTGCGTCTCGGAGGTGGCAGCCCGCCTGCTGCTTCACTGCGACGAGCGCGAGCTGATCGAGGCGGTGACCCACGCAATAGCCGGAGACGGCGCAGCGATTCCTGAACGCGCAGACCCTCGACCGTTGTGCCGTGGCGGCCTGGCGCCGTCTGCGTTGCGGCGCGTGCGCGACCACATCGATGGCCATCTGGGCCACAAGATCGAAATGCGTGATCTTGCGGACTACGCCGGCGTTTCGGTGTGTCATTTCTCGCGCGCTTTCCGGCAAAGCGTCGGGGAATCGCCGCACCGTTATGTGGTCATGCGGCGCATCGAGGTGGCGATGGCGCGCGTATGCGATAACGATGTGCCACTCGGCGAGATCGGCATCGCCACCGGCTTCTCCGACCAGAGCCACTTCACGCGAGTCTTTCGTGCCGTCACGGGCGAAACACCGTATGCCTTCAGGCGTCGACATCGCTGAGAGGGTGGTCTTCGTCGTGCTCAGCGCTGGGTTGGGTCGTTCAGGTACCGCACCAAAGTCTCGCAGGGTCGACCAACGGCAGGCCAGCAAGATCGGAGATCTCTATCTGCAGGCGCGTCTCGGTCAAGGCTGGGACTGCTTCAGTTGATGCGCGTGCGTCCGGAGAGGTGCTCGCCGATCATCCAGCTCTGCAACTCGTTGCCTCGCACCACCTGACTCACCAGCAGGTCATTGCTGCCGTCGTCGCCGTCGGCCGCGGCCTGACGCGCCAGTGATCGCGCCTCGGTCAGCACGAGCTCGTGAGCATCGAGCAGCCGCGAAAGTTGCGCCGCGGGCGCTTCGCGGTCGCGCGGGGCACGCGCGATGTGCGACTCTTCCACCACGTCGTGCGCCAACGCCAATGCCACGCCGCCCAGCGTCTGCACGCGCTCGGCCAATGCGTCTGCGAGCTCAAGCTGCGCATCATGGTGCTTGTCGAACAGCAAGTGCAGTTCGTAGAACGTGGCACCAGCGGTCTGCCAGTGGGCCTTCTTGTAGAGGTCGCGCAGTGCCAGCGCATGCGCCAGCATCCGGTTCAGTGCCGCCACGCTGCGGTGGCGCACCTCGGCGGTGAGTCCGATGCGCACGGCGGCGAGGTGACCAAAATTCTGCGTGATGTCGGAATCCGGCTTCTTGCTCATGGTCGTTCTCCAGGTGATTCAGGGGCGGGTCACGCGACGCACGGCATCGAGCACGATGGCGACGGTTTCCTTGGGATGGGAGATGAAGGGCACGTGGCTCGACGCCACGCTAGAGACTCGCGCGCCGATACGGGTCGCCATCGACCGCTGCAGTGCAGGAGCGATCATCCGGTCGTCGTCGGTGACCAAGTACCAGCTCGGCTTGGCAGCCCAGGCCGCAGCGCTGACCGCATCACCAAAGGCCGCGGCCCGGATCGGGTTCTGCGCGGCGGCCAGCAGCATCGCGTGGGGTGCCGGAATGTCCTGCGCGAACCAGCTGGGCATGACTTCCTGCGGGAACCACAGGTAGCCGGCCGTGTCCGCCTGCAGCAGCGGCACGTAGCCTGGTACCGGGCCGCCCGCCTGGAGGTCGTTGGTCGACTGGCCGACGTCGGGCGCGAAGGCGGCGATGTAGACCAGCGCTGTGACCTTGTCCGACGTGCCGGCCTGCGTGATGACCGTGCCGCCCCAAGAGTGACCAACCAGCACCACGGGCTGCGTTTCCCGTTCGAGCGCACGGTTGACTTCGGCCACGTCGTCGGCCAGCGAGTTGAGCTGGTTCTGCACCGACACGACGCGCAATCCGCGCGCCTGCAATCGGGCGATGACATCGCTCCAACTGGAGCCGTCGGCCCAGGCGCCGTGGACCAGCATCACGGTGGGTCGAGCGTCGCCGGAAGCGCGCCCGCCCGAATCGGCCATCGCCGTGCGCCCTATCAGCAGCAGCGGTGCGGCGACAAAGAGCCAGGACACCGAAAGCAGCACGACGCGGACGGGGCGAGCCAAAGCGGACTTCGGCACCGGATCGACGGCATGCGCAGGCAATGGCTGCTGAGACTTCATCGGGAACTCCTTTGAGACGTTGACATAACTGGCATTGAGGGCGCTCGACGCAGGACGACGTGCACCAATCCAGATCTGCAGGATGCCGCGCCAAGGCCTGGGTGGCTTGCACACGACGCGCGCCATTGGTCTGCGCCGCGCACGATTAGGGACAACAGCAATAGGACTTGCGTTGGTGGCGCAGAGCTGACTACGATCGGTGCTACAAGCAAGGAGGAAACCATGCCCCACGCCGAGAGCGCCAACGCCATTCAGCGCTGGTCCACCGAGGATGTCGGGGCGGCAAAGCGTCTCGACCTCTACGCCGAAGCGCTGACCTCGGCCGTGGACCCGATGCACGTGGCCAGCCGCAACGACGGCCTTTTTCGTGCCCAGGTCGATGCGGTGACACTCGGCCCGGTATCGCTGATCCGGGCGGTCGGCAGCACCCATCGGTGCGTGCGTGACGAACGCGACGTTGCCGCAAGTGGAGATCGCAGCGTCCACATGATCCTCAACACATCGTCCGCCTGGCGGCTGCGCCATCGCGGCCTGCAGGACATGCGCGCGGGCGACATCGTGCTGCTGGATTCCGATCTTGGCCATGACATCGAACTTGGCGAGTTCGCCATCACCCACCTGAAGATCTCGGAGCCCTGGCTTCGGCAATGGGTGCCTTCGCCGCAAGTCCTGGCGGGCTGCGTGGTGCCGCGCGATGCAGTCTGGGGTCAGGCGCTGACGAGCTTCGTGCAACGGCTGACGCCCGAACTCGTGGTCGCCATGCCGCTGACCCGCCATGGGCTGGCGGAGCACATCGGCATGTTGCTGGGGCTGGTGGCGGCGGAGAGTGGTAAGTCTGCCGGGCGGAGCCTGGCGCCCATGACGCGTGGGATGGTCGCACGCGTAAGGGACGTGATTCTCCAGCGCTGCACTGAGCCGGAGCTATCGGCCACGGACGTTGCTCGCAGCCTGGGGCTGTCGACGAGGACGTTGCATCGAACGCTGGCCGGCAGCGGGAACACCTTCAGCGGGCTGCTGATGGCCGCGCGCGTGAACGTCGCAACCCGCATGCTCGAGTCGCCGTTGATGGATTGCCTGACCACCGCCGAGATCGGACGCCGCGCCGGCTTCTCCGACGCGTCGCACTTCGCACGAGTCATCAATGCGCGCGCTGGGCGGACGCCACGCCAAATGCGGCTTCAGCGTGAGTAGTCTTCGATCCGCCAGGTCATTGCGCGGTTCACGATGGTGATGGGCTTGACGCTGCCGTTTTGCGCCAACCCAATGTCGCGCGCACCGCGTTGGAGGAACGCCTCGGTACTCGGCTCAGGGCATGTGAGATGCCTCCCATGCATTCTTTAGGCGGATTGCCAGTGACGCGACACTGTCAGCGACCTTTTTTGGTCGCCTATTTCGAAAGTGCAAACGATCGCAACGTATCTACTCGCGAAGATCACTCTCGTCGAGAGCGGACGCTGGACTTCGTTTGGTCTCGAACGGCGGTAAAGGAGCGCGGACGCCACCGGCTCGTCGCGGCCCGTTGCTGTCGTTCGTGTGTCGCTGCTCTTTCGCTGCTTCAGCGCATCGCGGCAGGTGCTACCCGTCGGGGGCTCATGCGGAGGCGGTCGCCGCTGCGCGTCGACTGCACTGCGCTGCTCGGTCCGGGGTCGCGCCGCCGAACTCACTGCATTCACTGCGCTCATTGCGTTCAAACAGCCGCGGCGAGTCAGAGCACGAAGCGCGTGCTG
>JBDTVC010000020.1:0-35345 GCA_040007475.1 Burkholderiales bacterium
CTCAGCCGCAGCGGCCCTGCGCGCTGCTCTTGAAACAGAACTCGGCGGTGAGGCTCGACGACTCCCAGGGCACCTGAACGCGCTGCGTTTCCTCCGCTACTGCAATGCGCACCCTCTTGAACAGCTGCTCGACCGGCAGGCCGGGGGCCTGCAGGTTCGCCAGCAGGTGCTTGGCGTAGATGCTGTGCTCGCTGCCCGCGCCGTCGAGCGCAACGCCATTCGGCGCGGTCGAGAACGCGACCAGCGTACCGACCGGCGCATCCAGCGGCGCCAGGCCGGTGGGCGTGACGCCACGGAACTTCATGCGTCGCCCATCCGGCCCGACGAACACGCCTCCGGCAAACGGGTTCACGCGGCAGGCGTCGAGCACGACGATGTTGGTGCCGGTCTTGAGCGCGCTGAGGCGGTCGATGAATTCGCCGATGTCGGCGGTCTTGGCGGCGATCTCGTCCTCGTTCTGCGGCTCGGCGTCCACCGGCACCAGGTAGTTGCGCCCCTTGGCCTGGATGCCATGGCCGGCGTAGAACAGCAGCCGCACCGCGCTCGACGCGGCCCGCACCGAGAAATCGCGCAGCACCTCGACGAGGTCGCGCAGGCTCGTGTTCTCGCGGTAGGTCACTTCGTAGCCGAGCTGCCTCAGCGTGGCCGCGACGGCGGCGGCGTCGCCGACCGGGTTCTTCAGCGGCACCGACTTGTAGGCGCCATTGCCGATGACGAGCGCGATGCGCCGCTGCGCCGGCTCGGCCGCCCGCGCCGTCGACGCGAGGCCGCCCCAGGCCGCACCGAGGGCGCCGCACAGCAGGCGCAGCACGAGGCGCCGCGGCGGGCTGTGCCCATCGGGGGTCGACACCGCCTTCATGGCCGTCATGGCCGCGGTGGCAGGCCAGGAGCCAGTGTCACGGCCTGGACAATGGGCGCGGCCTTCAGTTGCGCGGCCGCGGTCGCTTCTTTGCCGGCGGCCACGCGCACGTAGTAGTCGCCCAACTGCCCGGGGCCGCCGACGAGGCTGCCCTGCACCGACATCAGCAACAGCCGGATGTCGGCCTCCTTCGCGTCGGGCGTGAAGTTCAGCTTGACCAGCGGCCCCTCCTTGACGGGCACCGTCTGCGCCGCGCGCATCTCCGCGGACTCGTCCTTGTCGCCCAACAGGTTGAAGATGAGGCCGGTCTGCGCCGCGATGATCGCGAAGCCGGCGAGCGCGAACGCGGGGCGCATCGCGAAGCCGCCGAAGAAGGCGCTGAGGCGCTCTGCGAACGTCGGGCGGTCGCCACGGATCAGGGTCATGACCTTGGACAGGCCGATGGTGGCCGGCACGGCAGGGGCGCTGTCCTTCATGCGCGTGCTCAACGAGCGGTACCAGTCGAGTTCGGCGCGCGCGAGCGGGTCCTCGGCCACGTGGCGGTCGACCCAGTCGCGGTCAGCGTCGCTGATCGTGCCGTTCACGTACCACGGCAGCAGTTCCTGGAAGCGGTCGGAGCTCATTGGGAAACCTCCGTGCTTCGCACTGCAGTGCGAGCCCCTTCGGGCGGCCGGGCGGGGCTCACTGGAAAACCTCCGTGCTTCGCACTGCGGTGCGAGCCCCTTCGGGCGGCCGGGCGGGGCTCACTGGAGTACCTTCGTGCTGCGCACTCCGGTATTCGCTCTTGGGGCGGCCCGGCGTGCTCACTGGACTACCTTCGCGCCAGAGCGCTCCGGAATTCGCCTTCGGAACGGCCGGGCGGCTCATGACACCACCGCCTTCGGGGCGCCGCCGCCCTCGCGCTCGAGCAGCAGGCGCAGGCAGTTCTTGATCTTCTGGCGGGCATGGAACAAGCGTGTCTTGACGGTGCCTTCAGGGCAGTTCTGCACCGTGGCGACTTCGCCCAGCGAGAGGCCCTCGAAGAACACCAGGTGCATGCACTCCTTGTGCTCGTCCGAGAGCTTGCCCATGCACTGCCTGACGCCCTCGCTGCGCTGCTTGGTGGCGAGCTGCTCGAAGCCGTCGGGTGTGTCGGCGGCCTCGGTCTCGGCAATGTCGTCGAGGTCGTCGTGAACCTCGTCGAAGCGGCGCGAGCGAAACGCCATCAGCGCCTTGTTGCGCGCGACGCCGATCAGCCAGGTGCCGAACTGCGATTCGCCCCGGAACCGCTCCGGGTGTCGCCACACTTCATACATTGAATCCACCAAAATCTCCTCGGCACGCGCGTGATCGTTGACCATGTTCAGGACGTAGGCAAAAACCTTGCGACTGAAGGCCTTGTACAGCTCGCGGAACGCGGCCTGGTCTTGCCGTCCGATCCGATCGAGCAGTTCCCTGACCCGGTCGTTGTCCATGGCAGTGGCGGCTTCGGTGGTGGTGCGGGCAATATATCGCAACCGTCGCGGCCGCCCGCTTGCCCAGTGGGTTGCCGCTCGCACGCCAGCGGTTCACTTTATTTTCGGCCGGCACCGAGACGGCCGTCCGACCCTGCTGCAGCTGGTCGCAGCGCGGCTGCCGCCTGTCGCCGCAACCTCGCCGAGTCGCGCCGAACGACCTAGAGTGACGCTGTCGACACACCACGCGAACGGAGTTCACGGTGAACATCAGCGAAGAAATCGGCCGCCTTGGCGAACTGCACCAGCGCGGCGTCCTGTCCGACGACGAGTTCGCACGCGCCAAGGCGCGGGTACTGGGCGCGGGCTCCCCGGTGCCGCCGGCACCGGGCCTCTCGGCCATCAACAGCCTGCGCCGCAGCGCCACCGACCGCTGGCTCGGCGGCGTGTGCGGCGGGCTGGCGCAAGTCACCGGCCTGGCCGCGTGGCTCTGGCGGCTGTTGTTCTCGCTGCTGATGCTGTGCGCGGGCACGGGCGCGCTGGTTTATCTCCTGCTGTGGATCTTCGTTCCGGTCGAGGACGCGACATCGCTCCAGGCGAGATCCACATGATCGCGTTTCTCACCTGGTGCGTGCTGTTCGTGCTGTGCTGGCCGCTCGCGCTGCTGGCGCTGTTGCTATGGCCGCTGGTCTGGCTGCTGTCGCTACCGTTCCGCCTCGTCGGCATCGCGTTCGTGGCGGTCTTTGCACTGCTGCGCGCCGTTCTGTTCCTGCCGGCCCGGTTGCTCGGCGGACCCCGCTCCGGGGTCTGACCGCATGGATGGCAGTGCCTCGGCGGCTTCTCGCCGCCATCCTGCTCAACCTTCCAGCGTCTTCTTCATCGCCGCAAGGCCCTGGTCGATCATCCCGGCGATCGCTGGCGCCAACTCGTTGGGCAACAGGTCGGCGATCCAGATCACGCGTGTGCGCGATGCGCCCTCGTCGACGATCTGCATCGACGCGTTGTGGTGCGACAGTCGCCCGCCGACGACCGACCAGACGAGGCGCCGCGCCGCATCGTCAACATCGACGATCAGCTCGCGTGCCTCCATGCCGTTGGCAAAGCTCACGACACGGGCAAGCGGGGCATCTTCCATGCGGCACCCGGTGAGAAAGCCCGGCGCGACACGCGTGTGAACGTTGCCGACATCGCGCACGGCATCCCAGACCAGTTCGGCCGGGCTGTCGAGTACGACTTCCTTGTGGATCGAGGCCATCGTGCGTCTCCGTTGAGCGAGTGGTGATCATGCCCGCGCCCGCCATCGCGGGCTGGCCGCTTTCGGACACGTTCATCCGCGGCCGGCGCGATCGGGCGGTGCCCCGGGAATACGCGTACCGCGGTTCAGTTGACAGTGCCAGCCGTCCGGTCGCAGGATGAAATATGGCCTTCGATCCATCGCAAGCGGCCGCGACCCTGAGTGAGCCGCCCGGCGGCGAATTGGTCCAGCGCGCGCTGGAGCAGCCGTGGTTCTGGACTGCGCTGGGCAGCGTGATCGCGATGCTGGGCGGCGCCGCCTGGTTCGTGCTGCGCCTGCGCCGCTCGAACCGCCTGCGCGCGACGGTCATCAGCGAGCTGCAGCAATCCGAGAACGAGCTGCAGAACCAGACCCGCATCCTGCAATCCATCCTTGACAGCATCGGCGACGGCGTCACGGTGGCCGACGAGCAGGGCCGCTTGCTTCTCGTCAATCCGGCCGCCGAACGCATCGTCGGGCGCAGCGTCGTGGGAGGCGACTATGTCGAATGGACTCGGCACTACCGCGTGTACCTCCCGGATCGGGTCACCCTCTGCCCGGGCGCCGAACTCCCGCTGGCCCGGGCGATTCGCGGCGAGTCCTGCGACGACCTGGAGCTGTGCATCGCCGGCACGGCACTGCCCGAAGGCCGCTGGGTGCGCGTCACGGCACGCCCGCTGACCGACAAGGCGGGCCAGACGCGCGGCGGGGTGGCCGTGTTCTCCGATGTCACGGCGCGCCGTCGTGCCGACGAAGAGAATCGCGCGCTCAACGCCAGCCTCGAGCAACGGGTGCTCACCCGGACGGCCGAACTCGAGCGCAGCCGCAATGCGCTGCAGGCGATCATCGAGAACGTGCCGGCCGCGGTGTTCGTGAAGGATCTCGATGGCCGCTACCTGCGCCACAACGCCCGGCTCGCGCAGGTTCTGGGCCGCGCCGGTGAATCGCTGGTCGGACGGCGCGACGCCGACCTGATCGACGCCGCCACCGCTGCGCGCGTCGTCGCCGAGGACCAGCGCGTCGCCGCCGAGGGTCAGGTGTTGCGCTCGGAGCACGACAAGCGCGCAGCGGATGGCCAGCTGCGCACCCACCAGACCCACGTGTTCCCATTGCAGGATGCGCAAGGCACGGTCTACGCCGTCGGCGGCATCTCGCTCGACATCACCGACCTCAAGCGGGCGCAGCACGCCGCCGAGTCCGCGACCCGGGCCAAGAGCGAATTCCTCGCGAACATGAGCCACGAGATCCGCACACCGATGAACGCGATCCTCGGCATGTCGTACCTCGCCCTGCAAAGCGGTCTCAACCCCCAGCAGCACAACTACATCCACAAGGTGCACGCCTCGGCCGAATCGCTGCTGGGCGTCATCAACGACATCCTCGACTTCTCGAAGATCGAAGCCGGCAGGCTCGACATGGAGTCGATTCCGTTCAGCCTCACCGACGTGATGGACAGCCTGGGCGACCTGATCGGGATGAAGGCCGAGGAGAAAGGGCTGGAGCTGCTGTTCGTCGAACCGCCGGACATCCCCACCGCACTCGTCGGCGACCCGTCACGTCTGGGCCAGGTGTTGCTCAACCTCGGCAACAACGCCGTCAAGTTCACCGAGCGCGGCGAAGTCGTCGTGGCCATCGACGTGCTCGGCCGCGACGCCGCATCGGTGCGACTGCGCTTCGAGGTGCGCGACACCGGGGTGGGTATGAGCGCCGAACAGCAGCAGCACCTGTTTCTGCCGTTCTCGCAGGCGGATGCCTCGACCAGCCGGCGCTACGGCGGCACCGGCCTCGGGCTGGCGATCAGCCGGCACCTGGTGCGGCTGATGGATGGCGAACTCGGTGTGGACAGCGTGGCGGGCCGAGGCAGCCGCTTCTACTTCGACGTGCGCTTCGGTCTGCAGGCCGACGCCGTGGCGGCGCCGCTGTCGCTGGCACACGGGAGTCTGCGCGGGACGCGGGCCTTGATCGTCGACGACAACGCCTGCGCCCGCGAGGTGCTCACCGACATGATCGGCGCGCTCGGCCTGCAGGCCGACACCGCCATCGACGGTGTTGATGCACTGCGCCTGGTGGCCCTCGCCGACGCCCGTGACGAGCCCTACGACCTGATGCTGCTGGACTGGAAGATGCCGGGCATGGACGGCATGGAATGCGCGCGCCTGCTGGCGCAGCAAGGGCGCCAGCGCCACCCGACGCCGCCGGTGCTGATGCTGACGTCGTTCAGCCGCGGCGAAGTCCAGCAGCGCCTGAACGAACTGCGGCTCTCGATCGGTGCGCTGCTGACCAAGCCGGTCACGCCGTCGACCCTGTTCGATGCCTGCAGCGCTGCGCTCGGCCTGGCGTCGCGCCGCCCCACGCGCACGGCTCGGCGCGAAGAGGCCTTGCTCGGTCATCGGGCCGGCCTGAGCGGGGCGCGCATCCTGCTGGCGGAAGACAACGCCATCAACCGCGAACTCGCGTTGGATGTGCTGAGCCGCGCCGGCATCATCGTCACCTCCGCCGGCAATGGTCAGGAGGCGCTCGAGCTGCTGGACCGACAGCACTTCGACGGGGTGCTGATGGACTGCCAGATGCCGGTCCTGGACGGCTACGCCGCGACCCGGATGCTGCGCCAGCAGGCGCGGTGGCGGGAGTTGCCGGTCATCGCGATGACCGCCAATGCGATGGTCGGCGACCGCGACAAGGTGCTCGCGGCGGGCATGAACGACCACATCGCCAAGCCGATCAAGCTCGACGAACTGTTCGCCACCCTGGCGCGCTGGGTGCACCCCGCGCCGGTGCCCGCACCGCTTTCGCCCAGCGTCGCCAACGGCGCGGTGCGCGCCGATGCGCTTGCCGACCTGCCCGGCGTGGACGCCCGCGCCGGGCTCGAAGGCCTCACCGGCGATGCGGCGCTGTACACGCGCCTCCTGTGCATGTTCCGCGACCGCGAGGGCGACTTCGCGGCCCGCTTCAGCGCGGCGGGCACGCGCGGCGATGCCGTCGCGGCGGCGCGCATGGTGCACGACCTCAGGAGCGTCGCCGGTTCGCTCGCCATGTACGGGGTGCAGCGGGCCGCCACGGCGCTCGAAGATGCCTGCCAACGCGGCGCCGACCACCGCGACGTCGACGGGCTGGTGCAGGGCTTGGCCCTGGAGCTTGACCCGATCGTGGCCGCGCTTCAATCCCTCGGCGCGGCGACGCCTCAGGCCGCGGTCACGCCGGGACCTTGAACACCTGGCGCAGGTAGGCGAGAAAAGTCTCGTCGTCGCACAGCAGCTTGCCCGGGCTGTCCGACAGCTTGGCGACCGGCTGCCGGTTCGCGTGGGTCAGCTTCATCACGATGTGCAGCGTCTTCAGCCCCATGTCGTTCGTGAGATTGGTGCCGATGCCGAAGCCGCACTGCGTGCGGTCGGAGAAGTGGTGGTGCAGCGCGATCGCCTTGTCGAAATCGAGCCCGTCGGAGAACACCAGCCGCTTGGTGTGCGGGTCGATGCGCAGCTTCTCGTAGTGCACGAGCGCCTTTTCGCCCCACACGACCGGGTCGCCGGAGTCGTGGCGCAAGCCGTCGAAGAGCTTCGCGAAATAGAGATCGAAGTCGCCGAGGAAGGCGTCCATGCCGACCACGTCGGTGAGCGCGACGCCGAGGTCGCCCCGGTACTCCTGCACCCAGTCCTCGAGTGCGGCACGCTGGAAGTCGCGCAGCCTCACCCCGAGTGTCTGGTAGGTCTGCAGGTACTCGTGCGCCATCGTGCCGATCGGCACCAAGCCGAGGTCGCGCGCGAACAGCACGTTGGACGCGCCCTTGAAGAACTGCGGCACCTCGCGCTTGAAGGTGGCGACGACCTCGCGCTGCCAATCGGCCGAGAAGCGGCGGCGCACGCCGAAGTCGAAGAACTCGAACGGGTGGCGGCGCGGCGGCACCTTCTCGAACTCGCGCAGCCGCTCGATCTTGTCCTTCAGGCGCTTGCGCCCCTCGACGAGCGCCACGGTCTGGTCGAAGCGGCGGAAGTACAGCTCGTTGACGATCGCGAGCACGTAGATCTCGAACGCCATCACGTGCACTTGCGGGCCGTTCGCGACGATCTCGAGCTTCGGGCCGACGGCGCGCGCGCTGATGAACTCGCGCTGGAACTGGAAGATGCGCAGGAAGTCGACGAAGTCCGAGCGGATGAAGCGCAGGCCACCGAGGTACGCGAGCTCGCCCGCGTCGAAGCGCAGCGAGCACAGGTGATCGAGCTGCTGGTTCACGTCGGCCAGCAGATCGCTCAGCGGATAGGCCGGCTCGTTGCGGCACACGAAGGTGTACTCGGCCTGGGTCTGCGGGTGCCGGTGCAGCATCGTCTGCCACATCGTGAACTTGTACAGATCGGTGTCGAGCAGGCTGTGGATGACCGGTTGCATCGTGGGAGTCTCGTCGGGCGGTCTGGTCGGATCTAGCGCGTGGCCGCATTCTCGCCCTGATCGGCGTCGGTCAAGGTCTTCAGGAAGGCGACCACGTCGGCGACCTCGGCGTCGCTGAGCGCCGGCGCAGTGCCGATCGCGCCGCCGAATGGCGCCTCCATGTTGACGTTGGCGTGGTATCGCGGCGGCAGGTCGTCGAACTTGCCCGCCGCGCCATACCAGCGCGCCGGGTCGGTGTCACGCCGCGCGTAGAAGCGGACCGCTTCATCCAGCGTCGTGATCACCCCGTTGTGGAAGAAGCTCCGGCGCGTGGCCACGTTGCGCAGCGACGGTGTGCGAAAGCGGCCGCAGTACTCGGCGTGGTCCTTCAGGTCGGTGCGCAGCGGGCCGCACAGCCCGAGATCGAAGAAGCGCGGATCGGCATTGGCCTTGATCGCGGCATTGCGCGGCACGCCGATCGCGATGTGGCCGAAGTCGGTGAACAGCGGCAACGCGCCGTCGGCCTTGATCGTGCTCAGGTGGCACGTCGCGCAGTTGCCCTTGGCCGGGTCGTTGAAGAGGGCCAGGCCGCGCATCTCCAGCTCGCTCAGCGGGCCTTGGCCACGCAGCATCGCATCGAAGCGGCTGCTGAACGGGTAGAAGTCGGGGGGCGATTGCTGGAACACCTCGAGCGCCATCAGCGCGGCGTCGAACGCCGCCTCCGGTCGCGCAAAGATGTCGCCGCCGAACGCGGCGCGGAACTGCGCGGCGTACGGCGCGATACGCAGCCGCGCGACGATGGCCGCGCCCGTCGGCCCGCCCATCTCGTCGGCCGACAGGAACGGCAAGCGCGCCTGCTCGTGCGCCGACGCGGCGCGGCCGTCCCAGGTGTGGCCGCCGGTCGGGCCGAGGTCAACGCTGTCGTCGCCGTCGTTGTCGAAGTGATGCTCGTCGAACGCCGGCAGCGTGTTCAGGTAGCGCAGCGACGGCGCGGCGCGAAAGCCGAGCTTGAGCGCGTCGGCATCCGGCGGGCCATAGGCGTGGCGCGGGTCATGGCAGCTTGCGCACGAGACGGCGCCCGACGGCGACAGCTCGGCGTCGAAGAACACCGCGCGACCGAGGGCAGTGAGCGCCGGCACGTCGATACGCTGCGCATAGGGCGCCTGGGCCCAGGCGGGCAGCGCGGCGACGATGAGGGCCAACAGGAAGCGACGGCAACGCATGCGCAGGGCGGATCGGGTTCGCGGACTTCGAATTGACACGGCCTTGCACCATACTTGAACTCCCATGACACCACCGATCCGCGCCATGAAGCCAGCCACGCTCACCGCCACCTTGCTGACCACCCTGGCCGCCGGCTGTGCGGTCGCGCCGGCCCCCGGCCGCGGCATCGACGCGATCGAGACCGTCGTCGTGATCTACGCCGAGAACCGCAGCTTCGACAACATGTACGGGCTGTTCCCGGGCGCCGACGGCATCCCCGGCGTCAACCCGAGTTCGACCGGCGGCTACCAGCCGCAGCGCGACTTCGACGGCAAGGTGCTGCCGGTGCTGCCACCGGCTTGGGGCGGCCTCACCGCCAACGGCCAGCCGGTGACGCTGACGCAGGCGCAATCGGCCGGCATGCCGAACCAGCCCTTCCGCATCGACGACCCGAAAGGCCTGAACGGCAGCGGCGTGGTGGTGGGCCAGGCCATCACGACGCGCGACCTGGTGCACCGCTACTACAACAACATGCTGCAGATCAACGGCGGGCGCAACGACCTGTTCGCCGCCTACTCCGATGCCGGGGCCTTGAGCATGGGCTACTACGACGGCAGCAACATGAAGCTGTGGAAGCTGGCGCAGCAGTACACGCTGGCCGACCACTTCTACATGGGCACGTTCGGCGGCTCGTTCCTGAACCACCAGTACCTGATCTGCGGCTGCGCGCCGACCTACCCGAACGCCGATGCCGCCGACTCGCCCGCGAAGGATTCGATCTCGCTGATCGAGACCGACGCCAAGGGGCGCTTCGTGCGCTTCGTGCCGGCCGACAACATGCCCGCCAGCGTGCTCGCCGGCGCGCCGCGGCACAAGCGCGACAGCACGCTGACCCCCAAGGACGCGAGCGGCATGTTCTACGCGATCAACACGATGCAGCCGGCCTACCAGCCGAGCTTCGTCGCGGTCGCGCCGAGCAGCGATGCGCGCTACGCCGACCGCAGCAAGCCCACGACGCTGCCGCCGCAGACACAGACGACGATCGGCGACACGCTCGACGCCAAGGGGGTGAACTGGGCCTGGTACGCGGGCGGCTGGAACACCGTGAGTGCCGGCACGCCCGAGGCGCGCAAGCAGATGTACGGTGGCAGCGTGAACTTCCAGCCGCATCACCAGCCGTTCAACTACTACGCCAACCTCGACCCGGCCACGCACGCCGCCGCGCGCGCCGCGCACCTGAAGGACTTCGACAGCAGCTTCCTCGCCGACGCCGCGGCCGGCAAGCTCCCGGCCGTCACGTTCTACAAACCGCAGGGCAGCCTGAACCAGCACCCCGGCTACGCCAACGTGGCCGATGGCGACGCGCACATCGCAGAGGTCATCGGCAAACTGCAGCAGAGCCCGCAGTGGGCGCACATGCTGATCGTCGTGACCTACGACGAGAACGGCGGCTTCTACGACCACGCGGCCGTGCCTGCGGGCGACGTGTTCGGCCCCGGCACGCGCGTGCCGGCGCTGATCGTCTCACCCTACGCGAAGAAGGGCTTCGTCGACAAGACGCCTTACGACACCGGCTCGATCCTGCGCTTCATCACGAAGCGCTGGTCGCTGGCCCCGCTGCCCGGCATCGCGATGCGCGACCAGGGCCTGGTGCAGAGCGGCAGCGCGCCGATGGGTGACCTGACCGGCGCGCTGGAGCTGGGCCGCTGACGGGTGTCCCGAACGCGACAAAGTTGCGAGGGTTAGCTCCACTCGCAATGGACGGGTGTCGCGGGCTACGCTGCCGGCTCGCTGCGGGACGATCCTCCCCAGCGAACGACACCACCGACGGAGACATACCCATGAAGTTCCATCCCTCCATGCGCCTGGCGGCGCTCGCGCTGGCCACCACGGCCGGCCTCGCCGCGTGCGGCGGCAGCGACGACAAGTCCACGCCCGGCTCGCTGGTCGAAACGCCGGTGACCGTGACGACTCTCACGGCGGCGCAGATCGATGCGGCAACCGCTTCCAGTGGCCTGCAGGCGCTGTCTGGAACGGCCAAGTGCGATGTCAAGGTCGTGGCGCTCAACTACCACACCCGCGGCCCGGCCGATGAAGACACCAATGCGTCGGGCGCGATGCTGGTGCCCACCGGTGGTGTCGGCTGCAACGCGGCGGCGGCGCTGGTCGCATACGCCAAGGGTACCGACGTGCAGAAGCCGCGCACGCTCGCGAACCCGGCCGATGGCGAGACCTTCCTGCTGATCGCGATGTACGCCGCGCAGGGCTATGCAGTGGTCGCCACGGATTACCTCGGCTACGCAAAATCGGCGTTTCCGTTCCACCCCTATCTGCACGCCGACTCCGAAGCCAGCTCGGTGCTCGACTCCGTCCGTGCCGCTCGCAACGCAGCCGCCGGCGTCGGCGCCACCTTGTCGGGCAAGGTCATGATCACCGGCTATTCGCAGGGTGGGCATTCGTCGATGGCGGCGCACCGCGCCGCCGAGCGCGACGTGCCGAACGAGATCAACGTGGTGGCCGGCGCGCACCTGGCCGGCCCCTACAACCTCTCAGGCTCGTTCAAGCTGACCAACGCCATCGCGGGGTACCAGTTCTTCGTGCCGTTCATCGTCAACTCGTACCAGAAGGTCTACGGCAACATCTACACCAACGCGTCGACGGCGTACAAGGCGCCATATGCGTCGTATATCGAGACGCTGCTGCCCAGCCCGACGCTGACCTACACGACGCTGGTGACCACAGGACCGACTGCCGGAACCTTCTGGCTGCCTGGCGCGGCCGGCGAGACCCCGGCGCAGGCGCGTGACCTCGTCTTCCAATCGGCATTCATCACCGACACGCAGACGAACAACAACAGCCCGCTGTATCTGGACGCCAAGAAGAACGACCTGCTCGGCTGGAGCCCCAAGTCGAAGCTGCTGTTGTGCGGCGGCGCGGGCGATCCGACCGTTCCGCCAGCCGTGCACATGAACATCATGAAGGCCGACTTCGACAGTCGGAGCCTGACCAACGTCACGGCGGTCGACGTGGATCCCTTCGTTCAGGCCGCTTACGGCCCCGGCGGCGTGGCCCCTACGGACCCGACCTCTGCCGCATTCGCCACCTACTACGGCAACTACCACGGCACGTACGAGCCGCCGTTCTGCCACGCGCAGGCCAAGGCGCTGTTCGACACGGTGAAGTAGGTTCTCTGACCTGAAACACCGGCACCCTCTGGTGCCGGCGTCATCATGGTCTAGATGTCGAAAAACACCGTCTCGCGTTCGCCTTGCAGGTGGATGTCGAAGCGGTAGACCACCTGACCGCCCTTGTCCTCACGCTGCGCGACGAGCGTGGCGCGGCGGGCCTCCCATTCGATGATGTTGAGCACGGCGTCCTTCTTGTTCGCCTCGGCCTCGTCGCTGAAGTACAGGCGCGTGCTCAACCCGAGGTTGATGCCTCGCGCGACCACCCAGACGTTGATGTGCGGCGCCATGAAGCGCCCGTTGCGGCCGGTGACAACGCCCGGTTTGATCGTCTCGAAGCTGTAGACGCCGGTCTCGAAATCGGTGCAGCCGCGACCCCAGCCGCGGAAGTGATCGTCCGCCGCCTTGCCGGGCTGGCGGTCCGCCGGGTGGGCGTACTTGCCCTCGGCGTTGGCCTGCCAGATCTCGATCAGCGCGTCCTTCACGATGGTGCCGATGCCGTCGAGCACGCGGCCCTCGATGCGGATGCGCTCGCCCTTTGTCTTCGCGTCGGTCAGCACGGCGCCGAAGTTGTTCTCGAAGATGTCGAAACCGGCAGCCTGCGGTGCGAGGCCGATGTGGACGTACGGCCCGGCCGTCTGCGAGGCGGTCTCGCGCATCGGGGCTTTCATTTGCTGCTGGCTCATTGCAACCCCCCGTCAAGCGAATACGCTTGCCGACCCCCCGAGGGGGTGCGGACCGGCTTGGGAGCGGCCCGGCGCTCGGCCCGGCAAAGAATGTTCAAACTCTTCATTTTGTTGCTCCTTGCACGGCGTTCTCGAACAGCGTCGCGCGCTGTCCGCGCAGCACGATGTCGAAGCGGTAGGCGCGGCTGTCGAGCTGCACGAAGGCGCTCGTGTCCTGCAGCGCGATCAGGCCGCGGATCTGCTCTTCGTTGTTGATGATGCGCACGATCGGGCAGGTCTGGATCAGCGGGTCGCCCTCGAAGTACATCTGCGTGATCAGCCGCTGCGCCCAGCCGTTGCCGCTGATCGCGTAGTGGATGTGCGCGGGCCGCCAGTCGTTCACACGGTTGCGCCACGGGTACGGGCCGGGGCGGATCGTGCGGTAGGCGTAGTAGCCGTTCGCGTCGGTCAGCATGCGGCCACAGCCGCCGAAGTTCGGGTCGATCGCGCCGATGTACTGGTCCTTCTTGTGGCGGTAGCGGCCGCTGGCGTTCGCCTGCCAGACTTCGACCAGCGCGTTCTTCACCGGCTGGCCGAGCTGGTCGTGCACGTAGCCGTGCACGATTATGCGCTCGCCCACCGGCAGCCCGCCCTTGGCGAAGTTCATGATCAGGTCGTTGTCGAGCGCGCCGAATTCGTCGGCACGGAACACGGGCGCCGTCACCTCCGACAGCGACTGCTGCAGCGAGATCAGCGCCAGCCGCGGGCTGCGCAGCACGCTGGTCTTGTAGGCCGGGGCGAGCGCCGGCGGGTGCGACGTGGTGTCGCGCATCATGTACTCGGCATCGGCAGCCGGCTCTCGTTGCATCGGGGTCTCCTGTGATCCTGAGGGCGCCACTCTAGAGGCCGTGGGCGCGACAGGCAATTGATTTGTCGTCGCGCATTCGATCACCTCAGGTTATCGAACACGGCGCTTGCCCTGGCCGCGCCAGGCGCTGGCGTGGGCCCGCACGGCACTCACGAAAGTCTGCACCGTGGGGCTGGTCGCCGGCTCGGTGCGCAGCATCAGCCCGACGGGTTCTTCCGGGGTCAGGTCGGCACTCAGGCGGCGCAGCGTCCCCGCTGCGATGTCGGCCTGCACGACGCTGCGTGGCGTGAACCACAGGTTATCGCCCTGCAGCACCAACGCGCGCGCCAGCGCGGTGTCCAGCGTCTCGACCAGGCCGGCCTGCGCGCTGATGCCGTGCCGGCGCAGGAAGCCGTCGGCCACCTGGCGGATCAGCGTGCCGGCCGGCGGCAGCACGAGCGGGTGCGCACCAATCGCGGCGAGCGCCGGTGCCGACGAGCGGCTGCTGCGCGGCGCGAGCGCATGGCCGGGCCGCAGCGCGATCACCATCGGTTCGGCGTACAGCGGCTCGAAACTCAGGCCGGCCATCAGCTCGGAATCGGCGAGGCGGCCGAGCACCGCGTCGAGCTCGCGGCTGCGCAGCTGCTCGATCAACGACGCGTTGCGGTCGGTGCTCACGCGCACGCTCAGGCGCGGCCACCGGGCCGCGAACACCGGCAACACGCCGGGCAGGAACGCGGCGGCGACCGTGGGCAGCGCGCCGATCCGCAGCGGCGCGGCATCCGGCTCACGCAGCACGCTGTCGACGGCGGCACCGAGCGCGTTGACGCTGTCGCTCGCGTGGCGCATGAAGGACTCGCCCTCCGGCGTCAGCGTCGCGCCATGCCGGCCGCGCGCGAACAACGGTTTGGCGAGCAGTTCCTCGAGCTCGTTCAGCGTCTTCGTGACGGCCGGCTGCGTGATCGACAACGCTTGCGCCGCACGCCGCAGGTTGCCGAACTGGGCGACGGCGAGAAAGCACTGCAGGTGCCGCAACCGGATGCGGCCGAGCGCGCTGTCGCGGCTGCGGCGGGGTGATTCGACCATGCGCGATGGTAGCCAGCGCACTACCGGCCGGCGTCCGGCCGGACAAAGAGGTGTTCGCCTACAAGCCGCGCTTGCGGCAGGTGATCAAACTCTCACTCGAACCACCGTTGGAGAGATTCCGATGAACAGCCAACAAATCGTCTGCGCGATCGCCGCGTTGTCGATGAACCTGAGCGGCGTCACTTTCGCCCAGAACGACAAGGATGTGCGCGCCGACGAAGCCAACCGCCGCGAGCACCTGCCGCTGCGGCAGCAACAGCAGCTCGACCGCCAGGACCGGGCCCGGGCACAGCCGGGGTGGCAGCAGGACCGTCACGACCGGGCTCGCCCACAGCCGGGGTGGCAGCAGGACCGTCACGACCGGGCTCGCCCACAGCCGGGGTGGCAGCAGGACCGTCACGACAACCGCGGACCGGGCCGGTATGGCGATCGCGGTCGTGGCGCGGGCCCCGACCACCGCTTCTATCGGGGCGGGCGATTGCCACCGCAGTACCGCCAGCGCATGTACGTCGTCGATGACTGGCGTGGTCACCACCTCAACCGCCCCCCCGCGGGCTATCACTGGGTCCAGACGGGCACGGATTACGTTCTCGTCGCGATCGCGACCGGCATCATCGCGTCGATCCTGCTGAACAACTGAGCGCGGGCGCGCTGCGAATTCTTGCAATCGACCCGGGGCGCGTGGGGCCGCGCTGCCGGTAAAATCGCAGCCTTTGCCGCCGCACGCGCCCATGGTTGTTGCACCTTCCGCTCCGCAAGCCTTTGAACTGAAGAGTGCCACGCTGTCGCTGGTGGCCGTGATCCTCAAGACGACGGACATGGTGCAGGTGTCGCGCGCGCTCGATGAGCGCTTCGGCGACGCACCCGGCCTGTTCGACCACGACCCGGTCGTGATCGACCTGGCGCCGGTGCGCGAGTCGCTCGAGCCGATCGACTTCGTGGTGCTGACGCAGCTGTTGCGCGGCCATCGGATGCTGCCGGTCGCGGTGCGCTCGGGCAACTCGCAGCAGCTCGAGGACGCACTCGCCGCTGGCTTGAGCGAAGCACACGGCAACGTTGCCCCCGCGCTGCCGGTTCGAACCTTCACGCCGGAGGACGCAGCAACGGCTGCGGCCCCGGCACCGGTGGAGGCTGCGCCGACGGGCCGGCCGTCGCTGATCATCGACAAGCCGCTGCGCTCGGGCCAGCGCGTCTACGCCAAGGGCAGCGACCTGATCGTGATGGCCGTCGTCAGCTATGGCGCCGAGGTCATCGCCGACGGCAACATCCACGTCTACGCCCCGTTGCGTGGCCGTGCGCTCGCGGGCGCCCTGGGCGACACCACGGCGCGCATCCTCACGACCTGCATGGAGCCGCAGCTGCTGTCCATTGCCGGTATCTACCGCACCACCGAGAACGAGCTCAGCCCCGACGTGCTGGGCAAGCCCGCGCAGGTCAGGCTCGACGGCGACAAGCTCGTCGTGCTGCCCCTCAAGAATTGATTCAAAGGAAACCGAAGCAATGACCAAGATCGTCGTCGTGACCTCGGGCAAGGGTGGCGTGGGCAAGACCACCACCAGTGCCAGCTTCGCGTCCGGCCTCGCACTCGCGGGCCACAAGACCGCGGTGATCGACTTCGACGTCGGCCTGCGCAACCTCGACCTGATCATGGGCTGCGAGCGCCGCGTCGTGTACGACCTGATCAACGTGATCCAGAACGAGGCCAACCTCAATCAGGCGCTGATCAAGGACAAGCAGTGCGAGAACCTGTACGTGCTCGCCGCTTCGCAGACGCGCGACAAGGACGCGCTGACGCAAGACGGCGTCGAGAAGGTCCTGAAGGACCTCGCCGCGATGGGCTTCGAGTACATCATCTGCGACTCGCCCGCCGGCATCGAGACCGGCGCGCTGATGGCGATGCACTTCGCCGACGAGGCCCTGGTCGTGACCAACCCCGAGGTCTCGTCGGTGCGCGACTCCGACCGCATCCTCGGCATGCTGGCCTCCAAGACCAAGCGCGCGATCGACGGCAAGGAGCCGATCAAGGAGCACCTGCTGATCACGCGCTACAACCCGAACCGCGTCGAGGGCGGGCAGATGCTGTCGCTCGCCGACATCAAGGAGATCCTGCGCATCGAGCTGATCGGCGTGATCCCCGAATCGGAGACGGTGCTCGACGCGTCGAACCAGGGCGTGCCGGCCGTGCACCTGAAGGGCACCGACGTGTCGGAAGCCTACAAGGACGTCGTCGCGCGCTTCCTCGGCGAGAGCCGGCCGCTGCGCTTCACCGAAGCGGTGAAGCCGGGCTTCTTCAAGCGCATGTTCGGCGGGGGGAGGTAAACGCATGTCCTTCCTCTCCTTCCTGCTGGGCGAAAAGAAGAAGACCGCGAGCGTCGCCAAGGAGCGCTTGCAGATCATCCTCGCGCACGAGCGCAGCGGCCGTGGCGCGAGCCGGCCCGACTACCTGCCGGCGCTGCAGCGCGAGCTGGTCGCCGTGATCTCGAAGTACGTGTCGATCCGGCCCGAGGACATCAAGGTCCACCTCGAGCGCCAGGACAACCTCGAGGTGCTCGAGGTCAAGATCGAACTGCCGGACGCAGTGCGAACGTAGCAGCAGCGCGCGATATCGGCGCTGCCTACGGCGCGTCGGCGCGTCGTCCGACAGGCCCGCACGGCGGGAACTCCGACACTTCCCCTTTGGAAGTAGAGGAACCTCATGAGCTTGTCTCCCTTTGCCTGCCTGCTCGCGCCCCGGCCTGCGAGCCATTGGCGCTTGCTCGCAACCCGGAGCGCGTGATCGCACGCAACGGGCGCAGCATGGATCGCTTCGCACTGACTGTCGGCACCCGCATGGGTGAAGTGGAGATCGTGCGGGTGCTGGCGAGCGGGGGCTTCGGCATCGTGTATCTGGCGCGCGACCATGCCCTTGACCGCGACGTCGCGGTCAAGGAGTTCATGCCGACCGCGCTCGTCGCCCGCACCGACGGCCAGCGCGTGAGCGTGCGGTCCGCGGCTCACGCCCAGACCTTCGCGCTCGGTGTGCAGTCGTTCGTCAACGAGGCCAGATTGCTCGCCCGGTTCTCGCACCCCGCCATGATGAAGGTCTACCGCTTCTGGAAGGCCAATGGAACGGCCTACATGGCGATGCCGTTCGTGCGCGGCCCGACGCTGCGCGACGTGCGGCGCTCGATGTCCGAGCCGCCGACCGAAGCGTGGTTGCTCGCGCTCCTCGGCCCCTTGCTCGATGCCCTGTCGATGCTGCACGCCGAAGGCATCTACCACCGCGACATCGCACCGGACAACGTGCTGCTGTCGAGCGACGGGATGCCCATCCTGCTCGACTTCGGCGCGGCGCGGCGGCTCGTCGGTGACCGAACGCAATCGATCACCTCGGTGCTGAAGCCGCGCTTCGCGCCTATCGAGCAGTACGCCGAATCAACTCAGCTGCGGCAGGGCCCGTGGACCGATGTCTATGCCCTCGCCGCCGTGGTCGCCTACCTGCTTGACGGCACGCCGCCGCCCGCGGCCACGGCGCGCAGCATCCACGACGACATGGTGCCGCTGGCCGAGCGCCATATCCATGGGGTGTCGACCGGTTTTCTCTCGGCGCTCGATTGGGCGCTCGCGGTACGCCCCGAAGACCGGCCGCAGAGCGCAGCAGCATTCCGCGACGCCCTCTTTGGTCGGCCTGCCGTTGCGCCCGCGGTCACTCGCAGGCCGACCGCGCGGGTCGCGCGTGCGCCGCGGCCGTCGATCGCATCGACGGCGTTCTCCGTCACCGAGCCCTGGCCACCGCGTGCCCCCGCGCCTCGCCGCCGCGCGTGGCGCGTGTTCGCGCCGACAGCAGCGGTGCTCGCGGTCGCGTTGATCGGCTGGCCTCTGGCCAGCGACATGCCCGGCGGCTCGCCGCGAATGTCGGCCGCTCAGGTTCGTCTGGTCGCCGTCGCACCGGTCGCAGCGGATTCACCCGTGCCCGCGCCGACGGTGCGGAACGAAAGGCGCGATCACGCCGGGTCAGCCGATCCCCTGCACGAGACACCTGCGATCGTGCCGGCGCCCAAGCCCCGCCCCACGACGAACGTTGCGTCAGCGCGGGCGCCGGTCGCGAAGCACCGTGGGTCGTTGCCAGCCGCCGTCGCGAGCAGGGCGCCGACAACTGCCAAACGAGTCGCGCGGATCGATCCGACCGAGCTTTGCGCGAGCCGGAATTTCTTCTTGCGGTCGTACTGCGTTCAGAAATATTGCGACGAGCCACGGTTCACTGCGCATCCGAGCTGTGTCCAGGCCAGGCAACAGGCTCGCAACGAGCACGATTGATGGAGCGGCGACCGAGAGCGCACGGTCACTTCAGGCCGTTCCAGTCGAGCGTCTCCCAGGTGTCGGCGCCGTCGAGCAGGCGGATGCGCACGTCGCCGATCTCGACCGGATCGAAGTTGCGGATGTTCACGCCAAGCCGCTTGTGGACGGTCGGGTCCAGCGGCTCCCAGTGCGTCGTGCAACCGCAGGTGCCGCACCGGACCGTGCGCAGCGTGCGATCGCCCTGGATGTACTCGTTCGTCTTCTCGGGATGGCCGATGACACGCACGCTGCCGACGTCGTAGTACGCCCACAGCCCGCCGAGGCGCCGGCACAACGAGCAATTGCAGTTCGTGACCTCGGTCGGCGCATGCGGGATCTCGATCCGCACGGCGCCGCAGTGGCAGGTGGCGGTCAACGCGGACGTGTGGCGTTTCGGCATGGTGCTTCTCCGGTGGACGAGATCACCCGGTCTGCTTGGCCAGGTCGGCAGGCGCCTTGCGGTGCGTGACGCGGCGCGCCCATTCCATCGCATCGTCGATCATGCTGAAGATCACCGGGATCACCAGCAGGCTGATGAAGGTCGACGTGATGAGGCCGCCGATCACGACGATCGCCATCGGCGCGCGAAAGCTCGGATCGGTGCCCAGGCCCAGCGCGATCGGCATCATCCCCGCGCCCATCGCGATCGTCGTCATCACGATCGGGCGGGCGCGCTTGTGGCAGGCGTCGATCAATGCGTCGAAGCGGTCCATGCCCATATCGCGCCGCGCCATGATCGCGTACTCGACCAGCAGGATCGAGTTCTTCGACGCCACGCCCATCAGCATGATCAACCCGATCATCGACGGCATCGACAACGCGGTGTGCGTGACGAAGAGGGCCAGGAACGCACCCGGAATCGCGAGCAGCAGCGCGCCGAGGATGCTGACCGGCTGCACGAAATCGTGGAACAGCAGCACCAGCACGATGTAGATGCAGGCTACGCCCGTCAGCATCGCCAGGCCGAAACTGGCGAACAACTCGCCCATCGCCTCGGCATCGCCGACGCCGCGCTGCGTGATGCCGGCCGGCATGCTCTTCAGGCTCGGCAGAGCCTGCGCCTGCTTCTCGACCTCGCCGAGCGGCTGGCCGTTGAGCTCGAGCTCGAAGTTGATGTTGCGCTGGCGGTCGTAGCGGTCGATCTGCGCCGGGCCGCTGTCGATCACCAGCGTGGCCACGTTGCCGAGCATCACCGGCCCGCGCGCGCCGGGCACGGCCAGGCGCGAGAGCAGGTCGAGATCGGTGCGCGCGTCGGCCTTGAGCTTGACGACGATGGGCACCTGGCGCTGGCTCAGGTTCAGCTTCGGCAGCGCCTGGTCGTAGTCGCCTGCGGTGGCGATGCGCAAGGTGTCGGCGATCGCGGCCGAGGTCACGCCGAGGTCGGCCGCACGCGCGAAATCGGGCCGCACGATCAGCTCCGGCCGCACCAGGCTCGAGGTCGAGGTCACCGCGCCGATGCCGGGGATCGTGCGCAGATCGCGCTCGACCAGGCGGGCCTGTGCCGACAGCTGGTCACCGTCTTCACCGGCCAGCACCAGCACGTACTTCTCGTTCGAGCCGCCGAAGCCGACCCGCACGCGCGCACCGGGCAACACGTCGAGCGCGTCGCGCAGTTGCTGTTCGACGACCTGCTTCTTCAGCCCGTGGCGCTCGGCGCGCGGCGTCATGTTGATCGTCAGCGTCGCCTTCGTCACCTCGGCGGTGCCGCCCGGCGCGAACGGGTCGGCACCGGTGTTGCCGCCGCCGATCGCGGTGTAGACGAGCTTGACGTTCTTGTTCTTCTGCACGATCACGCGCGCCGCCTCGGCGGTCGCGAAGGTCTGCGCGAAAGTCGCCCCCGGCGGCAGCGAGATCGACACCTGCGTCTGCGACAGATCGTCTGGCGGGATGAAGCCGGTGGGCAGCAGCGGGACCAGCATGAACGAGCCGACGAGAAACACGGCCGCGGCGATCGTCGTCCAGACGCGGTGCTTCAGCGCGCCCTTGACCCAGCCCATGTAGATCCCGACCCAGCGCCCCTCGACGTGCGCGTTCTTCGGCACCTTCAGCACGTAGGCCGCCATCATCGGCGTCAACATCCGCGCGACCACGAGTGACATGAACACCGCGATCGCCGCGGTCCAGCCGAACTGGACAAAGAACTTGCCCGGCACGCCACCCATGAACGCGGTGGGCAGGAACACGGCGATCAGCGTGAAGGTGGTCGCGATCACGGCCAGCCCGATCTCGTCGGCCGCTTCCATCGCCGCCTTCAGCGGCGGCTTGCCCATGCGCAAATGCCGCATGATGTTCTCGATCTCGACGATCGCATCGTCGACCAGGATGCCGACCACGAGCGACAGCGACAGCAGCGTCACGGTGTTGATCGTGAAGCCGAACAAATACATCACCGCGAACGCCGGGATCGCCGACAGCGGCAGCGCGGTGGCCGACACCAGCGTCGCGCGCCAGTCGCGCAGGAACAGAAACACGACGAGCACCGCGAGCGCGGCCCCCTCGTAGAGCAAGGCCATCGAACCTTCGTAGTTCTCGACCACCGGATCGACGAAATTGAAGGCCTCGGTGATCGCGATGTCCGGGTGCGCTGCCTTCAGCTCGTCGAGCTGCTTGCGCACGCCCTCGGCGACCTCGATCTCGCCGGCACCACGCGTGCGCGTGATCTCGAAGCCGACCACCGGCTTGCCGTTCAGCAGCGCAGCCGAGCGTTGCTCGGCCACGGTGTCGATCACGTTCGCGACCTGGTCGAGGCGGATGCGCCGGCCGTCGGTCAACGTGATCTCCAGGCGCGCGAGTTCGTCGGCCGACTTGACGGTGGCGATCGTGCGCACCGACTGCTCGGCACCGCCGACGTCAGTGCGGCCGCCCGAGGCCTCCTGCTGCACCTGGCGCAGCTGGCGCGAGATGTCGGCGGCGGTCGCGTTCAGCCCTTGCAGACGGGCCGGGTCGAGTTCGACACGCACCTCGCGCGTCACGCCGCCGACGCGCGAGATCGCGCCGACACCGCGCACGCTCAGAAGGTTCTTCGCGATCGTGTTGTCGACGAACCAGCTCAGCGCCTCATCGTCCATGCGGCTGGAGGCGATCGTGTAGGTCAGGATCGGTGCGCCCGACAGCTCCATCTTCGTGATGACCGGATCGCGCAGGTCGCCCGGCAGGTCGGAGCGCACGCGCGAGACGGCGGCACGCACGTCGTCGACCGCCTCCTGCGTCGGCTTCTCGAGGCGGAACTCGGTCGTGACCGTGGCCGAGCCGTCCTGCACGGTCGTGTAGATGTGCTTGACGCCTTGCAGCGTCGCGATCGAGTTCTCGAGCTTGCGCGCGACCTCGGTCTCGAGCTGCGCCGGCGATGCGCCCGGCAACGCGGCCGTGACGGTGACGGTGGGCAGATCGATGTCGGGGAAGTTCTGGATCTTCATCGCCTTGAAGGCGAGCAGGCCGACCAGCGTCAGCATGATGAAGAGCAGCACCCCGGGCACGGGGTTGCGGATCGACCAGGACGAAACGTTCATCGTGCGGCCCTCAATTGGCGGCGGATGCGGCCGATGCGGCCGGCGCGGCAGCGGCCACGATGCGCACCGTGTCGCCATCGACCAGGAAGCCACCGCCGGTCGCGATCACGCTCGCACTGGCATCGAGCCCGCCGACGATCTCGATGCGGTCGCCGATGCGGCGGCCCACCGTGACCTTCACTTGCGACACCTTCGAGTCCGCGCCGACGCGCAGCACGTAGCTGAAGCCGTCACGCAGCAGCACCGCGCTCTGCGGCAGCGTCAGGCCTGAGCCCGTGCCGAGCTCGAATTCGCCGCGCGCGAACATGCCGGCGCGCGCTGCGCCCGACGCCGGCAGGTTCACGTAGACGATGCCGTTGCGCGTCTGCGCATCGACGGTCGGCGCGATCATGCGCACGCTGCCCTTGATCGGCGCCGCGTTGCCGGCCGTGACGAGTGCGGCCATGCCGGGCTGCAACGCGGCCATGTCGTTCGCGGCGACCTCGGCACGCCATTCGAGCCGGCCCTGTCGAATCATGCGGAACAGCTCCTGTCCGGCCGGCAGCACCGCGCCGACGGTCGCGCTGCGCGCCGAGATCACGCCGTTGTCGGGCGCGAGCACCCGCGTCTGCTTCAGGCGCAACTGCTGCATCGAGGCCATCGCACGCTGCGCCTCCAGGCGCGCCTGCGCGGTGCGCTCGGCGGTGAGGTACTGGTTGATCGCGGCGTCGCTGAGCGCGCCCGTTGCCTGCAAGGTGCGGGCGCGTTGCGCGTTGGCCGACGCCTCCGCGAGCGTCGCCTCGGCTTCGGCGACCGCCGCCTTGGTCTGCGCGACGTCGGCCTGCATCGTGTCGGGTGCAAAGGTCGCGAGCACCTGGCCGCGCTTGACGACATCGCCGACATTGACCTTCACATCGGCCAGGCGTAGGCCGTTCGCCTCGGTGCCGATGCTGGCCTCCTGCCACGCGGCGATGCTGCCGTTGGCGGTGATGCTGCGCGACAGTGTGGTCGTCTGCGGCTGCACGACCGTGACGGTCAGTGCCGCCTTGGCCGGCGCGGAGGCGCCCTTCTTGTCGTCGGCGGCACTGACGCTGATCACGAAGGCCGCAGCGATGGCGAGGGCGCCGAGACGGAAAAGGTTTTGGATGTGCATCGGTGGGTTCTTCTTGCTCATTGTTGGGCCGTCACGGTGGCGTCGGCCCAGCCACCGCCGAGGACGCGGTAAAGCGTGATCCACGCGGTGCTGCGCTCGCGCTGCAAGTCGATCAGCGCGACCTGCGCCTGCAGCGCCGAGCGGCGGGCGTCCTCGAGTTCGAACAGGCTCGCGAGGCCGCCCTTGAAGCGTGCCTCGGTGGCGCGGAACGAGATCGCGAAGCCCTCGCTCGCGGTCTGCGCATCGGCGCTGCGGTCGGCCGTGCTGCGCAAGGCGACCAGCGCTTCCTCGACCTCGCGCACGGCGGTGCGCAGCTTGCCGCGGTAGACGGTGCCGGCTTCGGTGTAGCGGGCCCGCGCGGCGTCGACATTCGCGCGGCGTGTGCCGCCGTCGAACAGCGGCAGCGACACGGTCACCGGCCCCACCGACCACAGCGTGCCGCTGTCGCTGCCCACGCTCGACTCGAAGCGTGCCGCGCTCAGGCTGCCGGCGAGCGTGATGCGCGGATAGCGCGCCGCCTGTGCCTGCGACACCTCGGCCCCGGCCGCGACCAGGTCGCGCTCGGCACCGAGCAGATCGGGCCGCTGCGCCAGCGCCTGCGCCGGCACCGCAGCGATCGCGATCTGAGCGGGTTGCGGCACGCCGATGCGGCCGGCCGCGAGCTGCACGCGCAGCGCAGGCTCGGCCAGCCCGGTGAGCGCGACCAACCCCTTGACCAGCACATCGCATTGCGCGCGGCGTTCGGTCAACAGGCTGTTGCCTTGCGCGGCGCTGGCGCGCGCGAGTGCGGCGCTGGCGGGGGCCTCGAAGCCGGCCTGGCGGCTCAGCTCGGTGAGGCGTGCGGTCTCGCCGCGCGAGCGCGCATCGGCCTGCGCCTGTTCGACCTGCGCCTCGCAGGCACGGAGCGCGGTGTAGCTGGTGGCGACCTCGGCAGCGACCGACACGCGCGCGTCGTGCCACGCGACCTGCGCACCCTCGGCGCGTGCCAGCGCAGCGTCGCGCGCGGCGCGGCGGCCGCCGAACAGGTCGAGCTCCCAGCTGGCCTGCACGCCGGCGCTCGCCGTGGTGCCGAGGCCGGAGACGAAATCCTGCCGGCCTCGCGCGGCGCTCGCGTTCGCATCGAGCGCGGGCAGCAGCGCGGCGCCGGCGGCCACGCGCGCGGCACGCGACTGCTCGATGCGCGACGCGGCGGATGCGACCCCCGGGCTCACCGCCTGCGCGGCGTCGATCAGCTGCACCAGCAGCGGATCGTTGAACTGCAGCCACCATTGGCTCAGCAGGGTCAACTGACCGTCGTGCGGCAGCGGTGCCTGCCATTGGGCCGGCAGCTCGGTCGCCGCGGGCGGGGCAGGGGGCGGGCTGGCACAGCCCATGAGAATCGCTGCCGCCAGAGCGGCAGGCAGCGAGGTGAACCAAAGCAGGGTGACTGGCATGTTCGCGTCGCAAGAGTTGGCGTGGTCGGCCGGGCGCCAATATAACAACGCCATGCCGCACTGCAACACCGCATGCGACGAACTGCTGACAACGGGGTGTCAGCAGGGGTTGAAGGGGTCGGCGCCGTACGCGCCGCGGAGCGCGCGCTCGTCGCCGCTCACCACGCGAGCTGCTGCTGCACGCCGCCGTTCGCCGCGTGCACCGCAGGGCCGGCGTGCGGCACATAGCCGCGGGTCGCGAGGTTCCAGCCATCGGTCGCGCCGGCGTTGCTGGACGGCACGACCGTGCGCGTCGTCAGCCGCCGCGCCGCGGCCTTCACGAGCAGCGCTTCGCACTCCGCCGCGTCGAGCTGGCGCGCGAACTGCGCCCAGCGTTGCTGCACCAGCGAGGCACGCCAGGCGTCTTCGATCGCCCACCGGGCGGTATGGGTGTCGTACAGGCGCCCGCCTTCGAGCACGCGCGGCAGCAGCGCCATGAAGAAGCTCTTGAAATCGCGCTTGAGCCGCTTGCCGGGCAGCAAATCCTCGAAGCGGCTGACGCGCTGGCTCCAGCCCGGCGTCAGCAGTTGCTGGCTGACGAAGGCTTGCAGCGCCTGCACCGGGTTGAACAGGCGCAGCCGGTTCGGCGGCAGCACCAGCAGCGGCAGCGCGGCGGCCTCGTCGTGCGACAGCGGCTCGACGAAGCTGCACAGCACTGCGACGCGCGCCCATTGAGAGACCGTGAGGCCATCGAGGCCCGGCATCTGCTCGGCCTCGATCTGCTGGACGCACTGCAGCGCGCTGCGAAAGCCGTGTGCGCCCTTCGCGTGGTTCGCCTTGGTGCTCATCACCGCGAGGTTGCCCGCCGCATAGCCGGCGTCGTTGCGCACGCGGTCGATCGAGGCGTCGCTGGCTTCGAGCGTGGCGACCGAGAGCGGCACGCGCGTGACCGGGCAGTGGCTGGCGTCGATCTGCTGCAGGTAGTTGGGCGTGACCTGCACCAGCTCGACACTGCGGCCGCGCAGCCAGGCGTGCAGCCGAAGCTGCAGCCACTTGCGCACGTGGCGAGTCGCAGCCAGCGTGCGCACACCGAACATCGCCTCGCCGGCACGCAGGCCGTCGCGCAACGGGGAGTCTTCGTGCGCGTAGGGGGCCGGCAGGCTGACGCGGTAGTGGGCGTAGTCCCAGCCGAGCTCGAAGCCGAGCTGCTCGTGCGCGCTCAGCGTGCTCGTCGTGTCGATCAGGCGAAGTTGGTTCTTGCCGAGGGAGTGTTCGAGATGGATCAGCGAGTTCATGGCAGGCTCCGGTGGGTTCGCGGCAAACGATTCGCTGCGATGAAGCCAGTGTTGCGACCAGGTAGCTCAAGACGTGAGCCACCGACAAAAGGTATCCTCCGCCCCACTGGCTCATCTGGTGAGCCACCGAGGTGATCCATGGACCGGACCGAACGCTTCTACAAGATCGAACTGCTGCTGCGCAGCCGCGGCTGCGTCAGCTTCGCGGCGCTGCAAGGCGAGCTCGACGTCTCGCCCGCCACGCTCAAGCGCGACCTGCAGTACCTGCGCGACAGGCTCAGCGCCCCGATCGTCTACGACGCCTTCAGCAACGGCTACCGCTTCGCCGCGAACGCCCCCAGCGGCGAGCGCCATGAGCTGCCGGGGCTGTGGTTCAGCGAGAACGAGATCCACGCCCTGCTGACGATGCACCAGCTGCTCGCCGGCCTGGACGATGACGGCGTGCTCGCCCGCCACCTGCAGCCGCTGACGGAAAAGCTGCAAGGCATGCTCGGCACCGACGAGAGCGCCGCTCGCGAGCTGATGCGCCGCGTCAAGGTCATCGGCACGGCGCGCCGGCGCGTGCCGAGCAAGCACTTCGAGCTGCTCGGCAGTGCGCTGATGCAGCGCCGGCGATTGCACCTGCGCTACTTCAAGCGCAGCGACCGCTCGACCAGCGAGCGCGAGGTCTCGCCGCAGCGGCTGATCAACTACCGCAGCACCTGGTACCTCGACGCGTGGTGCCACGCCAGCGACGCGCTGCGCCGTTTCGCGCTCGACGCGGTTCGCGATGCCAGCCTCCTCGAGACCAAGGCCAAGCACGTCGCGCTGCGCGAGCTCGAAGCCGAGCTCGACGCCGGCTACGGCATCTACGGCGGCGACGGCGCCAAGGTCAAGTGGGCGACGTTGGTATTTGCGGCCGAAGCGGCGCAGTGGGTCGCCAACGAGGAGTGGCACCCGCAGCAGAAGGCACGCTGGCTGGACGACGGCCGCTACGAACTGCAGGTGCCGTACAGCGACGCGACCGAGCTCACGATGGACATCCTGCGCCATGGCGACAGCGTCGTCGTGACCGGCGACAAGGTGCTCGCCGCTGCGGTCAAGGCACGCCTGCAAAGCGCGCTGTCGCGCTATGCGCCATGATCGCGAATCCCCACCCGAGAAGCACCCGCATGAAAGCCACCTGGAACGGCGTGACCATCGCCGAGAGCGATGACACCGTGATCGTCGAAGGCAACCACTACTTCCCCGAAGCCAGCCTGAAGCGCGAGTACACGACCTTCAGCAATCACCGCAGCAGTTGCCCATGGAAGGGGCAGGCCTATTACTACAGCCTGTTCGTCAACGGCGAGATGAACGAGAACGCCGTCTGGTATTACCCCGAGCCCAGCGAGGCGGCCAAGGAGATCAAGGGCCGCGTGGCGTTCTGGAAGGGCGTGACGGTCGGTTGAGGCGCTTGCGGACGAACGTGATTGGCCGCAAGCTCCATTCCATTCGTCAATCGAGACCCCCCGAACATGGGGAGTGAAATCTCTCCCAAAGAGGCGTACCTTGGTGTTGTAACTGTCAGTTTCCGTCGGCAGGAGTATTTGTTGCACCACGTGATGCCGCCAACATGGGCCTGAAGCTGCGACTCGCATCCAGCCGCGGCGTGCTGTCGGCCGCCGCCGGCATCGCTCCGCCTGAAGGGCCCACGGGCCCGACCCCACGACCGGTCTTCAATGCTGCCGTGCATTTGTCGCCGTGTCATGCGTGCGGCTCATTGAACGGGCGCTCGACGGAGCAGTGTTGGAATTGCGAAGCGCTGCTGTCTCCCATCCCTGCCCTTGTTGAGATCGTCCCCGACGTGGTAATTGGCGATAGCCAAGGGGCCACCCCCCCGGCGAATGACCGCCGGGACGAGCAGCCGCCGGCCGAGAGCACGATCGCCAACGAGCCGGGTACCTTGGCGTTCGATCCAGCCCTCGTTGCCGCGCTGCAGTTGCCGCTGCACGGAACCGAAGAAGTCTCATTGGCTTCCACTTGGCCAACGGCGCCACCCTTGAGCGATGTCGTCGACAGCTACGCCCTGACATTCGTTCGGGAGCAACAGGAGCGAGCAGCAGCGACCCGAGCTCATGCTGTCCGCGCGACGCTCGGTGCGCTGGCCGCGATGGGCGTCCTAGCCGCCGTCGCCTACATGGAGTTGGACTCCGAGCCGCCGCGCCGGCCTGAGGCGCAGACCGGCGCGGACGAGGCGCGCTGGCGCGAGCGCTCGACTCTCGGCTCGGACTCCGGGTGGCAAACGAATGCCAACGACGGTGTCGATGCGCCCGCTCCAGGCGAACCCAAAGACCAGCGCCCTGCTGTGACACCCGAGCCCGGACCGCTTGTGCAGGTCGAGGCTCAGCACTCCTCTGATTCGCCCCTCTCTGATTCGGCGGCCTCCAAGGCGCGTGTGAGCAGGACAGGCGCTCTTCGCGGCTCGCAACGCCAGCGTGGCAAGCCGCCAGCCGCAGCGACAGCGACGCCAGAGGTACGCGGCGTGGAGACCAACTCGCGCCTCACACCCAGCCGCGAAGCCTGCTCCGCGACGATCGTGGCACTCGGTTTGTGTTCAACAAGCGGCCCGGCGAAGGACAAGCCATGATCCGTCGAATGTTCGCCCTCCTGACCATTGCCGGAATCTCGACATGCTGGGCCGCCCCACCATCCGCGAAGGTTTCGTTCAAGATCGTGACGGCGTCAGAGCGCGGCACCTACATCCAGATCGGGCGTGACATCGCAAAGTTCGTCGCGGACCCGGCGGGCATCGATCTCGCGGTGCTGCCGTCTGCAGGATCGGCCGAGAACGTCCATCGTCTGCGATACGAACCGGGCGTGAAGCTCGCCTTGGTTCAATCGGACGTCTATCAGGCGTACCTGGATCTCGCCAAGAGCGGAAACGCAGAGGCCGAGGCACTGATCCGCCCGATACGGGTGATCATGCCCTTGTACAACGAAGAGATCTACTTCCTCGCCCGAGCGGATTCTGAGCTCGAGTTCGTCCACCAAATCAAGGGGGCGAAGATCAACGTCGGCCCCCTGCGCAGCGGCACCGCCATGTCGGCCACGACGCTGTACCGGCAGATGTTCGACGGGCCGATCGCCGACGTCAACGCCAGCTACCTGTCCAACGAAGAAGCGTTGGTCAAATTGACGGTGGACAAGACCCTTGACGTCGTCGTGGTGGTCGCGGGGCAACCCGCCAAGCTGCTGGCCGACATGACTCCTTCGGCGCGCCAACTCATCAAGCTGCTGAAGTTCGATCCAGCGCGGCCGGAGAGCCAGACGGCACTTCAGACCTATACGCCTGCCACGGTTCGCGCGACGAGCTACCCGAATCTTCTGCAGGAAGACGTCGCCGGGATTGCGATCAAGGCCTACCTGGTCACGTACGACTACGCACTCGGCAGCACCGTCTGGCAGCTTCGAAAACTTGCGCGCTCTCTCTGCACAAACTTCGACACGCTGCAGTCCTCGGGCCACCCAAAGTGGCGCGAGGTGGAGATGGCCATGCCCCCGCTCGCGCGCGGCTGGTCCTACTACTCGCCGATGGCCAAGGAAATGCAAAACTGCCTGGCACGCCCACCAGCCGCAGTCAGCGTGACGAGGCCTTCATGCAGCCAGCAGCAGCGTGTGCTCGGCTTGTGCAAGTAGCGGCAGCCCGGAGGGCTACTTCGCTGACTTGAAGCTCGTGAAGGTCCGCGTCTGCACGCGCTTCACATCCTGCGGCACCGCATCCGGCGGTGTCATGCGCTTCTTGTCGGCATCGCTCAGGAAGATGGTCTTGTTCTCGGCGACATCCTTCTTTACGAACTTCAGCGACCCGGCATTCGGGTTCGCGTAGAAGACCTTGTTCGTCAGCCCGGCCGCGACCTCGGGCCGCAGGATGTAGTTGATGAACAGGTGCGCGTTGTTCGGGTGCGGCGCGTCCTTCGGGATCGCCATCGTGTCGAAGAACAGCGTCGCTCCGCCCTTCGGGATCATCGCCTCGATCACCGGCGTGCCCTTCGGGTTGGCCTCGATCGCGCGAGCGCGGGCGATGTTGATATCGCCCGAGTAACCCATCACGGCGCACAACGAGCCGCCCGCCAGGTCGTTGATGTAGCCGCTGGACGAAAAGCGCGTCACGTAGGGCCGAACCGACTTCAGCATCTTCGCCGCCGCGTCGTAGTCGGCGGTGTTCGCGCTGTAGGCCGGCTTGCCGACGTACAGCATCGCGACCGGCAGCACCTCGGACGCCGAGTCGAGGTAGTTGATGCCGCAGCCCTTCAGCTTGGCCGCGTACTTGGGGTCGAAGATCAGGCTCCAAGCGTTGTCGGGCATCGGCATATCGCCCAACGCGGCCTTGACCTTCGCGGTGTTGATGCCCACCGTCACGTAACCCCACAGCCAGTCGACCAGGTGCTGGTTGCCCGGGTCGACATTGGCCAGCTGCTCCAGCAGCCCCTTGTCGAGGTGGCCCCAGTTCGTCAGCTTGGTTCTGTCGAGCTTCTGCAGCAACCCGCCGGCAATCTGGCCCTTCGCGAAGTGCGAGCCGGGCACGACGATGTCGTAGCCGGTCTTGCCCGCGACCAGCTTCGCGTGCAAGACCTCGTTGGCATCGTAGTTGTCATAGTTGACCTTGATGCCGGTCTCCTTCTCGAAGTTCTTGATCGTGTCGTCGGCGATGTAGTCCGACCAGTTGTAGATGTTGAGCAGCTTGGGCTCGTCGGCGGCGTGGGCAGCGAGGCTGCTGGCGCACAGCAGGGCGGCGATCAGGTGGCGGGTCATGGAGGGGCTCCGATAAGGCTGGACCAGGCGCAAATGCTAGCGGTAAACCCGGCGGGCATTGACCTTGCGAGTGCGTTCCGTACCATGCCTCTTCATCATTCCGCCCACAAGGACCGCCTCATGCGCCTGACCCAAATTACCGCCCTCTCGCTGCTGGCCATCGCGGCGCCGGCGTTTGCGCAGACCTCCGGCACGCTCGACAAGGTCAAGCAGTCCGGCGCGATCACGCTGGCCTACCGCGAGTCGTCGATCCCGTTCTCGTACCTGGACGACAAGGCCCAGCCGGTCGGCTTCGGCCACGAGATCTGCCTGAAGATCGTCGACGAGGTGAAGAAGGCCACCGGCCGCAGCGACCTGAAGGTCAACCTGCAAGCCGTGACCTCGGCCAACCGCATCCCGCTGCTGGTCAACGGCACGATCGACATCGAGTGCGGCTCCACCACGAACAACAGCGCCCGCGGCAAGCAGGTGCAGTTCGCGACCAACTACTTCTACACCGGCACCAAGTTTCTCGTGAAGACCGGCACCGCGGTCAAGACGATCGACGACCTGAAGGGCAAGACCATCGTCTCGACCACCGGCACGACCAACTTCCAGATCCTGCGCAACCTCAACGAAGAAAAGAAGCTCGGCATGGAGCTGCTGGGCGCGAAGGACCACGCCGAATCGGCGCTGATGGTGCAGACCGGCCGCGCCGTTGCGTTTGGCATGGACGACATCCTGCTGTACGGCCTGCGCGCCAGCGCGCAGAACCCGGCCGAGCTCGCGGTTGTCGGCGAGGCGATCCAGGTCGAGCCCTACGCGATCATGCTGCGGCTGGACGACCCGGCCTTCAAGAAGCTGGTCGACGGCACGCTCGCGAGCCTGATGAAGAGCGGCGAGTTCGCGAAGCTCTACACCAAGTGGTTCCAGTCGCCGATCCCGCCCAAGGGGATCAACCTGAATGCGCCGATGAGCAAGGAACTCGAGGACAACCTCAAGGCGTTGAGCGACAAACCAGCGACCTGATCAGAGGGTCGCGGCCAGCCGCGTCCCCTGATCGATCGCGCGTTTCGCATCGAGTTCGGCGGCCTCGTCGGCGCCGCCGATCAGGTGCGTCCTCACGCCGGCCGCCTTCAGCGGCGCGAGCAGGTCGCGCAGCGGCTCCTGGCCGGCGCACAGCACGACGGTGTCGCACTCGATGACCTGACCATCGCTGCGCTTCTCGCCGTAGGTGACATAGACGCCCTGCGGCGTGATGCGTTCGTAGTTGACGCCGCCGATCATCTCGACGCGCTTCATCTGCAACGCGGCCCGATGGATCCACCCGGTCGTCTTGCCCAGGCCCTTGCCGAGCTTGCCGGCCTTGCGCTGCAGCAGCGTGACCTGCCGCGCCGGCGGCGCGGGCCGCGCCGGCACGACGCCACCGCGCACCCGTGCCGGGTCGGCCACGCCCCACTCCGCGAGCCACTCGTGCAGGTTCATCGTCGGTGAATGGCCCGGCGCGGTGACGAGGTACTCGGCCACGTCGAAGCCGATGCCACCGGCGCCGATGATCGCGACGCGCTCCCCGACCGGCGCGGTGTGCAGCAGCACGTCGACATAGCTGAGAACGTTCGCGCCATCCGCGCCCGGGATGGGTGGCATGCGCGGCAGCACGCCGGTGGCGAGCACGACCTCGTCGAAGCGGCGCGCGATCAGCTCCGGCGCGGTGATGCGTTGGCCGAGGTGCAGTTGCACGCCGGTGATCGCGATGCGGTGCGTGAAGTAGCGCAGCGTCTCGCTGAACTCCTCCTTGCCGGGTATGCGCTTGGCCATGTTGAACTGCCCGCCGATCTGCGACGCGGCCTCGAACAGGTGCACCTCGTGGCCGCGTTCGGCCAGCGCCGTGGCGGTGGCCAGCCCGGCCGGCCCGGCACCGACGACGGCGAAGCGTCGGGTGGCACGCGCCAGCTTCAGGATCAGCGTCGTCTCGTGCCCAGCGCGCGGGTTCACCAGGCATGACGCGAGCTGCGACTTGAAGGTGTGATCCAGGCATGCCTGGTTGCACGCGATGCAGGTGTTGATCTCGTCGCGCCGGTGGTTCGCTGACTTCTTCACGAACTCGGCATCGGCCAGCAGCGGCCGCGCCATGCTGACCATGTCGGCGCAGCCTTCGGCCAGCAGTGCCTCGGCGACCTCGGGCATGTTGATGCGGTTGCTCGTGATCAGCGGGATCTTCAGGCCGGCCTCGCGCAGCGTCTTGCGCATCTTCTGCGTGACCCAGCCGAACGCGCCGCGCGGCACGCTGGTCGCGATCGTCGGGATACGCGCCTCGTGCCAGCCGATGCCGGTGTTGATGATCGTTGCGCCCGCGCGCTCGATCGCCTTCGCGAGCGTGACGACCTCGTCCCAGCTGCTGCCATCAGGGATCAGGTCCAGCATCGACAGCCGGTAGATCAGGATGAAGTCCTGACCCACCGCCTCGCGCACGCGCTGCACGATCTCGACCGGCAACCGCATGCGGTTCTCGTACGACCCGCCCCATTCGTCGGTGCGGTGGTTGGTGTGCGTAACGAGGAACTGGTTGATGAAGTAGCCCTCGCTGCCCATCACCTCGATGCCGTCGTAGCCGGCCTCGCGTGCCAGCGTGGCGCAGCGCACGAACGCGCGGATCTGGCGCTCGATGCCCGACGCGCTCAGCTCGCGCGGCGTGAATGGCGAGATCGGGCTCTGGATGCGCGACGGCGCGACACACAGCGGCGAGTAGCCATACCGCCCGGTGTGCAGGATCTGCAGTGCGATCTTGCCGCCCTCGGCATGCACCGCGTCGGTCACCTGCCGGTGGCGGCGCGCCGCACCTCGGGTCGCCAGCGTGCCGGCGAAGGGCTTGGCCCAGCCCTCGATGTTGGGTGCGAACCCGCCCGTCACGATCAGCCCGACCTCGCCGCGCGCGCGCTCGGCGAAGAACGCGGCGGCGGCGGTGAAGTGCCGGCGGCCGTCTTCGAGCCCGGTGTGCATGCTGCCCATCAGCACGCGGTTCTTCAAGGTCGTGAAGCCGAGGTCCAGCGGTGCGAGCAGGTGCGGATAGGGCTGGGGCATGCAAGGCTTTCGGTGAGGCGCGCCCGCATCATCGCAGGCCGGATGCGACACTCGACCTGATGGAAAGCCCGCCCCCGCCCGTCGACCCGGCGCGCCAAGCCCGGCACGCGCTCTGGGCAGCGTTCGCAATGATCGCGGTGTGGGGCTCGAACTTCAGCGTGCAGAAGGCGGTGTTTTCGGCGCTCTCGCCCGGTGGATTCCTGTTCGCGCGCTACCTGATGATGCCGGTGGCTGCGACGTTGCTGCTGGTCTCGCGCCACGGCGTGAACTGGCCGCGCGTGCCGCGTGCCGACCTGCTCGCGCTGCTCAAGCTCGGCCTGGCCGGCCACCTGCTGCATGTCGGTCTCGTGACCTATGGCATCCACTGGTCGACCGCGTTCTCGAGCTCGCTGATCCTCGCGATGGGGCCGGTGTTCACGCTGCTGATCCTGCGCTGGCACGGCCTCGAGGACCACCTGTCGCGCGGCCAGCTCGCCGGCGTCGCGGTGGCCTGCGGCGGCGTGCTCGTGTTCCTGTCGGACAAGCTGCGCGGCGGCCACTGGCAGGCCGGCGGCGGCGACCTCACGCTCGTCATCGCGGCCTCGTTCTTCTCGTACTACACCGTCGCCGCGAAGCCGCTGATCGAGCGCCACGGCGGCGTCACGGTGATGACCTACGCGACGCTGCTCGGCAGCGCGCCGGTCGTGCTGCTGAGCGCGCCGGCCGGGCTGCGCGTCGAGTGGAGCGAGGTGCGGCCGATGATCTGGCTGGGCCTGTGTTACGCAGTGCTGATCTCCGCCTTTCTCGGCTGGCTGGTGTGGGGCTGGGTCAACACGGTGCGCGGCGTGGCGCGCAGCGCGCCGCTGATGTACCTGATGCCGCCAGTGGCCGGGCTGGTGGCGTGGCTGGTCACCGGCGAGCGCTACACCGGGGTGAAACTCGCCGGCGCGGCGCCCGC